>JAOUIA010000065.1 GCA_029884335.1 Betaproteobacteria bacterium
TTCGGCGCCGAGGTGGTGGATCAACGACTCGATCTCGCGCCAGTGGATGTTCGCGCTGATCGGGTCGTGGAAGATGGCGCGCAGCAGGTTCTCGTGCTTGTGGCTCATTGGACTGCCCTCCGCGCTCCGCGTTGCGGGGTCCGTTCGCCCCTGCGGGCTCGCGCGGCTCCCCGACGCGTCGGGCGCTTGCCGGTGAGCATACGCCAGTCGCGCGCGTCGCCGGTAGCGGACGCGATCCGGACGTGACGCCCGTCAACTCCCCAGCCGGGCCGCCATCCGGCGGATCTCCGCGGCGACGTGCGCGCGCAGCGACTCGGGGGCGAGCACCTCGACGTCGGCGCCGAACTTCAGCACGTCCATCGTCAGCTCGCGCGGATCGGAGTACGGCACCTCGAGCACGTAGTGGCCGTCGCCTTCCGTCCGGCCGCGCTGCGCGGGGTGCCAGCGCTCGGCGGCGACCCAGCGGGCGCGCTCCGGCGTGAAGCGCAGCCGCGCCCACTGCACGTTCTCCCCGCCGAACACGCCGTAGCCCGCGTCGAGCTCGCGCTCCACGGTCCTCATGTCGACCGCCTTTGCGCGCTCCTCGGTCATGCGCGCGGACGCGATCGCGTCGACGGCGAACTTGCGCAAGGCGTTGCGCATGTGGCACCACGCGTCGAGGTACCAGTTGTCGCGGTAGAGCACGAGGCGCTGCGGCGACACGCTGCGCCGGGTCGCCTCGCCGGTGCTGCGCGCGCGGTAGTCGATGTCGAGCTTGCGGCGCCTCAGCGTCGCCGCCGCGACGGCTTCGAACACCACGTCGTCGGCGCGGCGAGCGGCGAGCGGCGCGATGCGCACGCGCTTGCGCACTTCCGACGCCTCGACGCGGCCTTCCTCGAGGAGCATCTCGAGCCTTGCGCGCAGCGGCGCGACGTGGCCGCCGAGGATGCCCGGCTGCAGGTCCTGCAGCATCGCGTCCATCGTCAGCAGCGCCTGGATCTCGGAGGCGTTGAACCACAGGCCGGGGAGCGCGTAGGTGGGGCCGACGGCGCGGCCGCTGCGCCGGAAGACGTAGCCGCCGCGATCGTCGTCCCACTCGATCGGCGCGTTGAAGCGCTCGCGCATGTAGGCGAGGTCGCGCTTGAACGTGGCCGGCGACACCTCCAGCGCGGACAGGAACTGCGCGCGCGTCACCACGCCCTGTTCGTTGAGCAGGCGGTCGATCAGGTAGAAGCGTTCGCTGCGGTCCATGCCGGCATCGTCCCCGACGGGTGGCTCATTGTGTGAGCCTCACACGGGAGCGGCGGCCCGGCCAGCGCCGGCCGACGGACGGCGGTGGTAGCATCGGGCGTCGCTGTCGTTCGGCCTTCGAAGTGATCGCCAGGTTCGTCGCCGTCCTCGCTCCCTGCCTGTTTTCGGCGGGCATCGCGCTCGCGCAGGTCGCCCCGCCGCCGGAGCGGCCCTCGGGGTGGACCGACAAGCCGCTCGCGCTCGCGCAGCGCGCCATGGTGGTTGCGGCGCATCCGCTGGCAACCCGCGCCGGGCTCGACGCGCTCGAGGCGGGCGGGTCGGCGGTCGACGCGGCGATCGCGGTGCAGTTGGTGCTGAACCTCGTCGAGCCGCAGTCCTCAGGCATCGGCGGCGGCGCGTTCCTCGTCCACTGGGATTCCGGCACGAGGAAGGTCGAGACCTACGACGGGCGCGAGACCGCGCCGTCGGCCGCGACACCGGGGCTGTTCCTCGACGCGCGCGGGCAGCCGCTGGACTTCGTTGCCGCGCAGATCGGCGGGCGCGCCGTCGGGACCCCCGGCGCGCTGCGCATGCTCGAACTGGCCCACCGCGAGCACGGGCGCCTGCCGTGGGCGCGCCTGTTCGAGCCGGCGATCGCGGTTGCCGAGGGCGGCTTCGCGCTGTCGCCGCGCCTTCACGCCGCGCTCGGGAACGCGCACCGCGCGCTCGCCAACGACGCCGAGGCGGGGCCGTACTTCTTCACCGCGGGCGGCAGGCCGAAGGCCGTGGGCACGACGCTGCGCAATCCGGCGTTCGCCGCGACGCTGCGCGCGATCGCCGCCGGCGGCGCCGACGCGTTCCACGGCGGCGCCATCGCGGACGAGATCGTCGCGGCAGTGCGCTCGCACAAGCTCAATCCCGGACTGCTGTCGGCGGGCGACCTCGCTTCCTACCGGGCGGTCAAGCGCGAGCCGGTCTGCGGCGGCTACCGCGGCCGCACGATCTGCGGGATGGGCATGCCCTCGTCGGGCACGGCCACGCTGCTGATGACGCTGGCCATGCTCGAGGACCGCGACCTGCGCGCGATGCGACCGGGCAGCGCGGACGCGGTGCACCTGATCGCCGAGGCGCAGCGGCTCGCGTACGCCGACCGCGCCGCGTACATGGCGGACGCCGACTTCGTCGACGTGCCGCTCGCCGGGATGCTCGACCGCGCGTACCTCGCCGGGCGCGCCAAGCTGATCGACGCCTCGCGCTCGATGGGCGCGCCGCGCGCCGGGCAGCCGCCGGGGTGCTGCAGGGGACCGCCGCGCGCAAGCGGCCTCGACCGCGAGGAGGCGGGCACGTCGCACGTTGCGATCGTGGACGCGCGCGGCAACGCGGTGTCGATGACCACGACCATCGAGAGCGCGTTCGGGAGCCACGTGATGGTGCGCGGCCTCCTGCTCAACAACCAGCTCACCGACTTCTCGTTCACGCCCGCGGGCAGCGACGGGGCGCCGGTCGCCAATCGCGTCGAAGGCGGCAAGCGGCCGCGCAGCTCGATGACGCCGGTGCTCGTGTTCGGCGACGGGATGCGGCTCGAGGCGGTGCTGGGCTCGCCGGGCGGCAGCGCGATCATCCGCTACGTCGCGAAGGCGATCGTCGGCATGTACGACTGGGGTCTCGACGTGCAGCAGGCCATCGCGCTGCCCAACTTCGGCGCCGAGGCCTCGGCGACCACGATCCTCGAGCGAGGCACGGCGGTCGCGGGGCTTGCCGATGCGCTCCGCGCGCGCGGCCACACGGTCGCGATCGCCGACCAGAACAGCGGGCTGCACGGCATCGCGCGTCGCATCGTACGGCGCGAAGGCTACTGGGGGCCGCTGCGCAGCGAGGACGGCGGCTGGGCGGGGGGCGCCGACCCCCGGCGCGAAGGTGTCGCCGCCGGAAAGTAGGGTCAGACTCGACTTTCCGGCCACAACGGTTGGAACTGAGGGTCAGTGGAAATGAGGGTCAGAGTCGAATTTCCCGGCGCCCTGGCTCAGCTGCCGATGCGCGCCGCGGGAATTCCGACGCTGACCCTGGTTTCCGCTCCGGGGAAGTCGACGAGGCCCCGACTTCGGGTGGCTCCCGGAAAGTCGAGTCTGACCCTACTTTCCTGACTTTGGGGGGCTTCCGGAAAGTCGAGTCTGACCCTAATTTCCGTGGCAATGCTTGAACTTGCGCCCGCTGCCGCAGGGACAAGGGTCGTTGCGGCCGACTTTCGCGCCCTCGCGGCGCATCGTGGCCGGCGGCTCGCGCACGATCGCCCAGTAGGCGCGCAGGCGCTCCAGCGTCGCGGGCAGGTTCGCCTCGGCGTCGAGCAGCTTCTTTCGCCAATGCTCGGGTGACATGTGCAGGCGCGCCTGCGCGGGCGAGGCGTCGGCGAGCAGCTCGATCGGTCCCAGCAGTTCGTCGAGTTCCCCGGGCTCGCCGTAGGAGAGCCAGTCGCTCTCCGCGGCGTTCACGCCGATCAGGAAGCCCTCGCACCACGTGCGGAAGTCGCGCCGGCCGCGGCGCAGTTCGTAGAGCAGCGGCTCGGCGCCGCCGGCTAGCGCCGCTTCGCGGGCCTGCGAGCCGAAGCGCGAAAGCAGGTCGATCAGCTCCGGATCATGCTCGGCCGGCGCGCGCGGGTCGTCGTCGAGCGCGACGGCCATCCACTGCGCGTCGGGCGGGAACGGATCGGGACCGATCGCGAGCGCGTGCAACATGCCGTCGAGCGCGTCCGGCCGCAGCGCCCGCTTGTCGTGAGGCGGCTGCGCGAGCAGCGCCTCCAGCCGCACGAGGTCGTCCGGGCCGAACACTTCCCGTCAGGCCACGCGCACGCCGATCAGCGGACCGTGCAGCCACATCGCGAACACCGCCCAGACGGCGAGCCCGATGACGACCGCGAGGACGTCGCGCGACAGCGGCCCGACCGGGTACACGGTGCCGGCCGCGCGATCGCGCCCGCGTGCCGCGATGTAGTCGAGCACGGCCCAGGCGAGGAATGCACCGAACAGCACGACGTCGGCGAGGTTGCCGTTGGCGAGCAGGTGCGCGAAAGCCCAGACCTTGACGCCCACGACCATCGGGTGCCCGACGGCCGCCTTGATGCGCGTGCCCGGCACCTTCGAGGCCGCGAGCAGCACGAAGGAGAGCAGCGTGAGCAGCGACGCCGCGGCCCTGCCCCAGGCTGGCGGCGTGTAGAGCGCGACGCCGGCCGCGCGCGCCTGACCGTAGCCGACCACGATCAACACGAAGCCGACTATGGACACGACCGTGTACGCGAGCTTCCACTTCTGCTCGCCCATCGAAGCGATGCGCGCGGTGCGCCAGTCCTCGGCGAAGATGCGCACCGAGTGCGAGCCGAGGAAGACCAGAAGTCCGACGACGAGCAGCGTCATGGCTAGGCTCCTTCAGCGCTTGCCGCGCTGCAATGCGTCACGCAACAAATCCGCCGCGAGGTCGCCGAGCGCCTGGCCGCTCGACTTCGCGCGGTCCTGCAGCGCCGCGACGAGGTCGCCGGGGAGCTTGACCGCGAACGGGACCAGTCCCGCCGCCTGGTCGCGCTTGCGCTGCTCGCGGCGATCGTGGATGCCCGACGAGCCGGCGCCGAAGCGATCGCGCGCGGGCGCTTTCTGCATGCGGTCGACGACCTTCTTGCCCTGGACCTTCTCGAGTTCGGCGCGCTTCATGGGCGGCATTGTGGGCCGGGAACGCGCGCGGCACAACCGGAAGGCGGCGGCGCGCGGCGCTATCATCGCGCTTCCCACTCGCACGGAGCAGGCCATGCCCGCCGAATCGCCAACCGCCCGCTACGGCAGCGGGCGTTCCGTCCGCCGCGTCGAGGACGAGGCGCTGCTCGCGGGGCGCGGGCAGTTCACCGACGACTTCTCGCTGCCCGGGCAGGTGGTGCTGCATCTCCTGCGCTCGCCGCACGCCCACGCGCGCATCGCCGCGCTCGACGTCGCGACGGCGCGGCGCGTGCCGGGCGTCGTGGCGATCCTCACGGGGCGCGAACTCGCTGCGGCGGGCATGAAGCCGCTTCCGGCGTCGGCCGACTTCCGGCGGCCCGACGGCTCGCCGACCGCCACACCGCCGCAACACGCGCTCGCCGTCGACACGGTGCGCTTCGTCGGCGAGGCGGTGGCCGCAATCCTCGCGGAGTCGAAGCACGCCGCGCGCGACGCGGCGGAAGCGATCGCCGTCGACTACGAGCCGCTGCCCGCAGTCGCCGACGTCGCCGACGCGCTGGCCCCCGGCGCGCCGCAGGTGTGGCCGGCGGCGCAGGGCAACGTCGCCTGCCAGGCGCGGCACGGCAAGGTCGCGGAATCCGACGCCGCATTCGCGCGCGCCGCGCACGTCGTCGCGCTCGATCTCGTCAACCAGCGCGTTGCGCCGGCGCCGATCGAGCCGCGCGCCACGCTTGCGAGCTTCGATGCACCGAGCGGGCGGCTGACGCTGCGCGTGTCCTGCCAGACGCCCACGGGCCTGCGCGACGAGATGTGCGCCGTCGTTCCCGGCCTTTCCGCCGATTCGGTGCGCGTGGTCGTCGGCGACGTCGGCGGCGGCTTCGGCATGAAGACTTCGCTGTACGCCGAGGACGTGATCGCCGCGTACGCCGCGCGCGAGCTGCGCCGGCCGGTCAAGTGGACGGCCGAGCGGCTCGAGGAGTTCGTCGCGCCCACGCAGGGCCGCGACGTGATCAGCCGCGCGGAGCTCGCGCTCGACGCCGGCGGCCGCTTCCTCGCGCTGCGGGTGAAGTCGCACGCGAACCTCGGCGCGTACGCGACGCCGGCGGGCGCGGTCATTCAGCTCCTGATCGGCCCGTGGGTGGGCACCAGCGTCTACGACATCCCGGCGATCGACTTCACGATCGCGGGCGTGCTCACGAACACGACACCGACGGGTCCGTACCGGGGCGCGGGGCGCCCCGAGGCGATCTACCTGATCGAGCGCCTGATCGACGCGGCCGCGCGGCGCACCGGCATCGACCCGGTCGAGCTGCGCCGGCGCAACTTCATCCGCCCCGCGCAGATGCCCTATCGCAACCCGATGGACAAGACCTACGACAGCGGGCAGTTCGAGAAGGTGATGGACGCCGCGCTGGCGCTGTCGGGGTGGGACGGCTTCGACGCGCGTGCGGCGGCGTCGCGCTCGCGCGGCAGGCTGCGCGGTCGCGGGCTGGCGACGTTCATCGAGTGGACGGGCGCGGACGTCTTCAACGAGCGCGTGTCGGTGAGCGTGGACGCGGACGGCACGATCGAGATCTTCTCGGCCACGCAGGCGATGGGTCAGGGCCTGGCGACCACGCTCGCGCAGCTCGCGGTGGACGTCTTCGGCGTGCCGATCGAGCGCGTGCGCATCGCGATGGGCGACACCGACCGCGGCACCGGCTTCGGCAGCGCGGGCTCGCGGTCGCTGTTCGTCGGCGGATCCGCCGTGCACGTCGCGTCGGTTCGCACGATCGACAAGGCGAAGGCGCTCGCCGCGGACGCGCTCGAGGCGGCGGCATCCGACATCGAGTACCGCGACGCGCGCTTTGCCATCGCCGGCACCGACCGCTCGATCGGGCTCTTCGAGCTGGCGGCGCGCCAGCCGGAGCGCGCGATCCGCCTTCGCTCCGAGAGCTCGGTCGAGTCGGCGAGCTGGCCGAACGGTGCGCACGTCTGCGAGGTCGAGGTCGACCCGGAGACCGGGGCGGTGGAGCTCGCCGGCTACTGGTCGGTGAACGACGTCGGCCGCGTGGTCAACCCGATGATCGTCGTGGGCCAGCTCGAAGGGGGCGCGCTGCAGGGCATCGGGCAGGCGCTTTGCGAGCACATGGTCCACGACCGCGAGAGCGCGCAGCCGCTCACCGGCTCGTTCATGGACTACGCGCTGCCCGCCGCGGACATGATCCCGCCGTTCGCGATGACGATGGACGAGTCCACGCCCTGCCGCACGAACCCGCTGGGCGTGAAGGGCGTGGGCGAGCTGGGCACGATCGGCGCGACGCCGGCGGTGGTCAACGCGGTGGTCGACGCGCTGGCGCGCGCCGGCGCGGGCGCCCAGGTCGATGCGCTGCAGATGCCGCTCACGGCCGAGAAGCTCTGGCGGGCGCTGCGACACCCGCGCCTCTGATTGACCGCCGCAGCGGCGCGGGAAATACTCCGCCATGGCCGAGCCGTCCTCGATCGCGACGTTCCTGTTCACGGACATCGAGGGCAGCAGCCGGCTGTGGGAGCGCGAGCCTGCGAAGATGCAGGAGGCGCTCGCCGCGCACGACCGCATCGCGCGCGAGAGCGTGGAGGGCCACGAGGGCCGCGTGCTCAAGATGACCGGCGACGGGATGTGCGCTGTGTTCGCCGATCCGCTCGACGCCGTCGAGGCCACGCTCGACTTCCAGCGCGCGCTCGCCGGCGCGCAGCACGCTGACGGCGTTGAACTGCGGGCGCGCTGCGGCCTGCACGTCGGCGCCGCGCAGCGCCGCGACCACGACTACTTCGGCAGCACGCTCAACCGCGCGGCGCGCATCATGGGCACCGCGCACGGCGGGCAGGTGCTGCTGTCGCAAGCGGTCGTCGACATGGTGCGCGGCCGACTGCCCGAGTCGCTGTCGCTGCACGACCTGGGCTTCGTGCGGCTGCGCGACCTCACCAGCCCCGAGCGCCTCTACCAGCTGCAGCACGCCGCGCTGCGCCGCGACTTCCCCGCGCTGCGCTCGCTCGAGGCGACGCCGAACAACCTGCCGCAGCAGGCCACGTCGTTCGTCGGCCGCGAGCGCGAATTGGTCGAGGCGCGCGAGGCGCTGCACCGCGCGCGGCTGCTCACGCTGGTCGGCGCTGGCGGCATCGGCAAGACGAGGCTCGCGCTGCAGCTTGCCGCGGACGTGCTCGACGACTATCCGGACGGCGTGTGGCTCGTCGAGCTGGCCGCGATCGCGGACGCCGGCCTCGTCGTGCAGGCGGTGGCGAGCGCGCTGGGCGTCAAGGAAGAGGCCGGCCGTTCGCTCGTCGACGTGCTCGTGGCCTCGTGCGTCGACAAGCGCCTGCTCATCGTGCTGGACAACTGCGAGCACCTGCTCGGTGCCTGCGCAACGCTTTGCGAGCAACTGCTGCGGGGGACGGTGGAGGTGCGCATCCTGGCCACGAGCCGCGAGCCCCTGCGCACCGGAGGAGAGGCGGCGTTCCCCGTGCCCGCGCTCGACGTTCCGCAGCCGGGCCGCGCGGAGAGCGACGCCACCTACTCGAGCTACCCCGCCGTGCGCCTCTTCGCCGAGCGCGCGGGCGCGGTGCTGCCGTCGTTCCATCTCACGGCCGCGAACGGCGGGACGATCGGCGAGATCTGCCGCCACCTGGACGGCATCCCGCTCGCCATCGAACTGGCTGCGGCACGTACGCGTGCGATCCCGGTCGAGACGATCGCTGCGCGCCTTGGCGACCGCTTCCGGCTGCTGTCGAGCGGCAATCGTGCCGCGCTCCCGCGCCAGCAGACGCTTCGCGCGCTCATCGACTGGAGCCACGACCTGCTGGACGAGCGCGAGCGCGCGCTGCTGCGGCGCTTGTCGGTGTTCGCCGGCGGCTGGACGATCGAGGGCGCGGAAGCCGTTTGCGCCGGCGGCGGGATCGATCAGGCCGAGGTCATCGAGCTGCTGGCGGGGCTCGTCGACAAGTCGCTCGTCGGGGCCGACGTGCAGCGCGGCCGCTACCGCCTGCTGGAGACGATCCGCCAGTACGCAGGAGAGAAGCTGGAAGCCTCGGGCGAGGGCGCGGTCACCCGCGAGCGCCATGTCGACTTCCACCTGGCGCTCGCCGAGCGCGCGCGGCCGCACCTGCTCGGGCCGGGCCAGGTAACGTGGCACGCGAAGCTCGACGCCGACCGCGACAACCTGCTCGCCGCGCACGCGTACTGCGACGCGTTGCCCGGCAGTGGCGCGCGCGGGCTGCGGCTGGTCAACGCGCTGAAGTTCCACTGGTTCAGTCGCGGCCTGTTGCGATTGGGCAAGCGCGTCACGCTGGAGGCGCTCTCGCGCGCGGACGCGAAGCCGCGCGACATGCTCCGTTGCCTCGCGCTGTTCGCCGCCGGCCAGCTGTGCACGTTTGCCGGGCAGCACAGCGAGGCGATGCCGTACCTGGAGGAGAGTCTCGCGATCGCGCGCGAGCTGGGCGACATGAACCGCGTCGCCGCGACGCTGCAGCCGCTCGGAATCGCCGCGGCCGGGGGCGGCGATCGCGCGACGGCGCGGCGGTACCTCGAGGAGTCGCTGGCGATCGCCCGTGGGTCGGGCAACGAGGTGACGCTGGCCGGTGCGCTGATCGCAGTAGCGCAGCTCGATCGGCTCGACGGCGACCTCGCGCACGCTGAGCCGCTGTACGACGAGGCGATCGCGCTCGGCCGGCGCACTGGCAACCCGGACACGATCGCGCTCGGACTGCTCAACCTTGCGATGGTCTACGTCGCGCGCGGCGCGCAGCACGGCGCGCGGCTCGCGCTCCAGGAGGCGCTGGCGATCGCGCGGGAGACGGGCTCGGCAACTGCCGCGCTGTCCGTCCTCGACGCCGCCACGGGACTTGTGGCGCGGCACGGCGAGCACGAGGTCGCAGTACGCTGGTTCGGCGTCGCGCAGACGCGCCAGGACTTGAGCGGCCTTCAGCGGGACTTGGCCGACGACGCGTTCCTGCTGCCGCTGGTCGCGGCGTCACGCGCCGCGCTGGGCGTAGCGCGCGCGGCGGCGGCCGAGGAGGCCGGCCGCGCGCTCGATCCCGACGCGGCGCTCGAAGAGGTGCGCGCGTGGCTCTACCGGCAGGAAGACGCGGCTACTCGTTGACGAGGAACGGGTCGTAGACGAGGTGCAGGAAGTACTCGAACGTGCCCCCCGGGGCGTTCGCCGGCTTGTTGCACGTCCGCACCAGCCCGGACTGGCCCGACGGGCAGTTGAAGACGGTGTCGCCCGGGGGCTTGAACTCGACCCCCCTCTCGCCCCACTTCCACCTGCTCCCCTGGGGGAGCTTCCACCTGATCGCAGTGGCCTGGCCGACGGACACGAAGACGCGCTCCGGCACCACGCCTGTCATCAGGTCGACGTCGATGTCGCAGGTCGGCCGGTTCTTGCAGTCCTGCTGCGCGCGGGCCGCGGGCGTGCCGCCGCCCTTGCCCGGCCCCGAGAACGTCGCGAGTGGATCGCATCCTGCCAGCAATACGGCCATCGTCCCCGTTACCGCCACCAATCCGATACGCATCGATAGCTCCCTCCGGTTCCGGTCGCCCGGCGCAACGCCATTGTTCTCCACTCCCGGCGGCAAGGAAAGGGCTGCCTTCGCCCAGGCGCTATCCTTGCCCCATGTCGCTCGTCACGCTCGCCGGCGCCGAGCTCGCCTTCGGCCTCCACCCGCTGCTCGACCGCGCCAGCCTCGTCGTCGCGGACGGCGAGCGCATCGGCCTGATCGGGCGCAACGGGACCGGCAAGTCCTCGCTGCTCGGAGTCATTGCGGGTACCGCGCAGCTCGACGACGGCGAGCTGCGCCGCCGCGACGGCGCGCGGATCGTCGCTGTCGAGCAGGAGCCGGCGCTTCCCGGCTCGCCGACGCTCCGCGAGAGCCTGACGCAGCGTGGCCACCTGGAGGCGATCGCCGACGAGCGCGAGCGCTGGCGCGCGCAGGCGCGGCTGGTCGAGTTCCTGCACCGCTTCGGCCTCGACGACGCGGCCTCGCCCGCGACGTGCTCCGGCGGCGAGCGCAAGCGCGCGGCACTGGCGCTCGCCTTCGCGCTGCAGCCGGACCTGCTGCTGCTCGACGAGCCGACGAACCACCTCGACATCGGCGCCATCGCCGACCTCGAGGAGCTGGTGCGCAAGTGCCCCGCGTGCATCGTCGTGACGCACGACCGCATGTTCCTCGACCGCGTGGCCACCCGCATCGTCGAGCTCGACCGCGGCCTGCTGCGCTCCTACCCGGGCAACTTCGCCGCCTACCAGGCGCGCCGCGACGACGAGCTGGCCGCCGAGGCCGTCGCCGGGCGCAAGTTCGACAAGTTCTGGGCGCAGGAGGAGGCGTGGATCCGCAAGGGCGTCGAGGCGCGGCGCACGCGCAACGAGGGCCGCGTGCGGCGCCTGGAGGCGCTGCGCGCGCAACGCGCCGCGCGTCGCGATCGGCTGGGCAACGTCAAGCTCGGGCTGGACGCAGGCGAGCGCTCGGGCAAGCTGGTGGCGGAGCTCGAGCACGTCGTCAAGCGCTTCGGCGAGCGCACGATCGTGCGCGACCTCTCGCTCACCGTGATGCGCGGCGACCGCCTCGCGCTGATCGGCCCCAACGGCGCGGGCAAGACGTCGCTGCTCAAGCTGATCCTCGGCGAGATCGCGCCGGACGCGGGCAGCGTGCGGCGCGGCACGAAGCTCGCGGTCGCCTATTTCGACCAGCTGCGAGCGCAGCTCGACGAGTCGCGCACGCTGATCGAGACGATCAGCCCCGGATCGGAGTGGATCGAGAGCGGCGGGCAGCGCCGCCACGTGCTCTCCTACCTCGGCGACTTCCTGTTTCCGCCGCAGCGCGCGCAAGCGCCGGTGTCCACACTCTCGGGAGGCGAGCGCAACCGCCTGCTGCTCGCGCGCCTGTTCGCGCAACCGGCGAACCTGCTGGTCCTCGACGAGCCGACCAACGACCTCGACATCGAGTCGCTGGAACTGCTGGAGGAGACGCTGCAGGGCTACGCCGGCACGCTGCTGCTCGTGAGCCACGACCGCGCCTTCCTCGACAACATCGCCACGCAGTCGCTGGTGGCCGAGGGCGACGGCGTGTGGCGCGAGTACGCGGGCGGCTACAGCGACTGGTTGGCGCAGCGTCCGCCGCCCGCGCCCGCGCCCGAGCAGAAGCCCTCCGCGCAGGCGAGCGGCGAAGCGCGTCGCGAGCGGCCGCGCAAGCCGGGCCTCTCGTTCAAGGAACGGCGCGAGCTCGACGCGCTCCCCGCCGAGATCGAGGCGCTGGAGGCCGAGCAGCACGCGCTGACGGAGCGCATGTGCGCTCCCGACTACCACCGCCGGCCGCCGGAGACGCTGAAGGCCGAACGCGAGCGCGCGCAGGCGATCGAGCACGAACTCGCCGCGAAGTTCGAGCGCTGGGCGGAGCTCGACGCGAAGGCGGGCGCGTCCAGCTGAGAAGCTCGCTCGCGCGGATGCGAAGCGACTCGGGGATCGTCACGCCGAGCTTCTTCGCCGTGGCCAGGTTGAGCACGAGCTGGAACCTGCCCGGCCGCGCGAAGGGAGTGTCGCCGGGCTTCGCGCCCTTGAGGATCCTGTCGACGGTGGCCGCGGCGCGCCGGCACAGGTCGAGGAAGTCCTGCCCGTAGCCGGTCATCTTTCCCGCGGCGGCGCCACGGCCGCGCTTTACATCCGTCCGTCGTTGCGCAGATAGTGCGCGTTGCACGCGATCCCCGCCGCGAGGCGTTCCCGGGCAAGCCGCGGCCGGCCCGACCGTCACGCGTTGGAGGGCCCGTGCTGCTGGCGGTGAGCAGGGCCCGCGCCGCGTTGCGTTCTTCCGCCGTCCCGCCTGGCTCGGCACTGTTGTTTCGGCGTGCCGCGGCGACGCACGAGCGCGCCATTCCCAACGAGGAGCGACGATGCCCATCCTCTACGTCCCCAACGACCCCGAGGCGCGCAAGGCACCGCCGCCGCGCAAGCTGCGGCCATCGCGCAAGCGCGCGACCGGCCTCGCCGACTTCGCGTTCGGCGCGATGCCGAAGGCTCAGGTCTGGCCAGTCGAAAGCGACGCCTACCTGCGCTGGCAGTGCCGCGAGGCGCTGCTGCGCGCGATCGCCATGTGGGAGAAGATCGCCGGACCGCTCAGGCGCTGGCAGCACGGCGCGAAGCTCCGCGTGGACGCGGACATCGGCGAGGAACTCAACGCCTACTACGACCGCGAGTCGGTCGGCTACGCGCACTTCCGCAGCACGAAGACAGGGCGGTTGCGCCGCTTCGCCGCGAGCGTCGACGTCGTCGCGCACGAGGCGGGGCACGCCTTCCTCGACGCGATCCGCCCCGAGCTGTGGGACAGCAACCTGCCCGAGCCCAACGCGTTCCACGAGGCGTTCGGCGACTGCGTGGCGATCCTCACCGCGCTCGCCGACCGCGACGTGCGCCGCGCGCTGCTCAAGGCCGACCCGAGGCTCGCGAAGGCGAACTTCGTCGAGACGCTGATGGAGTCGCTGGCCAACGCGATCCGCGACGAGATGCCCGGCCACAATGCCGCGAAGCCTCGCCGTGGCCGCAACCGGCACAAGTGGACGTTCTTCACCGCGCTGCCGCAGGACGGCGGTCCGGGCGAGCTGATCGCGGACTCGCACAGCTTCGGCCAGGTGTTCGTCGGCTGCTTCCACGATACGCTGCGCAACGTGTTCCTCTCCGGCGCAAAGCGCGACGAGGCCGCGTTGTGGATGGCGGCGCGGACGACGGGCAAGCTGCTCGTGCTCGCGGCGCGCAAGGCGCCGCACGGGCCGCGCTTCTTCCAGTCCATCGGGCGCGCGATGACGCTCGAGGACGACGCCATCCACGGCGGGCGCAACCACGAGGCGATCCGGCTCGCGTTCAAGGCGCACGGCATCCTGCTCGGCAGCGTGGCGGCGCTCGCGCCGCGCTCGATGCTGGAGGGTCCGGCGCCGAAAGCCGCGGTCGGTGCGGGCCGCCCGGCGATGGCGAAGGCGACGATGGACGACCTGCGTTCGCGCCTCGACCTCCCGGCCGGAGCGTCGCTGCGCCTGCGCAGCTACGACCTCGGCGGCCGCCGCGTCACCGAGGCCTGCCACGAGCGGCGAATCGAGCTCACCGGTCTTGCGGAGCGACTCGAAGGCGCGGTGGCGATCGGCGCGGAGCCGGCGCTCGTCGGCGCCGAGCATCGCCGCGCGGCCGTGCTCGGCGCGCTTCCCGACCCTCGGATGACGCGCGACGAGGTGCGCGCGTTCGTGCGCGGCCTGGTGGCGCGCAACGCGATCGCCTACGACGCTCCGGCGCGCAAGTCCGCGGCGAGACGCACGACGAAGCGCGGGCGCGGCGCGGTGACGAGCCCGAACGCGGCGCCCACTCACGCCGTCGTCCAGGAGCACGGCCAGCAGGTGCTACGGCGCGTGCGCTTCGCCTGCAGTTGCCGAAAGTAGGGTCATGCCGAAAGTAGGGTCAGACTCGACTTTCGATCATCCTGAAAGTGGGGTCAGACTCGACTTTTCGTCACGTCGGAGAGGCGAACCAAGCACCTGTGCTCCGCGTGCCGGGGGGGACACTCGAAAGTCGAGTCTGACCCTGCAATCCCAGCTGCGGAAAGTCGAGTCTGACCCTACTTACTGCTAGACGGCGGTGTAGCGCTTGCGCTTGACGCGCTTGGCGCCGGTCGACGTCAGGACGACGCGGTGCGTCGCCCCGGGCGGCAGCGGCCCCTTGCCGGCAACGGCCTTGCCGGCGCGCTCGAGGCTCGCGACGTAGGCGGCCTCCTCCTCCTCGGGAGTCGGCGGCGGCGGCGCGACAGGCTTACGGGCGCGGGTGGTCACGCGGCTAGCATACGCTTTCCGAGCCGATCCTCGCCATGACGCCCGCCGGACTGCGCCTCATCGCGCACCTCGACATGGACGCGTTCTACGCGTCCGTCGAACTGCTGCGCTACCCGGAATTGCGCGGGCGGCCGGTGGTGATCGGCGGCGGGCGGCGCCACCAGCCGGCGGAGACGGCCGACCCGGCGACGGGCGCGGTGACGCGCACGTTCGCGAAGCTCGCCGACTACTCCGGCCGCGGCGTGATCACGACGGCGACCTACGAAGCGCGTGCGCTCGGCGTCGGCTCGGCGATGGGGCTGATGAAGGCGGCGCGCCTGGCGCCCGACGCGGTGCTGCTGCCCGCCGACTTCGACCGCTACCGTACGTACTCGCGGCGCTTCAAGGACGCGGTGCGCGCGATCGCGCCGCGGATCGAGGATCGCGGCATCGACGAGATCTACATCGACCTCGCCGGCGTGCGCCTGCCCGAGCACGATGCCGACGGCTACGACGACCCGTGGTGGCGCGCGCGCGACGTTGCGAAGGCGCTCAAGGCGGCAGTGCGCGAGGCGACGGGGCTGACGTGCTCGATCGCGGTGGCGCCCAACAAGCTGCTCGCCAAGATCGCCTCGGAGCTCGACAAGCCCGACGGGCTCACGATCCTGCGCGAGGCGGACGTTCCCGCGCGCATCTGGCCGCTGCCGGTGCGGCGCGTGAACGGCATCGGGCCGAAGGCGGCGGGGAAGCTCGGCGCGCTCGGCTTCGGGACCGTCGGCGAACTCGCCCACGCCGACCCCGCGCTGCTGCGCGTGCACTTCGGCGCGCACTACGCCGAGTGGCTGCTGGACGCCGCCCAGGGCCGCGACGACCGCGACGTGGTCACCGAGAGCGAGCCCAAGTCGATCTCGCGCGAGACGACCTTCGAGCGCGACCTCTCGGCCCGGCACGACCGCGAGCGGCTCTCCGAGATCTTCACCTGGCTGTGCGAGCGAGTCGCGGCGGACCTCGCGCGCAAGGGCTACGCCGGGCGCACCATAGGCGTCAAGCTGCGCTTCGACGACTTCCACACCGTGACGCGCGATGCGACACTGGAGGCCGCTACGCAGGACGCGAAGGAGATCCGGCGCGCTGCCGGCCAGTGCCTCAGGCGCATCGAGCTCAGGCGGCGCATTCGCCTGCTCGGGGTGCGCGTGGGGGCGCTGCAGCACGCGTGACCGCAGCACACGGCCGCCGGGCGGCGGCAACGGAGGCGGCAATGGCTTACAAGCTGATGATAGGTTTCGACTCGCTGGTCGCGCTCGTGTTCCTCTACTTCTTCGTGGTGGGCGTGGGCGACGGCTCGGTGTCGTCGTTCAACATCGTCCTGTGGCTGGGCATCCTCGCCCTGCTCGCCGCCGTGCTGATCGGCGGCTACAAGCTCCATGAGGCGGGCAGGACGAAGCTCGCGCTGGGCGTGCTGGCGATCGTCGCCCTCCCGGGTCTCGCGTACGTGCTGTTTTTCGGCGCGATCATCATCCTGCAGCCGCGGTGGAACTAGCCGGCTGCAATTGGAGTACCGGCTCCAAACGCGTCGGGTAAGCTCTGCGCATCCGCGATATCGCCGAGCCCGAGATGGAAGATCCCCTTACGCTCCCTGCGCTCGCTGCCCCCCAGGGGGGCGGTCAGTGGCTTGGGGCGGCCCGACGCTACTGACATGACCGCCTTCCCGCACCTGCTCGCCCCGCTCGACCTCGGGTTCGTCACGCTGCGCAATCGCGTCCTCATGGGCTCGATGCACACGGCGCTCGAAGAGGAGGCCGACGGCTACGCCAAGCTGGCGGCGTTCTACGCGGCGCGCGCGCGCGGCGGCGTGGGCCTCATCGTCACCGGCGGCATCGCGCCCAACCTCTCCGGCCGCGTCGAGCCGCGCGGCGCGCAGCTGTCGTTCCCCTGGCAGGTCGCCAAGCACCGGTTGGTGACGGACGCCGTGCACGAGGCGGGCGGCCGCATCGCGATGCAGATCCTGCACACCGGGCGCTACGCCTACCACCCGTTCGCCGCCGCGCCGTCGGCCGTGCGCAGCGCGATCAGCCCGTTCAAGCCCCGCGCGCTCTCGCGCTTCGGGATTCATCGCACCATCGCCGCCTACGCGCGCTGCGCCGGCCTCGCGCAGCGCGCCGGCTACGACGGCGTCGAGATCATGGGCTCCGAGGGTTACCTGATCAACCAGTTCATCGCGCCGCGCACCAACCTGCGCGACGACGAGTGGGGCGGATCGTTCGAGAACCGCATCCGCTTCCCGCTCGAGGTCGTGCGCGCCGTGCGCGCGCGCGTCGGCCGCGAGTTCATCATCGTCTACCGGCTCTCGATGCTCGACCTGGTCGAGGGCGGCTCGACGTGGGACGAGGTGGTGGCGCTGGCGAAGGCGGTCGAGGCCGCCGGCGCGACGATCATCAACACCGGCATCGGCTGGCACGAGGCGCGCATCCCGACCATCGCGACGATGGTGCCGCGCGGCGCGTTCGCGTGGGTGACGCGGCGCATGAAGGGCGAGGTGCGCATCCCGCTGGTGACGACGAACCGCATCAACGACCCCGCGACCGCCGAGGCGATCCTCGCGCGCGGCGACGCCGACATGGTGTCGATGGCGCGGCCGCTGCTCGCCGACCCCGACTTCGTGAAGAAGGCCGCGACGGGCCGTGCCGACGAGATCAACACGTGCATCGCGTGCAACCAGGCCTGCCTCGACCACGTCTTCGAGCGGCGCACCTCGAGCTGCCTCGTCAACCCGTTCGCGTGCCGCGAGACGGTGCTCGTCTCCGAGCCGGCGGCAACGCGCAAGCGCATCGCGGTCGTCGGCGGCGGCCCCGCCGGGATGGCGGCGGCAGTCACTGCGGCCGAGCGTGGCCACGCGGTGACGCTGTTCGAGGCAGCGGACGAGCTGGGGGGCCAGTTCAATCTCGCCAAGCGCATCCCGGGCAAGGAGGAGTTCGACGAGACGATCCGCTACTTCCGCGTGCGGCTCGCGAAGCTCGGCGTCGAGGTGAAGCTCGGCACGCGCGCGCGCGCCGAGGACCTGCGCGGCTTCCACCACGTGATCGTGGCGACGGGCATCGTGCCGCGCAAGCCGGCGATCGACGGCATCGATCACCGCAAGGTGGCGAGCTACGTCGACATCGTCACCGGACGGCGCGAGGCGGGCGAGACGGTGGCGATCATGGGCGCAGGCGGCATAGGCTTCGACGTCGCGGAGTTCCTGACCGCCGACCACGCGCCCGACGGGCACGCGAGCGACGGGCGCGCCGACGATCCGGCGATCGCGGCCTTTCGCGACGAGTGGGGCGTGGACGCCGAGGTGCGCGAGCGCGGCGGCCTCAAGCCCGCGCGCGATCTGGTGCCTGCGCGCAAGCTCTACCTCTTGCAGCGCAAGTCGAGCAAGGTGGGCGAGGGGCTCGCGAAGACGACCGGCTGGATCCGCCGCACGCTGCTCAAGAAGCGCGGCGTGAAGATGCTCTCGGGGGTGGAGTACGTCCAGATCGACGACGCCGGCCTGCACATCAGGGTCGACGGCGCCGGACAGGCGATCCGCGCCGACACGATCGTCGTCTGCACGGGGCAGGAGCCGCAGCGCGATCTGGTCGAGGGCCTCGGGCGGCTCGAGCTGCCGTACACGCTGGTGGGCGGCGCGGACGTCGCCGCCGAGCTCGACGCCAAGCGCGCGATCGAGCAGGGGACGCAGGTGGCGCTGGCGTTGTAGCGGTCAGCAGTCCTGGTTGACCGACTCATGCAACTCGAAGCATGCCTTCAATCTCAGCGTCATTCCCGCGAAGCCTGCCCCCGAGGGCTACAGTCGGGGGGCGGGAATCCAGCGTCGTCAAGAGACACTGGGTCCCCGCCTTCGCGGGGACGACGATGTGTTGTGCCCATGCCGGCACGATTCGCTAACTGCAGGTCGCCGTACTAGGCAGCCAGCATGACCCGGCGCTTCACGGTCCGCGGCAGGTCCGCGACCACGAACAGCGCCTCCGGGTAGAGATAGTCCTCGCCCGACTCGTCGATCACCCGCAGCAGGTCGCGCTCCGCTGCGCGGGCATCGGGGAGCGCGACGTAGAGCTTCCTCAGCTCCAGGGCCGTCGCGTAGCCCTCGTTCTTCACGCAGATCACCAGTGTCCTCGCTCGCGACGCCATCGTTCGGGCCTCACAGGATGCGCTTGATCTTGAACTCGCGCTTGCCGATGCCGGTCGCCTCATACCAATGCAGCTCGGCGAGCGCTGTCTCCCCGTCGGCAAGGCGAATCCGCGCATAGCCCTTGCGCTTCCGCCATCGACCGGGTCCATATAGTTTACGCAATCGGCGCAGCTCGCGTATGCCGCTGCCTGCGGCAATGGTCTCGACGCAGACAAGCGGCCCGATGATCGCGAAGTACACATGGCCATCGTGGCCGTGGCCGGTGCGGGGGTCATTCGTCCGTTCGGCCGAGACCGAGGCGCCGGCCGGTCGAGCGAACGTCCGGAGCGCCTCGTCAGCGCACCTTGCTGAGGCGAGCGGCCATGCGCGTCCGCCAACCCGGGCGGGGGGCTCTCCCGGCGCCAACGACATCGGCCGGGCGACGAGTCGGGATGAGCCTGGGCGAAGCCGCGGAACGCCGCCGGGTTCCGTGAGGCCTGCCCGCGCTGCCAGAGCGCGATTCTAACCCCGCAGTCGGTCGGCTCGCGACGCCGGCTCGACTGCCGCCGTTGCACTTCGGTTGCCTCGCCCGTGGTCCGGCGAGTTCCGGCTCGCATGCTCGCCCTTGCA
>JAOUIA010000066.1 GCA_029884335.1 Betaproteobacteria bacterium
ATGTACTGCGACGTCGTTGTCACCGTCCCGCTAGTCGTGCCGCCCACGACGGTCTCCTGGCTGATTGGGATGCGATCGCCGACCTTGATCGTCGCCTTCTGGTTGTCGAGCGCCGATACGTGCGGGTTGCTGATGATCTTCGCGGTGCCGTAGGTATCGAGGAGACGCAGGGCTGCCTGGATGCCCCCGGGGAACTTCGAGTTGCTGATGAGGTAGGTGAACCCCGAGATCGCGTCCGAGAGGGCCGACCCGCTCGTGCCGGTCCCCGTCGACGAGGAGCTCCTCGGGACGATCATCCCGCCCGAGCCGCGGCCGTCGGGCCACGCGCTCCGGAACAGCCAGTCGACGCCGAACTTGAGGTCGTCGGTGAGCAGCACCTCGGCGATCGTCATCTCGATCACCACCTGGCGCGCCAGCACGTCGAGCTTCTTGAGCGCCGACTCGATCACCTGGTACTCGACCGGCGTGGCGACGATGATGATCGTGTTGTTGTCCTTGTCCGCGACCGCCTGCAGGTTGCGCACGATCCCCGTGCCGCTGGCCGGGCCGGTCGCCGGCGTCGTGGCGCGCACCGCCGTGGCCGCCGCAGCGGCGCTCGCAGCCGCCTGCGCGGTGGCCTGCTGCTGCTGTTGTTGCACCGGCGTCAGGTTGCCGAACGCCGGCGGCGACACGATCGAGCCCGCGGGCGTGCCGGGCGCCAGCGTGGGCGGCGGGGCAGGTCCCGCAGGCGCGCCGCGTCCGGTGAATGCCTGCTGCAACAGCGGCGCGACTTTCTCGGCGCGACTGTTCTGCAGCTGGTAGACGTAGAGCCGCGGCCCGTCGCTGCCGCCGCCGCGGTCGAGGCGCTCGACCCAGACCTTCGCCTGCTCGAGGTAGCCCGGGTTGGGCGAGATCACCAGGATCGCGTTCATGCGCTCGATGGGCACGATGCGCAGGATCCCTGCGAGGGGGCTCTGCTGCGCCGGGCCGATCACCTTCTCGAGTTCCTGCATGACGCTCTTCACGTCGGCGTTCTGCAGCGTGAACACGCCGGCCGACATGCCCGCCATCCAGTCGATGTCGAACATGTCGATCGTGCCGAGCAGGTGCCTGAGCTCGCGCTCGGTGCCGGAGAGGATCATCAGGTTGCGCAGCTCGTCAGCGCGCACCGCCTGGGCGTCCTTGGCGAACGGCTCGAGCAGCCGCAGCATGTCGCGCGCGCCCACGTAGCGCAGCGGCACGATCTGCACCGAGTAGCCCTGCGGCAGCGCGCGCTGCGAGCTGCCGAGCTGCGGCGTGACGTTGCCGCGCACGGAGGCCGCCTGCGGCACGATCCTGAAGAGGTCGCCCTCCTTCACCATCGTCGCGCCCACCGTGCGCAGCAGCGTCTCGAGCGTCGGGTAGAGCGCGTCGCGCTGGATGCCGGAGGTCGTGCGGATCGTCACCTGGCCACCGACGGCGGGGTCGATCGTGTAGCTCTGCCCGAGGATCTCGCCCAGCACGTTGCGGATCACCTCGCGCACGTCGGCCGCCTCGAAGTTCAGCACCACCGCGCCGCCCGCCTGCTGCACCGCCGCGGATGCCGGAACGCCGCCCCCCGGCTGCTGGCCCTTCACCACCACCCCGGTCCCCTTGAACACGCGATAGGGGTCGGAGCGCGTTTCGGCAGGCTCGTCCAGCCGCGAAGCGGAGTCGGCAAGCGCTGGCGCCGCTGCGGCCGAGGTGCGGCTGGGCTGGGCGCGGGCCGCGCCGGCCGGTTCGGCGGTCTGCTGCTGCGGGGCCGGAAGCGTCTGGCAGGCCGCAACCAGCAGCGGCAGGAGGAGCGCGGCGAGCGCGCGCGAAGTTCGGGTCGGCATGCGGTCCTTTCGGTGCGCCGCGGGCGCACCGTTCGGGGAGGGCTGTCGGAGGGGGCGCGGCGATGTCATCGAAGCTGCGCAGGGACGGCCTGCCCCTCCGGGGGGGCGGCGAACGAATTGAGCGCGCGAGCCTTTCATCGCCGCGGCTGCTGCATGCGACGATAGACCTCGGCCCAGCTGCCGTCGCCGGTAGCCGCCGGCGCGGCGCCCGGCGTCCCGCCGCGTGCAGCCGCCTCGGCCGCGGCCTGCGCCGCCCGCGCCGCCCGGCGGCGCTCCAGCAGCGACTGCGCCTCGGGGGACGGCGCGTCCGGGGAAGTCGGCGCGGCAGCGACCGGCGGCGGCTTCGGCGTCGCATTGGCTGGTGCCGCGCCGGGACCCGCAGCAGGGGCGGCGCCCGGGACCGGCGGCTGGATCGTGGTGCGCGGCCCGGCGGCGACCTTGAGCGAGAGGGGCTCGGTCTCGTCGCCCAGCGCGAGCACGACGCCGTCCGGCGCGATCGACGCGACGGTCATCCCGTTCACGTTGTCGCCCTTGCGCACCGTGCGCGACTTGCCCGTCGAAGCCTCGCGCAGGAACGCGATCGAATCCTTCTCGACCACCGCGGTGCCGGTCAGCACGAACTGCCCGCGCTGGATTCGCGGCTTGGGCGGCTCCGGCGCCGCCGGCGGCGGGCCGGGCCGACGCGTGGGCACGAACACGGGCCGCTCCACCGTGTCGCGCCGCTCCTGCGCGTCGCCGGCGAGCTTGTACTCGGGAAGCAGCGCCACCGTGACGGGCTGCGCGCGCGCCGCCGGGATCTCGTGCAGTCGCGTGACCTGGCGTCCCCAATCCGTCTCCCAGCCGATCACGGCGGCGAGCGCCGCGAGCGCGGCGAGCCAGGCGAGCGCGGTCATGCGGAAGTCGGAGGAGGACATGGTCAAGTCTTCCCTTCGCTAGGACTTCTGCGGTGGTTTGGGAGCGGCGGCGGCGGCGGCGGGACGCGCGGCCTCGGGGAACGCCCAGGCGACGGCGTCAACCTGAACCACGAGCTCCGGATCCTGCCCGGGAGCGGGCTTGAAGCCGCGGAACGCGTTGACGGGCCGGACGGTGACGTTGGCCACCACCACGTACGGCTGCTGCGTCTCCAGCGCCGCGAGGATCTTCTGCAGGTTGGCGGTCGTGGCGAAGAACTGGATGTTCGCGCCGACCAGCTTGAACGCCTCGTCGTCGCGCGGCGGCGCGTTCTGGGACGTGGTGATCCGCCCGCCATTGCCCTCGATGGCCGCCTTCACCGCTTCCGACAGCTCGGCGCTGGCGAGGTTGGGTGCAGTGTTGCGCAGGTAGTGGCGGCGGCTGTCCCGCGCGCGCACCGCCTCGACCGCCTTCGCGAGCTCGCCCGCCTGCGCGGCGACGCGGCGGTAGCGCACGAGACGGTCGGTCAACTCCTCGATCGCCGTGTCGTACCGCTTGTGCAGCAGCAGTGTCGGCACGAGGACGAGCGCGGCCACGGCGGCTACTGCGGCGACGGCGAGCGCGACGGCTAGCGCGCGCGATTGCCCGGGCTTCAGCCGGGAGAGGAACGCGGGCGTCATGGCTTGGCGCTCGCCGCCGGCTTCGGCGGCGCGGAGGGCGCGGCGGGCGCCGGAACCGCTGGCTGCGGCGCTGGCGTCGCGGGAGGCGCGACGGCCTCGGGTGCCGGCGCAGCCGCCGCCGGTCCGGCGGGACCGGCCCCGCCCTGCGACTGCGGCTGCGCATCCTGCGGCTTCGCGCCCTCCGCGGCCTCGGCCGCGAGCGCGACCGCCGCGGGCGCCGGCAGCGGCCGCAGCTGCGCGACGAGGTCGAAGATCTCGCCGGGCCCCGGCTGGATCTTGGTGGTCGGCGAGCGCGGCGCGGCCTGCATGAACACCTTCGACTCCTCGAACAGCGTGATCAGGCGACCTGCGTTCCCCGACTCGCCGCGCAGCAGGAGCTCGCGCTGCGCCTCCTTGCCGCGCGTCGAGGTCTTGAGCTCGAGCTGCGTGAGCCAGGTGTCGTCGGGGAGCAGCTTCGTCACCTCTTCGAGCACCTGGATCGCCGCCGGGTACGCGAACTTGCGCTCCAGCGCGAAGTTGTGCGTCGCGACGAGGCGGTCGAGATCGCTGCGCAGCGCTTCGGACACCGCCGCCTGCCCGCGCGCCTCGTTGACCAGCTTGTCCAGCGCGATCGCCTGCTCGCGCTTCTGCCAGACCGGCAGCACCAGCGCGATCCCGGCGGCGGCGAGCACGAGCGCGAGCGGGATCCAGAACGCCCAGCGCAAGCCGCGTCGCGCTGCGCGGCGCTCGTCCGGGAGCAGGTTGAGCCGCGAGCCGGCGGCGGCCTCGGGCGCGTCCGGGACCACGGCCACGACGTTGCCGCCCCAGCGCTCGACGGCGGCGAGCGCGCCGTCGACGACCGCGCGGCGGACCGTCGCCAGGTCCGCCTGCAGCGTCCCCTGCGCGTGGTCGCGCCCGACGACGGCCACGTCGAAGTAGAGGTCCTCCGGGCGGAACGGCGTGTGGCGGTCCAGGTCGTACGCCAGCGCCTGGCGCAGGTTGTCCTCGATCGCCGCGGGAAGCACCAGCGCCCGGCGCAGCACGTGCTGCGCGGGAAGCGCGATCGTCACGTTCGGCGAGCCCGTCGCCTTCGCGATCGCCCCGATCGCGGCGCGACCGGCGGCGTCGTCGCCCGTCGCCACGCGCGCGACGCGCTCCATGCCGCCCTCGCCTCCGCGCGGCGACGGCTGCCACACCGTGGCGGCGTCGTCGGCGAACGCGACGACGGTGCGCATGCGACGGCGCCGGACGGCGGAGCGGGTCGCGCTCGGAAGCAGCGCAGCGAGCTCCGCGGCCCACCAGCGGCCGAAGCCCGCCACGCCCGTGCTGCGGGCGGTGCTCCGCACGCGGGCGGGAGCGTTGGCGACGACGTCAGGATCGGCGGGCATCGGTCGGGGCACCGGAATCGGGCTTGGCGGCGGAGGCGGCGTCGGGGTCTGCCGTCGCGGCCGCGGGCGCGGCGCGGTCGGCCTCGCCCCAAAGCAAGGCGATGTACGGCCGCCGCGGATCGGGAGTCGCGCGGACCACCGCTTCGCGGACGAACGTTACACCATCGGCCGAGCGCACTTCCGCGCGGATGCGCCACGTCGGGGACGCGCCGGTGGCGAAGCCCTGCGCGGCCGGGAACGGCGGGACCGGCAGGTTGGCCGCGAGCGCGTCCGCGCGCTGCCGAAGGAACTCGTCGACCGCCTCCGGCGTCGCGTTGGGCAGCGCGAGGAGGACCTCGCGGCTCGCGGTGTGCGGGTTGATGCCCTGCTGATTGGTGAGCACGGTGACGAGCCCCGCGATGCGCGCGTACACGGCGGGCGTCATCCCGAGCACGCGCGAGACCTCGCCCACCGTCTCGAAGCGGCGGTTCGAGGGCACGTACTTCGAGTTCGCGGCCCGGTAGTCGGCCGCCTCGGCGCCGTTGGGGCGGCGCAGCTCGTCCTCGTCGCGCCAGTCGGCCATCGCGTCGACCAGCGCGGCGGCGGCCGCCTCGTCGAGCCCGCCCTGGCGCACGAACAGGCTGCGCAGCAGCACTTCCGAAGCGCCGTTGAGGTCGATGCGCGCGTTCTCGTCGACGGCGACCACGGCGACCTGCGCACCCGCGTCGGCCCACTCGTGGACGCGCCCGTCGGCCTTCCACGCCTCCCGCGTTCGCGGCCGCAGCAGCTCGAAGGTCGCGCGGTCGACGGCGCCGTCGGCGATCGCGCGCGCCTGCGCCAGCGAGACGGCGTTGCGCGCGGCGAGCGCCTCGCTGCGCATCGAGTAGGCCAGCGTGCCGCCGATCACCGTCAGCATCACCGTCAGCCACAGCACGAGCACCAGCGCCACGCCCCGCTGCGAGCGCCCGTTCCCGCGCGATGGATTGGAGCGCATCACGACATACCCGCGCAGCGCTCGGCGGCGGCGTCCCAGCGCACGCAGCCCGACTCCGGCGCCTGGCGCAGCGCCACGACCAGCGGCGGCCACGCCAGCCCGCGCCGCGGGACCACCTCGATGCGCACCATGAGCGGCGGCCGGTGGCCGTCGTCCCAGCGGTCGCGCCACGTCGGCGCCACCGCCGCGGCGGCGCCGGCGTCGCGGCCGAAGTAGGCGACCTTGAGCTCGCCGATGTCCTCGGCGAGGATCGAGCGGTCGGCGCCGTCGAAGCCGGGCAGCGCCGCGGCGTCTACGTCGGGCACCGTGCGCTCCAGCGTGAGGCGCGAGCGCTCGCCCTCGCGCGCGATCGCGAGCCGGTAGTACCAGATGCCGCCGCCGCTGATGCGCGCCGGCAGCGGCGCGGCGTAGCGCAGCTCCTCGCTCGTTCCACCGAAAAGCAGCGGGAACTCGGCGACCTTGCGCATGCGCAGCGGGTGCGCCGCTTCGAGCTGCGCTCGCAGGAAGCCCTCGGAAAGGCGCATCGACGCGCTCGCCTCGGCCTTCGCCTCGCCGCCCTCCCAGCTGCGCCCCGCGAATCCGAGCGCGCCGAACAGCACCGTCGACATGAGCGCGAGCAGCGTCAGCGCGACGACGAGCTCGAGCAGAGTAAAGCCGCCGGCCGGCGGAGCCGGCCGGCGTCCCCGCGCAAGCGGGGACCCAGCGTCTTTGCCCCACCGCACGGGCTTCACTTGGGGTCCTTCTCGGCGACGCGCACCGTCGCCAGCGAGAAGCGGCGCTCGCCGTTCGCGAGCCCCGGGAACGTGACGTCGACCTCGACGCGGTAGAGTCGCGTGGCCATCGACTCGGACACGCGCGCGAGTTCGGGATCGACGCCAGGAGCGTCCCAGGGCGCGACGCGCGACTGCCACCTGATGCGTCCGTCGTCCTCCGTCCCGCCTTCCGTCGCCTCGCGCAGCGGCCGCGCGCTCGCCGCCTCCGCGAGGCGGCTCTCGGCGACCAGCATCGCGCGGTTCCAGTCGTCGGCGGCGGCGACGTTGCGCAGCGCGCCGCCGAACAGCTCGAACAGCGCCGTGGCCACGAGCGCCAGCACGACGAACGCGGCCAGCACTTCGATGAGCGAGAATCCGCGCGCCCGCAGCGCGGGCGGGCGTCCCCGCGAAGCCTGCCCCCGAGGTCTGCAGTCGGGGGGCGGGGACCCGGCGGCTTGGCGAGGTCGACGGGTCATCGCGTCACTCGAGAATCGCCACGCGGCCGGTCAGCCAGTCGACGTCGACCTCGAACTTGCGCTCGCCCGCGGCGAGCGTCACCCGGCCGCCATTGCTGCCGCCGTCCGGATAGAAGCGGATGCCGCCGACCCTGTCGTCGACGATGTCCATCTGCGCCGTGAAGAGCTTGATCTCGAGCTCGCGCGGCAGGCTGCGCGGCTTCGGGTCGCCGCCGACGACGAAGCGCCGCCCCTCGAGGTCGATCGTCACCAGCGTCTCCGTGCGCGTCGCCATCGCGTCGCTGCGCGCCTGGCGCAACGCTGCCGCGAGCTCGCGCGCCGCGCCCTTCATCGCGGTGGTCGACACGCCGGAACCCAGCAGCGGCAGCGTCACGGTCGCGAGCAGCGCGAGCAGCGCGAGCACGACGAGCAGCTCGAGCAGCGTGACGCCGCGCTGCGTCCTCCGGGCGTCGCCCCCGCGCAGGCGGGGGCCCAGCGTCGTCACGGGTCGAAGACACTGGATTCCCGCATGCGCGGGAATGACGAAGGGATGTTCCGGGCACCGCGTCATTGGGCCGTGCGCTACTGCGCGCCCGCGATGTCCTTGTTGACGCCGTCGCCGCCTTCGCGCCCGTCGGCGCCGTAGGAGACGATGTCGTAGGGGCCCGACTGGCCCGGCGCCGCATAGCGGTACTCGTTGCCCCACGGGTCCTTCGGCAGCGTCGACCTCTTCCAGTAAGGGCCGTTCCAGTTCGCGACCCCGGTCGGCGCGCTGATCAGCGCCTGCAGGCCCTCCTGGGTGGTCGGATAGCGGCCGGTCTCGAGCTTGTAGAGGTCGAGCGCCTGCCCGATCTGGCCGATCTCGATCCTCGCGGCGTCGGCCTTCGCCTTCTCGCCGCGGCCGAGGAAGTTGCCGCCGACGATGCCGAGGACCACGCCGATGAGGACCAGCACGACGAGGATCTCGATCAGCGTCATGCCGCGCGCGAAGGCGCGGGCACTGCGGAATTGCGAACGGGGCATGGCAGGGTCCTTTGGATGTCGCGGCGCCGGAACGGGCGGAGTACCGTGGTCGAGGGTCGGGTCAGCCGACGAGTTCGCTCATGCCCATGACGCCGAGCAGGATCGCGAAGACGATCCCCCCGATCAGCACGGCGAGCGTCAGGATGAGAGCAGGCTCGAGGATGGCGAGGAAGCGCTTGATCGCGAGCTGCACCTCGCGGTCGTAGATGTCGGCCACGCGACCGAGCATCTCCTCGAGCCGGCCCGACTCCTCGCCGACGAGGATCAGCTGCGACGCGAGCCGCGGGTACAGGCCGGTCTCGGCGAGCGGGCGGCCGAAGCCCTTGCCCTCGCGCAGCCGCGCGGTGACGCCGTCGAGCGCGCTGGCGAGCACGCCGTTGCCCATCGTGTCCTTGACGATGGCGAGCCCGGCGAGCAGCGTCACGCCGTTGCGCAGCAGCGTGGCGAGCGTGCGCGCGAAGCGCGCGACCTCCACCTTGGTCACGAGGTCGCCGACCAGCGGCAGGCGCAGCACGCGCGCGTCCCAGCGCCGGCGCACCGCCGGCCGCTTCAGCGTGCCGCGGAACAGCCACATCGCGGCGGCGATCCCGAGGGCCACCGCCCACCACCAGCGGCGGAAGAAGCCGCCGAGCGCGACGACGACCGCCGTCGGCAGCGGCAGCGCCTTGCCGGCCTGCGCGAACGTCTGCTCGAACTGCGGCACGACGAAGATGAGCAGCACCACCACCGACATCGCCGCCACGCCGATCAGGATCGTCGGGTAGATGAGCGCGCTCTTGACGTTCTCGCGCAGCTCCTTGTTGCGCTCCATCGTCTCGGCGAGCCGCGCGAGCACGACGCCGAGCGCGCCGCCGGCCTCGCCGGCGCGCACGATGTTGACGTAGAAGCGCGAGAACGTCTCGCGGCGCGCGTCCAGCGCCTGCGACAGCGCCTTGCCGCCGCGCACGTCGTCGCGCAGGCCCTGCAGCAGCGCGGCCACCGGCGGCGACAGCGCGAGCCCGATCAGCATCTCGAGCGCGCGGTCGAGCGGCAGCCCGGCGTTGAGCAGCGTGGCGAGCTCGCGCGTGATGCCGATCACCTGGTCGCGCGTGACCGTCTTCCGCTCGAACAGGCGGCGGCGCTGCTTCGGCCCCTTCGCGACCACCGCCCCCGACGCCACGCCGATCTGCATCGGCATCAGCCCCTGGTCGCGCAGGAGCTCGACGATCGCCGCCTCGTTGGCGGCGTCGAGCTCGCCGGTGGCGAGCTGCCCGGCGCCGGTGACGGCCTTGTAGCGATAGAGGGGCATGTCAGCTAGCCCTCCCGCGTCACGCGCAGCACTTCCTCGAACGTCGTCACGCCCTTCAGCGCCTTGCGCAGGCCGTCGTCGTACATCGGCAGCATGCCGCCCGCCACCGCCTGCGCGCGGAGCTCCGTCGCCGTCGCGTGGCGCATGACGAGGCCGCGGATCGCGTCGGTCATGGGCAGCATCTCCATGATGCCGATGCGCCCGGTGAAACCGGTGTTCGCGCAGGACGGGCAGCCCTTCTCGTGCCACAGCGTGATCGGGCCCTGCGGCACGAAGCGCCGCAGCTGCATCTGCTCGACCAGCTCGGGCAGCGCCGTATACGGCTCCTTGCACTTGTCGCACAGCGTGCGCACGAGGCGCTGCGCGAGGATGCCGATCACCGTCGACGTGAGCAGGTAGTCCTCCACGCCCATGTCGAGCAGCCGGCTCACCGTCGACGGCGCGTCGTTGGTGTGCACGGTCGACAGCACGAGGTGGCCGGTCAGCGCCGACTGCACGGCGATCTGCGCCGTCTCGAGGTCGCGGATCTCGCCGATCATGATGACGTCGGGGTCCTGGCGGACGATCGAGCGCAGCGCGTTGGCGAACGTGAGCTCGATCTGCGGCTTCACCTGGATCTGGTTGATCCCCGGCATCTGGTACTCGACCGGGTCCTCGACGGTCAGGATCTTGACGTCGGGCTTGTTCAGCCGGTCGAGCGCCGTGTACAGCGTCGTCGTCTTGCCGGAGCCCGTGGGCCCGGTGACGAGCAGGATGCCGTGCGGCTCGCCGAGCACCGCGAGGAACTGCCCGAGCATCGCGTCGTCGAAGCCCAGCCGCGCGAAGTCGAGCGCGACGCCGCCCTTGTCGAGGATGCGCATCACTACCGACTCGCCGTGCATCGTCGGCACGGTGGAGACGCGCAGGTCGATCTCCTTGCCCTGCACGCGCAGGCGGATGCGGCCGTCCTGCGGCAGCCGGCGCTCGGCAATGTCGAGGTTCGCCATGATCTTGATGCGCGAGATCACCGCGGCGGACAGCCGCCGCGGCGGCGACTCGACCTCGTGCAGCACGCCGTCGATGCGGTAGCGCACGATCAGCCGGTTCTCGAACGGCTCGATGTGGATGTCGGAGGCGCGCATCTCGAGCGCGTTCGTGATCACCAGCGAGACGAGCCGGATCACCGGCGCCTCGGATGCGAGGTCCTTCAGCTGCTGCACGTCGGCGTCGAAGGCGAGCTCGTCGCGCTGCTCGACGTCGCCGAAGATCTGCCCGAGCTGCGACTTCCCGGCGCCGTACAGTCGCTCGAGCGCGGCCTCGAGCTCGGTGGGGATCGCCACCATCGGCTTCACGCGCCGGCCGGTCACCATGCGGAACGCGTCGATCGTGTACGCGTCGGTCGGATCCGCCATCGCCAGCACCAGCTCCTGCGCGTCCTCGCGCACCGGCAGCGCGCGCGCCTCGCGCAGGAAGCGCGCGGACACCTGCTCCTCGAGGATCGGCAGCTCCGGGTACGCGGCGCCGTCGACGAGCGGCAGGCCGAGCTGCTGCGACAAGGCCTCGGCGACGTCGCGCTGCGCGACCAGCCCCAGCGTCACCAGCAGCGCGCCGAGCTTCTCGCCGGACTCGGCCTGGAGCCGCAGAGCGCGCTCCAGCGCGGTCTGGTCGAGCTTGCCGCGCGCGACGAGGATCTCGCCGATGCGCGGACGCGGTGTGCCGTCGGGCGGATTCATCGAAAAGCGATCGAAATGGGCGGCAGCGATGATAGCACGAAGGCCTGAGGATTATCGTCTAACTTTCTGTACCGCAAGGATTTTCTGGTTCCGACGGCATTGTTCGCGTCGGGCGCCGGCAACACTTTTCGCACGCCTTGTCGTCCGCCCCCGACGCCGCGCGCCGTTGCGCGCACGTTGCGGGCCATCACAAGACCGCGGCGCCGCAGTGGAGGTTCCCCAAGCCGGTCGGAACCTCAGGCAGGAACCGTGCGCTCCGCAGCCCAGTCGCGCAAGGCCGCGACGCGCTCGGCCATCGTGACCGACAGCGGTCGCGTGGCCGCGAGCGCGTCGGCGAGGTCGGCGTCGCGCAGCGGCGCGCCGCGCGCGTGCGCGCCGTAGAGCGCCGCGACCACCGCCTGCTCGATCTCCGCGCCGGAGAAGCCCTCGCTCCCCCGCGCGAGCGCGGCGAGGTCGAACGTCGCGGCGTCCGCGCCGCGCCGCGCGAGGTGCAGCCGGAAGATCGCCTGGCGCACGGCCGCGTCCGGCAGGTCGACGAAGAAGATCTCGTCGAAGCGGCCCTTGCGCATCAGCTCGGGCGGCAGGCGCTCGATGTCGTTCGCGGTGGCGACGAGGAACACGCGCGTGCGCCGCTCGGCCATCCAGGTGAGCAGCGTGGCGAGGACGCGCCGCGAGACTCCGCCGTCCGCCTCGTCGCTGCCGCTGGCGAGCCCCTTCTCGATCTCGTCGATCCACACGACCGACGGCGCCATCTTCTCCGCCGAGGCGAGCGCGTCGCGCAGCCGCCGCTCGGTCTCGCCCGCCCACTTGCTGTAGAGCGCTCCCACGTCGAGGCGCAGCAGCGGCACGCCCCACGCGCCGGCGATCGCCTTCGCCGCGAGGCTCTTGCCCGCACCCTGCACGCCGAGCAGAAGCACGCCCCGCGGCGGATCGAGCCGCGGCGCGCCGGGGGCGGCGACGAACACGTCTCGGCGCTGCGCGAGCCAGGCCTTGAGGTTCGCCATTCCAGCGACGTCGTCGAGCTTCGCGCCGTCCATCACGAGTTCGAGCCCCGTGCCCCCGGTCAGCACGCGCTTCGCCTGCACCAGCCGGTCGACGTCGCCGCGGTCGAGCAGCCCGTCGTCGCGGATGGCGTGGCGCGCGAGCCGCCGCACGTCGTCCTCGGCGAGCCCGGTCAGGTGCGCGACCAGCAGCTCGGCGATGCCGGAGTCGCCCTTCGCGCGCTGGCCGGCCTGCGTCGCGTAGAGGTCGAGCTCGGCCTTCAGGATCGCGCGCACGCCCTCGCCGTCGGGGACGGGCACGACCAGCCGTGCGGCCAGCCGGGAGAGTTCGGGCGGCAGCGTCACCTGCGGGGCGACGAGCATCAGCGTGCGCGGGGCCGCGGCGTGCGCCTGCGCGATCTCGCGCAGCCGCCGCAGCACCACCGGGTCCTCGAGAAACGGTTGCGGGTCGCACAGCACGTAGAGCCCCGGCTCGCCCTTGCGGTCGACGTGCGCGAGCGCCGCGCGCAGGTCCTCGGTGCCCTCGAACGTGCGCGGAGTCTCGGCCGCCTCGGCGGCGGGCACGGTGCCGTCGGCGCGGCCGAAGCGCGTGTCGGCGCGCGGCTCGCGCCAGCTGAACGTGCGGTGCACGAGGCCGTCGGCCACGGTCCACGCGAAGAAGGGCAGGCCGGTCTCGCGCGCAATCCGCTGCGCCTCGGCGACGACCTTGGGCTCCTCGTGCGTCTCGACGACGACGAGCGGCACCCGCGCGCGCAGCACGAGGCGAAGGTCGTGGAAGTCGTGCATCGCCTAGGGAACGTCTGCGTAACCCGTGGATGCGCGACGCGCTTTCCCGGGATGATGGCGAGGCGCGGGCCGCCGGGTGTGGCAGGTCCCACACCCAGGGTCCGCAACGAAGCCGGCGCCCGGGAAAGCGCGTCCCGAAGGGCGGCCGAGCAAGCTGGAATTCTGCGGGTGTTCGAAGTCGTACATGCGAGGTCGCGCGCGCCGCGAGGTTGCGCAGACGTTCCCTATGCCTCAGCGCACGTCGGCGAACGCGCGCTCCGCGGCGGCGATCGTCGCGGCGATCTCGGCGTCGCCGTGCGCGGCGGACACGAAGCCGGCCTCGTAGGCCGACGGCGCGAAGAGGAAGCCCTCCTCGAGCATCAGGTGGAACCAGCGGTTGAAGCGCTCCTTGTCGCAGGCCATGATCGCCGCGAAGTCCCCCGGCACCCGCGCGGCGAAGTACAGGCCGAACATCCCGCCCACCGCGTCGGCGCAGAACGCGACGCCCTGCCGTTTCGCCGCCCCGGCAAGCCCGTCGGTGAGCGCCTTCGTCCTTGCCGCGAGCGCCTCGTAGAACCCCGGCGCTTCGGTCGCGGCGAGCGTGGCGAGTCCCGCGGCGACGGCAACGGGATTGCCCGACAGCGTGCCGGCCTGGTAGACCGGACCGAGCGGGGCGATCTTCTCCATGATCGCGCGCCTGCCGCCGAACGCGCCCACCGGCATGCCGCCGCCGATCACCTTGCCGAGCGTGGTGAGGTCCGGCGTGATGCCCGTCATCCCCTGCACGCCGCGCGCGTGCACGCGAAACCCGGTCATCACCTCGTCGAAGATCAGCACCGCGCCGTGACGGTCGCACAGCGCGCGCAGGCCCTCGAGGAAGCCGGGCGCGGGCCGCACGAGGTTCATGTTGCCCGCGACAGGCTCGACGATGACGCAGGCGATCGCGTCGGGCGCCTCGCGGAACGCGGCCTCGACCGCCGGCAGGTCGTTGTACGGAACGACGACGGTGTCGCCCGCGATCGACGGCGGCACGCCGGCCGATGACGGCTGGCCGAACGTCAGTGCGCCCGAGCCCGCCTTCACCAGCAGGCTGTCGCCGTGGCCGTGGTAGCAGCCCTCGAACTTCAGGATCTTCGGCCGTCCCGTGTAGCCGCGCGCGAGCCGCAGCGCGGACATCGTCGCCTCGGTGCCCGACGAGACGAGGCGCACCAGCTCGAGCGAGGGCAGCCGCCGCACGAGCGTCTCCGCCATCTCGATCTCGAGCTCGGTGGGCGCGCCGAACGACAGGCCGTCGAGGGCGCGCGCGCGCACCGCCTCGACGGAGGCCGGGTGCGCGTGGCCGACGATCGCCGGCCCCCACGAGCCGACGTAGTCGACGTAACGCGTGCCGTCGGCATCCCACACGAACGGCCCCTGGCCGCGAACGAGGAAGCGCGGCGTGCCGCCGACGGAGCGGAACGCGCGCACCGGCGAGTTGACGCCGGCGGGGATGGTGCGCTGGGCGCGGGCGAAGAGCTCTTCGTTGCGGGTCATGGTCGGGTGCGGTTCGTGGAAGGAGCGGCGGATGCGCAGGCCTCGGCGATGCGGCGCGCGGCCGCCTCGACGTCCGGCGCGTCGAACACTGCGGTGATGACGGCAACGGCGGCGGCGCCCGCCGCGATCACGCTCGCCGCGTTGCCGGCGTCGATGCCGCCGATGCCGACGACCGGCACCGGCAGTCGCGACGCATCGCGGACGAGGTCGAGCGAGGCGCGCACCGCTTGCGGCTTGACCGCCGACGCGAACAGGCTGCCGAACGCAACGTAGTCGGCGCCGCGCTCGCACAGTTCCTTCGCGCGCGCGAGGTCGTCGTAGCAGGACGCGCCGACCAGCAGCCCGGCGCCGGCGAGCGCGCGAGCCGAGGCGATGCCGGCGTCGTCCCGGCCGACGTGCACGCCGTCGGCGCCGACGTCCCCGGCGAGCGCGGCGTCGTCGTTGACGATGAAGAGCGCCCCGCTCTCGCGGCAGACGGCGGCCAGCGCGGCCGCCTGCTCGCGCATCAGCGCGGCGGGCAGCGACTTGGCGCGGTACTGGACGGCGGCGGCGCCGCCGCGGATCGCGGCCGCGACGTCGCGCGCGAGCGAAGCGGTGTCGTCGCGCTGCGGCGTGATCGCGTAGAGCCCGCGCAGGCGCCCGGCGCGGCGCGCGCGCGCGTCAGTGGCTGCCGCGGACATCGGCGCGCGGGAGCGCGGGCGCGTCGCCGCGGCTCTCGCCTTCCTCGCGCGCCCAGAACAGCCGGTCGGGCAGGAACTGCCCCATGCCCGGGCGGTACGCCTTCTTGAGCGCGTTCCACGTGTAGTCCTGCGCCTCGCGCACCGCCTCGGGCATGTCGAGGCCGTTGGCGAGCATCGCCGCGATCGCCGCGGCGAGCGTGCCGCCCGCGCCGTGGAACGCGCCGGGCAGCCGCGCCCAGCTGTCGCTGCGCACCACGCCGCCCTTGCCGTAGAGCGTGTTGACGATGTCCTTCCCCGGCTCGTGCGTTCCCGTCACCAGCACGAACTCGCACCCGGCCTCGACGAGCTTCGCGGCGCAACCGGACAGGGACGGCTCCTCGTCGTCGTCGCCTTCCGCGAGGCGCCGCGTCTCGACGCCGTTGGCGACCAGCACGGTCGTCTGCGGCAGCAGCAGCTCGCCGATCGCGGCGATCGCGTCCTCGCCCGCCAGCTCGTCGCCGCGCCCCGGCGCGAGCGAGGGGTCGAGGATCAGCGGGACGTCGGGGTAGTCGGACAGGATCTCGGCGACGGCGGCGATGGCCTCGACGCTGCCCAGCGCGCCGACCTTGAACGCGTCGACCGGCATGTCCTCGAGCAGGCAGCGCGCCTGGTCCGCGATCCACTCGGCCTCGACGGCCAGCAGGCCCTCCACCGAGAGCGTGTCCTGCACGGTGAGCATCGTGATCACCGACAGCGGGTGGCAACCCATCGACGCCAGCGTCAGCACGTCGGCCTGCACGCCGCTGCCGCACGACGGATCCGCGGCGCCGAACGCGAGCACGACGGGGGGGAAGCCGGGTTCGCTGGTGTCGGACATGCGGTGTCGGCGCGGAAGTAGACGCTAGAATGGGCGAGTCTACTCCACCCTCCCCGCGCGACCTGCGATGAAGAAATACATGTGCCTCATCTGCGGCTTCGTCTACGACGAGGCGCTCGGCGCCCCCGACGAAGGGATTCCGCCCGGGACGAAATGGGCGGACGTGCCGCCCAACTGGGCGTGCCCGGAGTGCGGGGCGCGGAAGGAGGACTTCGAGATGGCGGAGTTCTGAAAGGCGACGCTCCCATGCGCATCCTCCACACCATGCTCCGCGTCGGCGACCTCCCCAGGTCGATCGACTTCTACACGAACGTGCTCGGCATGAAGCTGCTGCGCACGACGGACCGCCCCGAGCAGAAGTACTCGCTCGCGTTCGTCGGCTACGGCGACGAGTCGCAGGGCGCGGTGCTCGAGCTCACGTTCAACCACGGCGTGGACCGCTACGAGATCGGCACCGGCTACGGGCACGTGGCGATCGAGGTGCCCGATGCGAAGGCGGCCTGCGATGCGGTCCGCGCCAAGGGCGGCAGCGTCACGCGGGAGGCCGGCCCGGTCAAGGGCGGCACGACCGTCATCGCGTTCGTGCAGGACCCGGACGGCTACAAGATCGAGCTGATCGAGCGCGCGCCGCGCAAGTAGCGCTTCAGCGGCCGCCCGCCGCGCGTTCGAGCAGTGCCTCGAAGTCGCGCGCGAAGCGTTCCGTGTCGAACAGCGGCAGATTCAGCCGCTCGCGCTCGAGGTGCTCGTGTGCGGCGGCAAGCTCGCCGCGATGCTTGACGAGCTCGTCGAGGCGTTCTCGGTAGGCGGCGAAGGATCCGGCCGCGAACGCCGGCAGCCCCGCCGCTCGCACGAGGCTCGTCCCGACGCGCCCGGCGAACGTCGCCCCGGTGACGGTGAGCAGCGGCACCCCGCACCACAGCGCGTCGCTGCCGGTCGTGTGCGAGCCGTAGGGCAGCACGTCGAGCGCCAGGTCGGCGCAGCGCAGCCGCGCGAGGTGCTCGGCCTGCTTCGCGTGTCCGGCGAACACCAGGCGCTCCGCCGCGACGCCGCATTCCGCCGCGAACGCGCGCAGGCGCGCGCGCACCGGCTCGAGGGGGACGCCGAGCCACAGCACGGCGTCGCGGTGGCGCGCGAGCGCGTCGAGCCACGCCTCGAAGAACGGCCGCGTCAGCTTGTAGGTCTGGTTGAAGCAGCACAGCACCAGCGCGTCGTCGGGCAGCCCGACGCTCGCGCGCGCCGGGGCCTTGGGAAGCGGCCGGTCGCGATCGTTGACCTGGTAGCAGCCGGGCAGCCGCAGGACGGGCTCGGCGTAGTGGCGCTCGTCGCCTTCCGGCACGACCACCTCGTCGGCGACGAGCGCGTCGATCGACGGCATCGCCAGCGTCCCGGGAAAGCCGAGGTAGTGGATCTGCACCGGCGCAGGGCGCCGCGCGAGGATGCCCGGCCGCGCGCCTTGCGTGTGGCCCTTGAGGTCGACCAGGACGTCGAGCGAGTCCGCCTCGATCGCGCGCGCGGCGGCGTCGTCGTCGAGCTCGCGCAGGTCGCGCCAGCCGTCGAACGCGCGCACGAGGCGCCGGCGCATCGCCGAGCGGTCGTCGCGGTCGAGCGCGTAGGCGAATGCCGTCACGCGCGCGCGGTCGTGCCGCTCGAAAAGTCCCGCGACGAGGTGAGCGGTCGCGTGATCGTGGAAGTCGGACGAGAGGTAGCCGACGCGCAGCGGCCCGGCGCGCTGCCGCACGGGTCCGCTCGCGCGCGCCACCGGAGCCGGCAGCGTCTCGGCAAACGCGCGCGTGGCGGCGAGGAGGCGGGCAGGATCGTCGAGCAGCGCCACGCCGATCAGCGGCGACAGCGGCGCGGCGGCGCGGTCGAGCGCCGCCTCGAGGTCGCGCTGCAGCGCTTCGCTGCGCGTCCAGTCGCAGGCGTAGCGCGCGGCCATCGCCGCGGAGCCGAGCACCGCGCCGTCGTCCGGCGCGAGCGCCACCGCGCGCTCGAACGCCTCCTGCGCCGCCGGCAGCGGCGAGCGCGCGGCGGTGCCTGCGGCAGGCTGCGCCAGCGCGATGTCCATCAGCAGGCCGCCGAGCGCAGTCCAGGCCCCGGCGGCGCCGGGGTGCTCGCGCGCGGCGCGCACGAGCGTTGCCACCGCGCCCTTGACGTCGCCCGCGGCACGCAGCGCCTGCGACTCGCAAAGCAGCGCGCGCAGCTCGTTCATCGCCGCTCAGCCGGATTCGCGCAGGAGCTCGCGCAGGTCGTGCGCCAGCGCGTCGACGCCCGTGCCGTGGCCCACGAACAGGCGCAGCCGGCCCGCGCGGTCGAACACGAACATGCCGGCCGAGTGGTCCATCGTGTAGGTCTCCGGCGTGCTGCCGGGGACCTTGCGGTAGAGGACCTTGAATTCCTTCGCCGCGCGCTCCGTGGCGTCGGCGTCGCCGTAGAGCCCGACGAAGGACGGGTCGAACGCGGGCACGTAGTTCCGCAGCAGCTCGGGCGTGTCGCGCTCGGGGTCGACGGTCACGAACACGCCCTGCACGAGGGCGCCATCGGCGCCGAGCCTGCGCTTCGCCTCGGCGAGCGCGCCGAGCGCGGTCGGGCACACGTCGGGGCACTGCGTGTAGCCGAAGAACACCGCCACCACCTTGCCGCGGAAATCCGCAAGCGTGCGCGGCTTCCCGTCGTGGCCCGTGAGCGCGAGCTCGCGGCCGAACGAGGCGCCGGTGACGTCCGTGGCCTTGAACGACGGCCCTTCGGGCGCGCAGCCCGCGAGCAGGAGCGCCGCGGCCAGGACTGCGGCGGCGCGGCGCATCACTTCAGATAGTGGTCGACGACCAGCGCGGTGAACAGCGCCGCGAGGTACCAGATCGAGTAGCGGAACGTCGCGCGCGCGAGCTGGTCGCTGTAGTTGCGCCACAGCTCGAAGGCGTGCAGCACGAAGAGCCCCGAGAGCCCGATGGCGGCGGCGAGGTAGGCGAGGCCGCTCATGCGCACCGCGTAGGGCAGCAGCGACACCGCGAACAGCGCGACCGCGTAGAGCAGGATCATCAGGCGCGTGTAGCGCGGGCCGTGCGTCACCGGCAGCATCGGCAGCCCCGCGCGCGCGTACTCCTTCGTGCGGTACAGCGCGAGCGCCCAGAAGTGCGGCGGCGTCCACACGAAGATGATGAGGAACAGCAGCAGCGACTCGGGCGCCACGTCGTTGGTCACCGCGGCCCAGCCCAGCACCGGCGGCATCGCGCCCGACGCGCCGCCGATCACGATGTTCTGCGGCGTCGCCGGCTTGAGCAGCACCGTGTAGACGATCGCGTAGCCGACGAACGTGGCGAGCGTGAGCCACATCGTCAGCGGGTTCACGAGCTGGTGCAGGATCCACAGGCCCGCGCCGCCGACGACCGCTGCGAAGGCGAGCGTCTGCGCGGGAGTGATGTCGCCGCGCGGCAACGGGCGCGCGCGCGTTCGCGCCATCAGCGCGTCGATCTTGCGCTCGACGAGGCAGTTGACCGCCGCCGCCGAGCCCGCGACGAGCGCGATGCCCAGCGTGGCCGCGAACACGACGCCGGGCGGG
>JAOUIA010000067.1 GCA_029884335.1 Betaproteobacteria bacterium
AGATCGGCACCACGCAGACCATCATCAGCCAGAACAGCACGATGCGGCCGCCGAACTTGTCGGTCCACATCCCGAGCGGCACGCGGATCAGCGAGCCCGTGAGCACCGGCGTCGCGGTGAGGATGCCGAACTCGGTGTTGGTGAGGTTGAGCGTCTTCTTGATCGGCACGCCGATGACGCCGAACATCATCCAGACCATGAAGCAGACGGTGAACGCCAGCGTGCTGACGAGCAGCACCGACCACGCCTTGCGGCCGTGGGACTTCTCCGCGTCCGTCGGTACTTGTTGCTCGCCTGCAGCGTGGTTGGCCATGGCCGCCTTCCTCCCTCGGTGTCGCGATTGGCTGCGCGCATTGTTCGCCGGCAGGCGGCGTGCGGCCATTCGCCTCTCGCAGCAGCGGCGGAAGACGGATGGCGGACGCTCGGGTAGTCCGGAGGGAGTGGCCGGCATAGTCCTGAAGGACTACCCGGTCCGCGGCCGGCGGCGGAATTTGACCCCGGTCAACACTGACCCCGCCCCGACTGCCGCGTGATGGCCCTCACCCCCAACCCCTCTCCCGCTGACGCGGGCCGAGGGGAGATTTCCACTCCCCTCTCCCGCCGTCAGGCGGGAGAGGGGTTGGGGGTGAGGGCAATCAGGCGGGAGGGGGGGGTGAAGGCCGGCATCGCAGCAGCGAGAGCTACGGCGCGCCCGCGATCCCGTTCTCGATCGCCCAGACCGCCGCCTGCACGCGCGAGTTGAGCTCGAGCTTGCGCAGGATGTGCTGCACGTGGATCTTCACGGTGCTCTCGGCGAGGTCGAGGGAGCGCGCGATCTCCTTGTTCGACACGCCGCGCGCCACGTGCTGCAGGATCTCCCGCTCGCGAGGGCTCAGCAGGTCGGCACGCGGCACGGCGGCCGGTCCGCCGCGCACCTGGCGCACGAGCTTGCCGGTCATCTCCGGCGAGACGACGGACTCGCCCTCCGCCGCGCGGCGAATCGACGCCACGAGGAACTCGCTGTCGATGTTCTTGAGCAGGTAACCGAGCGCGCCATTGCGCAGCGCGCCGACGAGGTCGTCGGCGTCCTCGGAGACGGTCAGCATGACGACATGCGTGCCGGGCGCTTCCTTGAGGATCGCCGCGAGCGCCTCGAGGCCCGAGATGCCCGGCATGTTGAGGTCGAGCAGCACGACGTCCGGCTTCTGCGCGAGCACGGTGCGGATGCCCTCGAAGCCGTCCGCGGCCTCGCCGACGACGGCGAAGCCCGGCTCCTGCGAGAGCAGCGCGATGATGCCGCGCCGGAACAGCGTGTGGTCGTCGACGACGACGACCCGGATCGGAGGCACCGGCGCGTCGCCGACGCCCATCAAGCGGCCTCGCGCTGCGCGATCGGCACCGACAGCGCCACTTCGGTGCCCTGCCCCGGCTGCGAGCGGATGTCGAGCCGCGCGCCGATGCGCTGCGCGCGCTCGCGCATGATGCGCAGGCCGACGTGGTCGCCCGACGCGTCGCGGCTCGCGTCGAAGCCGCAGCCGTCGTCGCGCACGACGAACACGTGGCCGGGGCCGCGGCGCATCTCGATGTCCACCGCCTGCGCCCGCGAGTGCTTGCGCACGTTGGCGAGCGCCTCCTGCAGGATGTGCATCACGTTGAGCTGCACGTCGGGGGCGAGCGGCAGCGACTGGCCCGCGGCGTGCACGCGCACGGTCATGCCCGACTGGCGCTCGAAGCGGGCGGCGAGCGTCCGCACGCCGTGCTCGACGTCGCCCTCGCCGGTGCGCGTGCGGAAGTGCACGAGCAGCTCGCGCACGTCGGCGTAGGACTCCTGCACGCCGGCCTGGATCTCCTCGACCACGCGCGCCACGCCGGGCTCGTCGCGCGCGGCGAGCGAGCGGCGCAGCATCTGCACCTGCAGGTTGAGGAACGCGAGCGACTGCGCGATCGAGTCGTGCAGCTCCTGCGCGAGCAGGCTGCGCTCCTCGGCCGCGGCGAGCTCGCGCTCCTTCGAGACGAGGCGCAGGCTCTCGATCGCCACGCCGAGGTGCTGGCCGAGGCTCTCCAGCATGTGCCGCTCCTCGGCGGCGACCTCGCGAGCCTCGCGGAAGAACAGGTTGAAGATGCCGAGCACCTGGTGCTGCGCGGCGATCGGCAGCGCGACGACGGTGCCGAACCCCGCCTCGCGGCAGTTCGGCAGCGTCACCGACAGCGGCGCGCGCTTCGCGCCGAGCACGTGGACGATGGCGGCATTGCGCGTGACCGCCTCGCCGCAGGCGCACTCGTCGCGCCCGAGGCACTGCTCGCGGCGCACGAACTCCTCGGGCAGCTGCTCGCCGACGAAGAAGTGCAGCGCGTCGCCCTCGCTCTCGCGCGCCACCAGCCGCACCGCGCCGCCGACCGCCCCCGTCGCTCCCATCAGCCGGCGCAGGAAGCCGCGCGACAGCTCCTCCGGCGAGTCCGGCGCGTTGAGGAACGCGGTCATGTCGTACAGCGTCGACAGCCGGTTGTTCTGCTCGGCCAGCGAGCGCGTCTTGTCGGCGACGCGCGACTCGAGCGTGCGGTAGCTCTCCTCGATCTCGCCGGCCATGTGGTTGAAGCCGGCGGCGAGCGCCCCGAACTCGTCGTCGCGCTCGACCGCGAGCCGCGCGGAGAGTTCGCCGCGCGCCATTCGCGCGAGGCCGTCCTCCAGCTGGTGCACCGGACGGATGATGAACAGGAACGAGAGGTAGATGAGCGCGATCGCCCCGACGACGGCCATCGCGACGAGCGCCAGCTGGATCGCGCGCAGCAGGCTCGTCGCCTCGGCGATGTTGCGCTCGAGCATGCGGACGAGCCGGTCGACGACGGCGACGAACTGCTCGACCTGCGGTCGCGCGAGCGGCGCGCCGCCGTGCAGCGTCGTGGCGACGAGCGCCGGCTTGAGCGCGGCCCAGCGCGACGCGAGTTCGTCGAACTGCCCGTCGATCTCGGTCGTGCGCGGGACGAACAGCGGCCGCGCCGGATCGCCGCTGCGCAGCGTCGCGACGACCTCCTCGAAGCGCGCGATGTCGTCGCGGATCAGCGCCGACGACGCGCTCGGCCCGCCGGTCCGCGCGCCTTCCTCGGTGAGGTAGGCGAGCCGGTAGGCGCGCATGCGCAGGCTGCCGGCGTCGTTGATCGCCGCGGCACTTCCCTCCAGCCGCCAGGACACCAGCAGCGTGAGACCGATCGAGATCAGCGCCACCGCCAGGAAGGCGATCTGGATCCCGACGAGCCGGATCGAGAGCTTGCGCGGACGGGGCATGGCTGCGAGGTTAGCGCGAAACGCAAAGCTTGCCGTATTTCAATAGCCGAGGCTTGAGGGAGGTCAAACCGGCCCGAAAGCCGTGCTGGAAGGCGCGTTCGACGCCCCGCGGGGCGGCAACATGGGCCACGGACGGGCCTCGGGGAGGCCATCGGCGGCCATTCGGGGCCGTGGAGTAAAATGCGCGGCTCCGGAGAGGTGGATGAGCGGTTTAAGTCGCACGCCTGGAAAGCGTGTTTAGGCTAAATGCCTAACGCGGGTTCGAATCCCGCCCTCTCCGCCAGTCTCCCGCCTCGCGCCGCCCACCGCAGCCCGTCCCCCGCCCGGCGTGCCCGCCGCGCAACCCTCCCCGCCATGTTCGCTCGCTTCCTCCCCCACGAAGGCGACTTCTTCACGCTGTTCTCGCGCCACGCGGCGCTGATGGTCGACTGCTCGCGCGAGCTCGCGGCCCTCATGGCCGCGCCCGCGGAAGCGGAGGCGCGGACCCGCGCGATCAAGACGCTCGAGAGCGAGGCGGACGGCATCACGCGCGAGACGGTCCGGCTGCTGCACAAGACGTTCATCACGCCGCTCGACCGCGAGGACATCCACCGGCTCATCTCGCGCATGGACGACATCCTCGACCTCATGGAGGACGTCGCCCAGCTCGTGGTCCTCTATCGCATCGTGACGATCCCCGCTGAGGCGCGCGTGCTGGCCGACCTCTGCGTGCAGTGCACCGAGCACGTGCGGGCCGCCGTGGACATGCTGTCGTCGATGCGGCAGGCCGAGGAGATCCTCGGGCTGTGCCAGAGCATCGACCAGCTGGAGACCGAGGCGGACCACGTGATGCGCGCCGCGATCGCGCGCATGTTCCGCGAGGAGGCCGACGCCCGCGAGCTCATCAAGTCCAAGGAGATGGTCGAGCTCCTGGAAACGGTGACGGACCGCTGCGAGGACGTCGCCAACCTCATCGAAGGCATCGTCCTCGAGAATGCCTGAGCGGCGCGACGCGGGCCTGCCGCCGGCGGCCTGCGCCGCCCGCGGCGCGAGCGCGGCCGGAGAGGCGCAGCCGTGAGCTTCGAGGTCGTCGTGCTGCTGGTGCTGCTCGCGCTGGCGTTCGACTTCATGAACGGCTTCCACGACGCCGCGAACTCGATCGCGACGATCGTGTCCACGCGCGTCCTGCGGCCCCAGTACGCGGTGGCCTGGGCGGCGTTCTTCAATTTCATCGCGTTCCTGTTCTTCGGCCTGCACGTCGCCAATACCGTCGGCAAGGGCATCATCGACCCGGTCGTCGCCGACCACGTCGTGGTGTTCGGCGCGCTGGTGGGCGCGATCGCCTGGAACGTGATCACGTGGTGGTTCGGCATCCCGTCGTCGTCGTCGCACGCGCTGATCGGCGGGCTTGCCGGCGCCGCGATGGCGAAGGCCGGGCCCGGCGCGCTGGTCGCCAGCGGCTTCTTCAAGACGGCGGCGGCGATCGTGGCCTCGCCGATGCTCGGCCTGCTGCTCGGCGCCGCCCTGATGGTCGCCGTCTCGTGGATGTTCCGGCGCGAGACGCCCGCCCGCGTCGACCGGTGGTTCCGCCGGATGCAGCTGGTCTCCGCGAGCCTCTACAGCCTCGGCCACGGCGGCAACGACGCGCAAAAGACGATGGGCATCATCGCCATGCTGCTCTTCTCGGCCGGCATGCTCGGCCCGGAGTTCCACGTGCCGTTCTGGGTCGTGATCACCTGCCAGGCGGCGATGGGGCTCGGCACGCTGTTCGGCGGGTGGCGCATCGTCAAGACCATGGGCATGCGCATCACCAAGCTCCAGCCGGTGGGCGGCTTCTGCGCCGAGACCGGCGGCGCGATCACGCTGTTCCTCGCCACCGGCCTCGGCATCCCGGTGTCGACGACGCACACCATCACCGGCGCGATCGTCGGCGTGGGCTCGGTGCGCAACGCGAGCGCCGTGCGCTGGGGCGTGGCCGGCAACATCGTGCTCGCGTGGGTGTTCACGATCCCCTGCTCGGCCGCGATCGCGGCCGCGGCGTGGTGGGTCGGGTCGCGTGTCTTCTGACCGCGCCCGGCATCGCCTCGCCCACGGGCGCCGCAGCGGCCAGCCCGGCGTTGCACTCTCGCGATCATCGGGACCGATGCAACTGCAAGACCTCACATCGTCGTCCCCGCGAAAGCGGGGACCCAGTGACTCTCTCTGGAACGACGCTGGGTCCCCGCTTTCGCGGGGACGACGATCGCAGCGTTTGCGCGAGGCTCGTCAGGCCGGCTTCGCGATGCCGCGCACCGCGTAGGCCTCGGCCGCTTCCAGCAGGAAGTCCGCCACGCGCGGCATGCCCTGCCGCTGCAGGTCCGCGGCCACGCCCCGCAGTTCGGCCACGGTGGCGCGGCCCGGGCGCAGCATGGCGTAGATCTCGAGCACGCGTTCGTTGGGAAGCGCGGTGAGCTCCGCCGCGCGGCGCAGGTTCTCGGCCAGCTGCCGGTAGCCCGCCGCCTCGGCGGCCGCGGCCTGCCGGTCGAGCTGCGCCTTGCTGATGCGGAAGTCCTCCGGCGCGAGGCGGCCCGCGCGCAGCGCTTCGATGGTGAGCTCGTCGAGGCGACGCCCGCTTCCCGTGCGGATGGGCTCCTGCATGGCGCTTCCTTCGTCCGGTTGCGTTCCGCGCCCGCTCATCGCGGCCCCGCGTCGACCATGCGCATCTCGGTAGGCTCCCGCTCGCGCTCAACCTCGCCCGTCTCGCGACGGTGCAGCAACATCGTCTGCACGATCAGCCGCAGGCGCGCCGTGTTGTCGCTGCGCACCGCGATCGGAGGCGCCGGCTCGCCCCGCGCGTGCAGCGCCGCGTTGTAGCCGATGCGCCGGTACGCCTCGATGTCGAGATTGGGCGCCTGCGCGAAGAGCTCGAGGTTCTCGAGCGGCACGAGGTCGCGGCGGTGGATCACCGTCGTGCCCTTGGACTGCAGGCCGATCGCCACGCCGGAACCGCTGAGCTGCGCGCCGGCGTGGCCGATGAACGCGCAGTCGGAGGTGTGCCAGATGCGCACGACGCGCGCGGCCACACCCCCTTCCTTCAGGCCCGCCACGATCGCGTCCAGCACGTCGCGGTGGTCGAGCCCGCCGATCGTGCGCGTGAGCGCGCGCCCGTACGCGGGGCCCACGGCGACGATCACCTCCATGCCCTTGCCGGGCTGCGCGGTACCGAGCTCCTCCAGCCACGGCGCACTGCCGCCGCCGTCGAGCGACGCGAGCCACTCGCGCGGCTCCCACGCCTGCGGCAACGCCTGCAACTGCGCCCAGCGCTCGCCGTCGACGCGGTGGCCGGTTCCCGGGCCGCTATAGTCGTTCGGGTCGGTGAGCGCGCTGCGGACCCGGAACCGCTCGTCGAAGATCGCCGACGGCTGCAGGTAGTCGCCGATCACGCGCTGGCGCTGCATCTCCAGGACGTTGGCCGCGACGTCGCCGTAGCCGCCGGCGTCGAGCGCGGCGATGACCTCCAGCACGGTCATCGGGCCGTGCTGCAGGCGTTGCGCGGCGTCGATGTCGGCGACGCGATCCCGGTCCGGCACGTCCTCCGATCCGTACGCCGTCACCGCCGCCTCGATCTCCGCGTCGGTGATCGGCGGGAAGCCGAGCCTTGCGAAGACGGCCTGCAGCGCCTTGGCGCCGCGCATGCGCGCGGCGAGCACGCGCTCCTCGGTGACGGGCGTGATGCCGCCGTCGATGCGCATGTCGCGCTGCAGGACGTGCCAGTCGTCAAGTTCGCTGACGTCGAAGTTGCCGCCGCCGAACATGTTGTCCGGGCGCGGGATGGTCCCGTAGCCCGAGGTGATGAAGTCGGTGCCGGGGATGAACTGCAGCATGAGCTTCGCGGCCTTGCGGATCTCCGAGTGCGAAGCCAGCGCGTCGTTGCCCGAGGCCACCTCGAGCCCGAGCAGCATGGCGATCAGGTTCTCCGCCGTGACCGCACGCAACCCCTCCGGCAACGACTCGGGCAGCGCGATGCAGCTGATCGAGCCGTTCTGCGAGCCCTGGCTTCCGGCGGCGCGGGTCGCGAGCAGGCTGCGCGCCTCCAGGTAGAGCATCGACCGGCCCTCGGCATGGCCCATCAGCGCGGGAGCGCCGGCGCCGGAAGTGAAGCGCGTCTTGACGCCGCGGCTCGCGTAGGCGGCGTTCAGGAACGCCTTCGACCACGGCGTGTCGTCGCCGTCGACGAAGGCGCGCTCGGTGGCGTAGACGGAGAGCGTCTCGGAGTAGCTCGTCAGGCCCTTGAAGCCAAGCCGCAGGTTCGTCGCCTCCTCCACCGCGCACTGCGTCAGCACGCCGCCGCGGCCCGCCTGCGCGCCGACCAGGACGGCAAGGGCGTTGAACGGCGCATAGCGGGCGACGGCGACGGTCGTCTCGACTTCGGCGAATCCGCGCAGCGCCGCCTCGGCCGCGTCGGCGGCGAGCAGCGCCGGGTGCTCCTTGCGGTTGGTGACGTGCGCCTGGTTGGCCGGAGTGCGCCGCGCGCGCATCTTGGCCATCCCCATCATCATCTCCAGCATGTTCATCTGGTTGATGACGTCGACGAGCTTGGCGGGCGTGCAGCCGCCGATGACGTCGAGGACCTGGCGGCGCGGGACGTTGACGTCGACGATCATCTTCGCGATCTCGCGCGACGGCGTTGCCATGGCGCGTTCGGCGGTGCCCAGGTCGATCGCGTGTAGCGCGATGAACCGCTCGACCAGGTCGAAGTCCCCGCTCGCCACGCCGTCCATCTCGACGATCGCGCCGTCGCGGATCGCGAGGCTCGGCGCCGGATCGAACGGGCTGTGCGCCGCGCTCAGGCCCACCTCGGGCCACGGCCGCACGAAAGTGTCCTTGTTGATCGGCCGCTGCGCGATTCGTTCGAAGCGCTTGGAGCGCACTCGTACCTCCTGCTTGACGGAGTCGCCGCGAACCGGCGAAGGGATTGCAGGGGATTGGACGCCGCGGTCGACGCGCGGTCAACCCTGCGGGTCAAGAATGGCGAGCGCGCGGGAGGGGTACGCCCTCACCCCGACCCTCTCCCGCAGGCGGGAGAGGGAGAGCTGCACCCTCGCCCCGATCCTCTCCCGCACGCGGGAGAGGGAGAACTGCCCCGCGGCGCCGCTCAGGCCGCCGCCTTCGCGCCTTCCGCCAGTTGCGCCTGCGCCTGCACCCGCGCCAGCCCCCACACGACGACCGCGCAGCCCGCCGCGACGAAGCACAGGATCCCGGCGAACACGAACGCCATCACGTACTGCTTGGTGACGTCGAACAGCACGCCGCCGACCACCGGCCCGAGGATGCCGGCCACGCCGTACGCGGTGAAGATCCAGCCGTAGTTGACGCCGAAGTGCTTCGCGCCGAAGTAGTCGGAGGTCGCCGACGGGAAGAGCGCGAAGATGCCGCCGAAGTTGAGGCCGACCCACGCCGAGGCGACGAACACCGCCGTGTGCGATTGCACGCTCACCAGGATCATGAAGGCCATGCCCTGCGCGAGGAACATCATCATCATCGCGCGCGGCCGGTCGATGACGTCGCTCACCTTGCCCCAGAAGATGCGCCCCAGCGCGTTGAAGATCGCCAGCACCGCCACGGGCTCGATGAAGCGGCCGAACGTGCCCATCCACTCGGGGGCGAACGTGCGCCCCTTCAGCACGCCCGCCATCATCGGCGTCCACTGGCCGATGGCCATCAGCCCCGACGTCGCGCCGAAGATGAACGTGAGCCACAGCATGCAGGCGAGCGGCGTGTTGAGCATCGCGGGCCAGTCCATGCTCGCGCCGGCCCCGGCCTTCTGCTGCGCCGGCGTCCACCCGACCGGCGTCCAGCCCGCGGGCGGATTGCGCAGCAGCATCGCGCCCAGCATCACGACCACCGCCGCGACGATGCCGTGCAGCACGAAGAACGTGCGCCAGCCGATGCCTCCGCCGTCGCTCGCCGCCACGCCGAGGCCGACCAGCAGGATCTCGTAGAGGCTGAGCGACTGGCCGTTCGGCGGTAGCAGCAGCCACGAGGCCGGGCCGGCGAAGAACAGCGCGCCCGCGCCGAACCCCGCGACGGCAAGCCCGGTCACCAGGCCCTTCTTGTCGGGGAACCACTTCACCGCCGCGGCGATCGGGCACACGTAGCCGAACCCGATGCCGGCGCCGCCGATCACCCCGTAGGTGAGGTAGAGCGCCCAGGGACGACTCGCGTCGACCAGCAGCGCGCCGAGGAGGAACGACGTGCCGAGCAGGATGCCGCCGATCGACGCGACCGTGCGCGGCCCGTAGCGGTCCTGCAGGCGACCCGCCGGGATCATCACGATCGCGAACGTGGCGAGCGCGATGGAGAACGCCCACTGCGTGGTGGCGCGGCTCCAGCCGAACTCGGTCTCCAGCGGGCGCACGAAGACGCTGAACGCGTACACCGTGCCGAGGATCGCCTGCACGATGAGCGCGCCGACGACCACGCTCCAGCGCCCCCCGTTTCCCTGCACGGCACGGACCTCGGTGCGCGTGCTCCCAGGCATGGTCGACAACGTCGCGGCGTGATTCATGGTGCGTCCCTGCTCCCGTGGCGATGGCCGACCACCACCCGGGACGCTGCCTCACGCGACGCGAACGTCCTCCTCCGTTCGCCCGTGGTCGCGACCGCTGCGTCCTGCGCGCGGATGCCGGCGACGTTGCGCGCTTCCCGCCCCCGGAGGGCGGGCGTTTCGCGCAACTTCCGCGTACATGCTCGCGTCCGCGAGCGATTCGCGGTTTGACCCCGGTCAGCGTCGCCGAATCGGAGGCCGCCCCCCCTGTCGGGTGGGGGAAAATGCGACACGCGCCATTCAAATTCGGCGCGCGACGCGTCAGCCCGCTCCCTTGCCCCCGAGCCAGGCCCTGACACGCGGGTGCGCGAGGACTTCCCGGTCGACCACGAATTCCGGCACGCGGCCGGACAGGGCGTCGACGATGCTCGTCAGCCCCGTCGTGGCCATGTTGTGGAAGCACTCGTCGGTCCAGCAAAGCGAGTGCGGCGTCACGATCACGTTGTCCATCGCCAGCAGCGGATTCGCGGGGTCGACCGGCTCCTGCTCGAACACGTCCAGCGCGGCGCCGGCGATGCGGCCCTTGCGCAGCGCTTCGATCAGCGCCGGCTCGTCGACCACCGGCCCGCGCGCCACGTTGATGAAGTACGCGGCCGGCTTCATCAGCGCGAACTGCGGTGCCGAGACGAGGTGCCGCGTCTCGTCGTTGAGCAGCGGGCAGGTCACCACGAAGTCCGATTCGCGCAGCAGCGCGGGGAGATCGACCTTGCGCGCGCCGATGTAGCCCAGCTCGACGGCGTTCACGTAGGGGTCGGCGGCGAGCAGCCGCATGTCGAACGTGCGCGCCATGCGCAGCAGCTCGCGGCCGATGCGGCCCGCGCCCACCACGCCCAGCGTGCGCCCGGTCAGGCCCATGCCCATGTTGTCCATCCGCTCGTTCCACCTCCCGGTGCGCGTGAGGCGGTCCTTCAGCATCAGCTTGCCGGCGAGCGCGAGGATGAACGTCAGCGCGATCGTCGCCACCGGACGCGGCATCGGCCACGGCGTGTTCGTGACGACGATGCCGGCGCGCGTCATGGCCGGCACGTCCACCGAGTCGTAGCCGACCCCGTGCCGCGCGACGACGCGCAACCGGCAATCCGGGCGGGCCACCGCCGTGCCGGGAACGCGCACCATGTTGACGTACAGCGCGTCGTAGCCGGCGGCGTGATCGGCGCCGATTTCGGAGACGACCGCCGGCAGGTATTCCCACTCGATGCCGGGCGCTCCGTCGAGGATCGCCAGCGCCGCCTTGCCGAAGGCCGGCTCCCCGCGCGAGTCGAGGATGTCGCGGGTGATGCCGACGCGGAACTTCGTGGCCATGGAACGCTCCCTGGTCAGTTGCGCAAGAGGTCGAGCCCGCGCCGCAGCGCGTTGCCCAGCATCGCCTGGTCGAGCCCGTAGGCCATGAGGCGGAAGCCGTGCGCCTTGTACTCGCGGGCCCAGTCGTCGTCGGTGGCGAGGAACGCAGCCGTCTTGCCGTGCGCCTCGCACGCCCGCACGATGCGCTTCACCGCCGCCAGGTAGTCGGGATGCCGGAACTGCCCCGGAATGCCGAGGAAGTTCGTGAGGTCGAAGTGGCCGAGCCAGAGCACGTCCACGCCGGGCGTCGCGGCGATCGCCTCGACGTTCGCCAGCCCCTCGGCAGTCTCGATCTGGGCGATCACCAGCGTGCGCTCGTGGATCGCGGCGATCTTCGCGGCGACGTCGCCGCCTTCGTAGTCGTCGTGCGCGAAGCCGAACGCCGCCCCGCGCCGTCCCAGCGGAGGATAGCGGGTGCACGCGACGATGTCCGCGGCCTCCTCCGCCGTGCCGACCATCGGCACCATCACGCCGAGCGCGCCGACGTCGAGCGCGCGCGCGACGAAGAAGTACTCGCCGCGCGGCACGCGCACCATCGGCACGAGCGGAAGGCCACGGCAGAGCGCGACCTGCGTCTTCAGCGTCTCGAACGAGAGCCCCGTGTGCTCCATGTCGTACAGGACGAACTCGGCGCCCGCGTTGGCGCAGATCTGCGGCAGCCCTGCCGACGTGAACTCGAACACCATCGCGCCGAATGCGCTGCCGCCGGCGGCGAGCTTCGCCTTGAGGGGATTGGTGCGCATGTGGACGAATTCCGGATCTTCTAAGACGCGTGAATCGCGCTGACCGCTTCAACCCATCACCGTGGCCCGGCGAACCACCCCTCTTCGTCGCTCGCGCGAAGCACTACCCTTCGTCGCTCGCGCGAACCACCACTCTTCGTCGTCCCCGCGTAGGCGGGGACCCAGTGACTTTCGTGCGGGTGTGCCGCCATCAGAACTCAAAGACACTGGGTCCCCGCCTACGCGGGGACGACGGAAGTTTGTTCGCGGGGACGACGGAGGTTTGTTCGCGGAGACGACGAAGGTCTTTTTCGCGGGGACGACGATAGGGTAACCCACGCCTTCACGACTTTCGCGAGTTTCCCGACTCTACCGGGGCCGACGGCGACTCGCAATGCCGGCCCCGCTCACGCCCCGCCCAACGCCGCCAGCATCGCGCGGAAGTCCTCCGGCGGGTCGCGCCGGAACGTCACGCGCGCGCCGCTGCGCGGATGCACGAAGCCGAGCGTGCGCGCGTGGAGCATCGTGCGCGGCGCGTCGATCTTCGGACCCGCGTAGTCGCGGACGTAGACCCGCTCGCCCACCAGCGGGTGGCCGTGCTCGGCCAGGTGGATGCGGATCTGGTGCTGGCGGCCCGTCTCGAGGCGGCACTCGACGTGCGTCGCGCCCGCGAGCGCTGCGATGGGCTCGACGTGCGTCACCGCCCGCCTCGCCTGCGGCGGCGCGTCGCCGCGCGCGCGGCGGAAGTGGCCGAAGGAGCCGCGCAGTCCGTCGCCGCGGTCGGGGACGAGCAGCGTCTCGATGCGCGCCGCCGCCACCTCCCCGTGCGCTATCGCCTCGTAGACGCGGTCGATGTCGTGCGCGCGGAACTGCGCCGCCAGCCTGCGCTTCGCCTCCGCGTTGCGCGCGAACACCACGAGCCCACTGGTGTCGCGGTCGAGCCGGTGAACGACGTCGAGCGGCACGTCGGGAGCGCGCCCGAGCGACCGCAACAACGCCCGTGCGTAGTCCGCGAGCGTGCCCTTGGCGCCCGGCTCGTCGGGGACGCTCAGCATCCCGGCCGGCTTGTCGACGACCACCAGGTCGCGGTCGGCGTGCACGATCGCGCTCTCGGCCAGCGGTCCGGCGCGCAGCTTCGGCGCCTGCTCGTCGACGACGACCTGCGAACCCTCGCCGACGCGCCGCGCCGGGTCCAGGCATCGCACGCCGTCGACCGCGACGCGGCCCTGGGCGCACAGCTCGCGCGCCCGCGACCACGCGCACCCGATCCGCTCGCGCACGACGGCCGCGACGGTGGGCTCGATCGCGTGCTTCGCCTCCGCGTGCTGCACGGGCGGCGGCTTCGGGATCCGTGATCTGGCGCGCGACATGGGCTGCTACTCTACCGCCTGCGCGAGCCCGCTTCGCACCGTTTGCAACCCGACCCTCGACGAGCATGCCGCTGACGCCGGAGGAACTGCGAGACATCGCCGGGCGCACGCTCGCGCACTACGACCGGCGCGCGCAGGCGTTCTGGGAGGGCACGCGCGACCACGACGTGAGCCAGAACGTCGCCGCGCTGCTGCAGAACATCGTGGCGACACCGCCGTTCGATCTTCTCGACCTCGGCTGCGGGCCGGGTCGCGACCTCGCCACTTTCGCGTCACTGGGTCATCGCGCGACCGGCGTCGAGGGCTCGCCGCAGCTCGCGGCGATGGCGCGCGCGCACAGCGGCTGCGAGGTGCTCGAGCAGAACCTGCTCGCGCTCGACCTGCCGGCCGGCCGGTACGACGGCATCTTCGCCAACGCGGTGCTGTTCCACGTGCCCCGGCAGGAACTGCACCGCGTACTTTGCCGATTGCGCGACGCGCTCAAGGATGACGGGGTGCTGTTCGCCTCGAACCCGCGCGGCAACGACGAGGAAGGCTGGAACGGCGAGCGCTTCGGCGTCTACCACAGCTGGGAGCGCTGGCGCGACGCGGTGACCGCGGCGGGCTTCGTGGAGATCACCCACTACTACCGCCCGGCCGGGCTGCCGCGCGAGCAGCAGCCGTGGCTCGCCAGCGTGTGGCGCAAGCCCGCGGCGCGGCGATCGGTCTGAAGGCGACGAAGGGCGCGCCGCTCCGGCCCGCGGCGCGCGCGGCGGGTCAGTGCTTGATGAAGGGCACGACCTGCCCCGCCTGCTTCTTCTGCTGCTTGATGGCCTTCTTTTCCTTCGCGGTGTGCTGCGCCTTCTTCTTGTGTTCCTTGGGGGGCTGATGGGACATGTCCGGCTCCTTGGCGGCGCCGGGGCCCCGGCGCCCCCTCACGATAGGCCAAGGCGGCGACGCGTGCACGATGTCTTTTCGCGTTGCAAGGGCGCTTCCGCCCTGCAGCGGCGCCGTTGCGGCGCGTGTCCCGTGCGACAATGCGCGCCATGAACGACCGCGTGCAGACCCTCGGCGAGGAGATCGCCAACAGCGTGAGCCACGGCGCGGGCCTGGTCGCGGCGATCGTCGGCGTGCCGTTCCTCGCCATTGCCGCGAGCGAGACGGGCACCGCGAACGCGGTCGGAATGGTCGTCTTCGCGGCGACGATGGTCCTGCTCTACTTCGCGTCCACGCTGTACCACGCGCTGCCGGCGGGACGCGCGAAGCGCGTGTTCATGCGCCTCGACCACGGCGCGATCTACCTCTTCATCGCGGGCAGCTACACGCCATTCGCGCTCGGCGCGCTGAGCGGTCCCTACGGCTGGGCGCTGTTCGCCGCCGTGTGGACGATCGCCGCGCTCGGCATCGCGCTCAAGGCCTTCGACCGGCTTTCGCACCCGTGGCTGTCGACCGGGCTCTACCTCGCGATGGGCTGGCTGGCGCTGTTCGCGGCCGTGCCGCTCGTCGAGCGCGTGCCCGCGCCGGGCATCGCGCTGCTGGTGGCCGGCGGGCTCGCCTACACGCTGGGCGTGGCGTTCTTCATGCTCGACTCGCGCCTGCGCTACGCGCACACGGTCTGGCACGGCTTCGTGATGACCGGCACGGGCTTCCACTTCGCCGCGGTGCTGAACTACTCCGCGTAGGGGCGTCCGCGCGCCGAAGTCAGGCGGCGACGTCGCCGGCGATCCAGCTGCGGATGCGCTCGTAGGCTTCAGGGCGGTCGAGCAGGTCGAAGTGCCCCATGCCGTAGCCGATCCAGCGCCGCGCCTGCGGCAGCCCGAGATCGCGCGCTGCGTTGCCGCTCCTGCCCAGCGCGCTGTCGATCGGCACCAATCCGTCGCCGCGCGGCTTCGCTCCGGAAGCACTCGGGCGCTCCTGCCTGCTCGCCGCCATCGCGTAGCAGCGGACTCCGGCGGGCAGCGCGACCGACGCGCGACGCGCGCGCACCGTCGCGGACGCGTGCCTGTCCTCCTCGCGCAAATCGGCGTGGCCCAGGTCCCTGATGCCGGCGCTGCGCACCTTGCCGAGCCGCGCGAACGGCGCGGAGTACGGGGAGAGCCCGATCAGGAAGTCGGCTCGCGTGCCGGCGCGTTCGATCGGGGATCCCAGGTGCGGCGTCCCGAGGAAGATCATGCGATCGAGGCGCTTCACCCACGCGTGGCCGGCGAGCGCGGCGTGGTGGCACGCGCTGCGCGCGACCAGCCCGCCCAGGCTGTGCCCGACGAGGGTCAGCTGCCCGATCGCGCACGGCCACTCGCGCGACAGCGACTCCAGGAGATCGGCGAAGTCGCGGCCGTTGGCGAAGATGGGCCGCCCCGTGTTGTAGTGGAGGTAGAGCGGCGTGCAGCCGAGGTCGCGCGCGAGCGCTGCGCCGTGGTCGTGGCCGCGGCGCGCCCACTGCAGGTCGTTCATGCACAGCCCGTGGACCAGCACGACCACGTGGCTCGCAGGCTGCGGGAAGGCGGCGGCGAGCGCGGCGTTCGACAATGCGATCGGCGCACCGGCGAAGCGCAGGCGCATCGGCGTGGCCAGCGGATTGCCGGAGGACTCCAGGTAGTCGCCGAGCACGCCGTTGAGCGCCGCGAGCAAGGCATCGCGCTCCGGCGACGACGGCCTCTCGCCGACCATGGCGTCGAGCCGGCCGAGCAGCGCGTCGATGCCGCCGCCGACGAGCCTCGTGACGCCGCGGACGGTGCCGTACACGAGCCCGCTGATGCCGCGCGTGCGTCCCGCCGGCGGCCTTCCGAGGATGCCGGGCGTGCGGACGATCGTGTGGTGCATCGCCTCGACGAGATCGGTGATCCCCGTCGTGGCGTCGCCCGCGAGGCGGCCGATGCCGCGCAGGTCGGAGAAACGGATGGCAGGCCGGCTCACGCGGCCTTCGCGCGGGCGGCTAGCGGCGCTTGTACGCCGGGCGCGGGGCGCCGGACGCGGCGGCGCGCTCGTCCTTGTGGCGGAAAGTTATCCGCCCCTTGCTCAAATCGTAGGGCGTCATCTCGATGCGCACCCGGTCGCCGGCCAGGATGCGGATGTGGTGCTTGCGCATCTTGCCGGACATGTAGGCGACGACGGTGTGGCCGTTCTCGAGCTCGACGATGAAGCGCGTGTCCGGCATGACCTCGTTCACCACGCCGTCCATCTCGATCGTTTCTTCCTTCGCCACGCTCGCGCTCTCCGTCGACGGGGTTGATCCGCGGGCGCGGACGAGCCGCGCCCGCGGCAGGACGTTACAGCGCGGCCAGCTTGGTCGCCGAGATCTTGCCGTTGGCGCCGCGCTCGAGCTCGAACGCGACCTTCTGGTTCTCGCTCAGCGTGGCAAGCCCGGCGCGTTCGACGGCCGAGATGTGGACGAAGACGTCCTTCGAGCCGTCGTCGGGGGCGATGAAGCCGAAGCCCTTCGCGTTGTTGAAGAATTTCACGGTTCCATTGATCATGGGGTGCTCCGAATGCGGTATGGCTCCGCGCAGGCTTGCGCGAAGCATCAAAGCGTCGATAGGGGAGAAAAAACAACGGCGGGCCGGCGGGACCTGCAGCCGACCCGAATCGAGTTCGATGCCCTATCATACGCCGATTCCGTGCCGCGCGCAGGTTTATTGCGGTTCCAGGGGCCGACGCACCCCTCCCCCGCTGCCGGAGACCGACAGGCGCGATTGACCTCGCGGCCCCGCGGACCTATCATTTTCATCGCGCCGATTTGAGCTTCAGCTTGCGGGCGCGTTACAAATCCAGCTAAAGCGAGGTGCTCCGTCCGACCCGCTTTGGCTTGCCGCCGGCGGGTTTTTTGTCGCCCGCGCGGCGGCAGCGGAATCGATGCAGCAGGGCTGGCCCACCTCACGGGCCGGGGGGATTTGACTCCAGCTTGCGGCCCCCGGCGCTTCGCCAATGCCGCTAAAGAGGAGATGTCGCCGTGCCCGCCTTTTGCCGCCTGCCCGTCCGCGCGCAGGCACCCCCGTCTTCTTCGCATTGCCCCCACTTCCGCCGACGGGCGGCCGCCCGGGCTCACGCCCTGAGCCACCGCCGATCGCATCATTGAGCCATGGAGGACGACATGAGGAACCGGACCCGGATCGCCAGCAACGAACCGCAAGCGGCACCGCCGCCGCCCCCGGCGCAATTGAACGACTGCACGCCTGCCGAGGCCGCCGACAAGCGCTACCTCGAGACCTGCGCGGGGATGTTCGCGCACGCGGCCGAGCACAGGCACTGGGAACAGCTCGCCGACAACCTGGTGTGGACGCTAGCGCACATCGCGGTCAACAGCGGCGTGGGCGCGACCGGCGACATGCTGCGCAACTTCGGCAACTACGTCTGCCGCATCGAGGCGCGCAGGCAGGCCGAGATCGAGGCGGCACAGGCGAAGGAGGAGGGGCGGCTGCCGAACTGAACCGTCTTCCCGCATCGCGCACCGCCACGTCGTCATTTAGCCCCACTTGCCGCGACGAAAAACAAGGCGCTAAACGGGGCATCGACTCCCAGGAGAAATCGATGACCACCGGCAACTTCCCCGACGTTCCGCAAGTCCCCGGCATCGACCTCGACTTCAAGCCGCGGGACTACTTCACTTCGCGCGTGCTGGGCTTCGCGCTGCCCTCCGACATCAAGGGCCAGGCGCGGCGCAACCTCGCGCGCGGGCTCGCCGGCGCCGGCAGCGAGATCCCGCCCAAGCTCCTCGCGGCCGAGCTCGGCGAGGAGGACCGGCGCGGCTGGGGCGCGATCCACCCAGCGCTGATGGGTGGCGAGTACCTGCCGAGAGTCGCGAGGGGCGCAGTCGAGATCGCGCGCGTCTCGATCAGGTCGGTGACCGCCGACCAGATCAGCGTGCGCGCGCGGCGCACGCCAGCCGGCATCGCTTACTCGATCGTCGACGAGTACGGGACGCGCTACCGCGTGAAGCCGCGCGTGCGGCCCGCGCCGCTGTCGATGCGCGAGCTCGTCGACGTCATGGACGAGTGCGACGGCTGGTTCGGCATCGCGATGGGCCCGGCGGTCAGGGCGCTCGAGGGCCATAGCGACCCCGAGTCGGTGCGGGATTTCGTGCGCGTCGAGTCCGACTTCTACCCGCAGCTGCAGGCGTACTACGACGCGCGGCTGGAGCAGTTCTTCGCGGAGTACGCGGCGGAGATGGCCGCGCAGAAGGCCGCGCAAGACGGCTAGCAGCGAGGACCGGGTTCGCTGCAAGCGCCGTTTCGCGATCGTCGCGTCCGCGGCGACGGTGCCCCCGTCCGACGCCGCGGCGCGGAGGCCCTTCGCAGTCAGGCCGCGGGCGTGGCCGACTCCTGCTGCAACCGATACGTGGCCTTCCCGGCTGCGAACGTCACCACGCCTTCGCGTTCGAGACGCGCCACGAGCGCATTCGCGTCTTCATCCTTCGACCCGGGGCCGAACACTGTCTTCAAGTGGCGCACCAGTGCCGCAGCGGTCGCCGGCCGATTCGTTGGGTGGTCGCGAAGGTTCGCGATTGCCCTGGTCCAGGGATCCGCC
>JAOUIA010000013.1 GCA_029884335.1 Betaproteobacteria bacterium
CGCGCTCAGCACCGCGACGAACTCGGCTCGCTCGAACGCCGCGCGCGCAGCGACCGGGCTCGCGAAGTCGAACTCCGCCTCGGCGTGCACGACGAGGTACGCCCGGCGCGGCTCGGCGAGCATCGCGTGCGCTGCCAGACCGCCGGGACCCGGCCGCGCGCCGGCCAGGTCGCCGCCGACCGCGTTCGCGCCGTCGCGCATGAACCCCAGCGTCGCCCCGGTGAAGCCGGCCAGAGCCTGCGCGAGCGCGTGCAACTGCGTCGCCTGCGCGTGCTGCTCGGCGAACGCGCCCAGCAGGACGAGCGGCCGGCTGCCTCCCGCGAGTTCCGCGGCGATGGCCTTCGCCGCCGCGCCGGGGACGACGCCGGCGAGCGCCGCGGGCGGCGCCTTGCCGCCGGCAGCTGCCGCGGCGACCACGATCTCGGCGAGCGCAGCCGGCACCAGCGACGGCGGCACGATGGCCTTCGCCGCGACCGGCATCAGCCAGTCGTCGTCGACAGCCGCGAGCTTGAGGACGCGCGTGCCCTTCCTTGCAGCCTGGCGGATGCGGTGCGCGAACAGCGGCTGCTCGCTGCGCAGGAAGCTGCCGACGACGAGGATGCGGTCGTGCCCGCCGACTGCGGCCACACCGGTGCCGAGCCAGCGCACCGCCTCGCCGCCCGGACCGGGGTCGACCTGGCGCAGGCGGTGGTCGACGTTCTCCGAGCCGAGCGCGCGCGCGAGCCGCGCGGCCAGCGCGAGTTCCTCGAACGTGGCCATCGGCGCGACCAGCGTGCCGAGCGCCGCGCCGCCGTGCTGGGCGACGACTCCCTTGAGGCCCGCCGCCACGCGCTCGAGCGCGGTCGGCCAGTCGACCTCCCGCCACTTGCCCCCGTCGTTGACCATCGGCGCGGTCAGGCGATCGTCGCTGTCGAGACCCTCGTAGCTGAAGCGGTCGCGGTCGGACAGCCAGCACTCGTTGACCGCCTCGTTCTCCAGCGGGAGCACCCGCATCACCTGGCGACCCTTGACCTGCACGACGACGTTGCTGCCCAGCGAGTCGTGCGGCGCGACCGACTTGCGGCGAGCGAGCTCCCAGCTGCGCGCGCGGTAGCGGAACGGCTTGCTGGTGAGCGCGCCCACCGGGCAGAGGTCGATCATGTTGCCGGACAGCTCCGAGTCGACCGAGCGGCCGACGAACGACATGATCTCGGAGTGCTCGCCGCGCCCGCCCATCCCGAGCTCCATGACGCCGGCGATCTCCTGGCCGAAGCGCACGCAGCGCGTGCAGTGGATGCAGCGCGACATCTCCTCGGCCGAGACCAGCGGCCCGAGGTTCTTGTGCAGCACGACGCGCTTGGGCTCGTCGTAGCGGGACTGCGTGCCGCCGTAGCCGACCGCGAGGTCCTGCAGCTGGCACTCGCCGCCCTGGTCGCAGATCGGGCAGTCGAGCGGATGGTTGATCAGCAGGAACTCCATCACTCCCTTCTGCGCGGCGACCGCCTGCTCGGAGCGCGTCCAGACCTTCATGCCCTCGGCGACCGGCGTCGCGCAGGCAGGCAAGGGTTTGGGCGCCTTCTCGACCTGGACCAGGCACATGCGGCAGTTCGCCGCAATCGAGAGCTTGCGGTGGTAGCAGAAGTGCGGCACGTAGACGCCGAGCTTCGTCGCTGCGTCCATGACCGTGCTGCCCGGCGGCACCTGCACGGCGGCGCCGTCGACCTCGAGGTTGAGCAGTCCGTCGGCCATTTCAGGCATAGGGCGCGACGACGCAGCGCTTGTGGTCGATGTGGTGCTGGAACTCGTCGCGGTAGTGCCTGACGAAGGCGCGGACCGGCATCGCCGCGGCGTCGCCCAGCGCGCAGATCGTGCGCCCCTGGATGTTGTCCGCCACCGAGTTGAGCAGGTCGAGGTCGTCGGGGCGCCCGCGGCCGTGCTCGATGCGGTCGACGATGCGCCACAGCCAGCCCGTGCCTTCGCGGCACGGCGTGCACTGGCCGCAGGACTCCTCGTAGTAGAAGTACGAGAGCCGCAGCAGGCTCTTCACCATGCAGCGCGTCTCGTCCATCACGATCACCGCGCCCGAGCCCAGCATCGAGCCGGCCTTGGCGATCGAGTCGTAGTCCATGTCGGTGGCCATCATCACGTCGCCGGGCAGCACCGGCATCGACGAGCCGCCGGGGATGACCGCCTTCAGCTTGCGCCCGCCGCGCACGCCGCCGGCGAGCTCGAGCAGCCTGGCGAACGGCGTGCCGAGCCGAAGCTCGTAGTTGCCGGGGCGCTCGACGTCGCCGGACACCGAGAAGATCTTGGTCCCGCCGTTGTTCGGCCGCCCGAGGCCGGCGAACCAGTCGCCGCCGTTGCGCATGATCCACGGCACCGAGGCGAACGTCTCGGTGTTGTTGATCGTCGTCGGCCGGCCGTACAGGCCGAAGCTCGCGGGGAACGGCGGCTTGAAGCGCGGCTGGCCCTTCTTGCCCTCCAGGCTCTCGAGCAGCGCCGTCTCCTCGCCGCAGATGTACGCGCCGTAGCCGTGGTGGTTGCCAAGCTCGAACGAGAACCCGCTGCCGAGGATGTCGCGGCCGAGGAAGCCGGCCGCGCGCGCCTCGGCGACGGCCTCCTCGCAGCGCTCGTAGACTTCCCAGATCTCGCCGTGGATGTAGTTGTAGCCGCGCGCGCAGCCCATCGCATAGCCCGCGATGATCATGCCCTCGATCAGCGCGTGCGGGTTGTAGCGCAGGATGTCGCGGTCCTTGAACGTCCCCGGCTCGCCCTCGTCGGAGTTGCACACGACGTACTTCTCGCCGGCGTAGGCGCGCGGCATGAAGCTCCACTTGAGCCCGGTCGGGAAGCCCGCGCCGCCGCGGCCGCGCAGCGAGCTGCGCTTCACCTCGGCGATCACGTGGTCGGGCGGGATCTTCTCGGCGAGGATCTTCCTCAGCGCCTCGTAGCCGCCGCGCCGGACGTAGTCGGCCAGCCGCCAGTTGCCGCCGGTGAGGCCCGCCATCAGGACGGCGTCCGGGCCGTAGTCGAGGAGGCCGGCGACCGCGCTCATTCCGCCGCCTCCCCTCGCCGCGGCCATCCCGGGGCCCCTTCGCCGCGCGACAGCGCCGCGCGCAGCTCGTCGAGCAGCGCGTCGAGCGCCTGCGGCGCCATCTTCGTGCACATGCGCTTGTTGTTGACCAGCAGCACCGGCGCGTCGCCGCAGGCGCCCATGCACTCGCCTTCCTTCAGCGTGAACGCGCCGTCGGAGGTCGTCTCGCCGAAGCGCACGCCGAGCTTCGCCTCGAGGTGCGCGGCGGCGTGCGTCGCCCCCTGCAGCGCGCAGGGCAGGTTCGTGCAGACGGTCAGCTTGAAGCGCCCCGTCGGCGCGAGGTTGTACATCGCGTAGAACGACGCGACCTCGTAGACCGCGATCGGCGCCATGCCGAGAACCCGCGCGACCTCGTCCATCAGCGGCTCGGAGAGCCAGCCGTGCTCGTCCTGCGCGATCGCGAGCGCCGCCATCACCGCCGACTGCTTCTGGTCGGCCGGGTACTTGGCGACCTCGCGGCCGATCCGCGCCAGCGATTGCCCCGAGAGCATCATCGGTCGATCGACCCGAACACGATGTCCTGCGTGCCGATGATCGCCACGACGTCGGCGATCATGTGCCCGCGCGACATCTCGTCGAGCGCGGCGAGGTGCACGTAGTCGGGCGAGCGCAGCTTGAGGCGATAGGGCTTGTTCGCGCCGTCGGACAGGATGTAGACGCCGAACTCGCCCTTGGGATGCTCGATGCCGGCGTAGACCTCGCCGGGCGGCACGTGCATCCCCTCGGTGAAGAGCTTGAAGTGGTGGATCAGCTCCTCCATGTTCGACTTCATCGCCTCGCGCCGCGGCGGCGCGACCTTGTGGTCGCCGGCGATCACCGGGCCGGGGTTGCGCCGCAGCCAGTCGACGCACTGCTTCACGATCCGGTTGCTCTGGCGCATCTCCTCGACGCGCACGAGGTAGCGGTCGTAGCAGTCGCCGTTGACGCCGACGGGGATGTCGAAGTCCAGCGCGTCGTAGACCTCGTAGGGCTGCTTGCGCCGCAGGTCCCACGGGACGCCGGAGCCGCGCAGCATGGCGCCGGTGAAGCCGAGCGCGATCGCGCGTTCCGGCGCGACCACCCCGATGCCGACGGTGCGCTGCTTCCAGATGCGGTTCTCGGTGAGCAGCGTCTCGTAGTCGTCGACGTAGCCCGGGAAGCGGCGCGCGAAGTCGTCGATGAAGTCGAGCAGCGAGCCCCGGCGGTTCTCGTTGAGCCTGGCCGTCTCGCGCTCGCTGCGCAGGCTCGACTTCGCGTACTGCGGCATCCGCTCGGGAAGGTCGCGGTACACGCCGCCCGGGCGGTAGTACGCGGCGTGCATGCGCGCGCCGGACACCGCCTCGTACATGTCGAACAGGTCCTCGCGCTCGCGGAATGCGTAGAGGAACGTCGTCATCCCGCCGACGTCGAGCGAGTGGCAGCCCAGCCACAGCAGGTGGTTGAGCAGCCGGGTCAGCTCGTCGAACATCACCCGGATGTACTGCGCGCGGAGCGGCACCTCGAGGCCGAGCAGCCTCTCGATGGCGAGGCAGTAGGCGTGCTCGTTGCACATCATCGAGACGTAGTCGAGCCGGTCCATGTACGGCAGCGACTGGAGGTAGGTCCGCGTCTCGGCGAGCTTCTCGGTCGCGCGGTGCAGCAGGCCGATGTGCGGGTCGGCGCGCTCGATCACCTCCCCGTCGAGCTCGAGCACGAGCCGCAGCACGCCGTGGGCCGCGGGGTGCTGCGGCCCGAAGTTCATCGTGTAGTTGCGGATCTCGGCCATTGCGCTACGCGAGCGCCGATGCAAGGGGCGAGGCGGGAGGGATGGACGCGCCGGGTCGCGACCGTGCCGCCTGCGCGCACGTCACGCCCGTGCGCTCCCGGAACCTTGTCCCAGGCGCGCTCGCCGCTCCCTCCTCGCACGTCCTCCCGCCTCTCATGGCTTCCCCGCGTACCCGTCCTCGCGCACGACGCGCGGCACGATCTCGCGCGGCTCGATGCTCACCGGCTGGTAGATCACGCGCCCCTGCTCGGGGTCGTAGCGCATCTCGACGTGCCCGGAGATCGGGAAGTCCTTGCGGAACGGGTGGCCGACGAAGCCGTAGTCGGTCAGCAGGCGCCGCAGGTCCGGGTGGCCGTCGAACACGATGCCGTAGAGGTCGAACGCCTCGCGCTCGAACCAGTTGATCGCCGGCCACAGGTCCACGAGGCTCGGCACGACGGGGAAGTCGTCGTCCGCGGCGAACGCGCGCACGCGCACGCGCTGGTTGTTCGCCACCGACAGCAGGTGGTAGACGACGGCGTAGCGCCGACCCTCCCACGCGCGGTTCTCCCACGTGGAGTAGTCGACGCCGCAGGCGTCGATCAGCATGTCGAAGCGCAGCGCGGGATCATCGCGAAGGACGCGCATCGCCGCCACGAGGCCGGCCGGCTCGACGACGATCGTGCATTCGCCGAACGTTACGTCGACGCTGCGCGCGCGCTCCCCCAGCGCCTCGCGCACCGCCGCCGCCAGTCCGTCCACGCGCGAAATCGAGTCCATCACTCCGGTCCCGAAGGGCCGCCCCGAGGGACCGATCCGCCGCCCTCAAAGGCAGCGAGCGAAGCGAACGCGGATGTCATCTGGCGATCGTGTTCGTGCGCCAGATCTTGTTCTGGAGCTGCAGGATGCCGTAGAGCAGCGCCTCGGAGGTCGGCGGGCAGCCGGGCACGTAGACGTCGACCGGCACGATGCGGTCGCAGCCGCGCACGACCGAGTAGGAGTAGTGGTAGTAGCCGCCGCCGTTCGCGCAGCTCCCCATCGAGATCACCCACCGCGGCTCGGCCATCTGGTCGTAGACCTTGCGCAGCGCCGGCGCCATCTTGTTGCACAGCGTCCCGGCGACGATCATCACGTCCGACTGCCGCGGGCTCGGGCGGAACACGATGCCGAAGCGGTCGAGGTCGTAGCGCGCCGCGCCCGCGTGCATCATCTCGACGGCGCAGCAGGCCAGCCCGAACGTCATCGGCCACATCGACCCGTTGCGCGCCCAGTTGATGACGCTGTCGAGCGTCGTCGTGACGAAGCCCTTCTCCAGGACGCCTTCGATGGCCATGGCTCAGTGCCCCGCGCCCGCAGCGCGGCCTCCCTGCACGCCCGTGCAAAGACCATGCGCCGAGCGTCGGCCGCCTGCGCTGAGCGCCTTGCTCGCATCCCCGCGCCGCGCGCGGGGCCCCTGCTCGGTGGCGCTCATCGCTACTCCCACTCGAGCGCGCCCTTCTTCCACTCGTAGACGAAGCCGACCACGAGGATGGCGAGGAACACCATCATCGCGGCGAAGCCGAAGAAGCCGATCTCCGGCAGCACGACGGCCCACGGGAAGAGAAACGCGATCTCGAGGTCGAAGAGGATGAACAGGATCGCGACGAGGTAGTAGCGCACGTCGAACTTCATGCGCGCGTCCTCGAACGCCTCGAAGCCGCACTCGTAGGGCGAGAGCTTGTCGGGATCGGGCCGGCTCGGGGAGACCAGGCTCCCGAGGCCGAGGAGCACTCCGCCGATCGCGATGCCGACGAGGATGAAGAGCAGGATGGGGAAGTACGCTTCGAGCATCGCTGCCGCGGCGCGCCCGGGCGCCGGGTTCCGGTGGATCCGCCTCGGCGTTCGCGAGGCCTGAGGGCCGCGGAACGCTTCGCCTGCTACTGCACTCGACCCTGGTGCCGACGGGGAGACTCGAACTCCCACGGCTTTCGCCACTGCCCCCTCAAGACAGCGTGTCTACCAATTTCACCACGTCGGCGTGTCCGTGATCAGGAACCAGGGATCGGTTGACGAAGGCCCCTCGCGCCTGATCCGTTGCAACTACTTCGGTATGTCTCCCGCCTTGCCGCCCGGCGCCGCCGGTTGCGCCGGCGCGCCGCCCGGAACCGCCGGGGCCGGGGGCACGTCCCCCGCCTTCGGCGCCTGCTGGTCCATGATGCTCCGCTCGACCCCCGCCGGGACGCTGCGCTGCGCACCGAAGTAGGTGAGCCCGAGGCTCGACAGGAAGAAGATGGTCGCGAGCGCCGCAGTGGAACGCGACAGGAAGTTCGCCGAGCCCGCGGCGCCGAACAGGCTGCCCGACGAGCCGCTGCCGAACGCCGCGCCCATGTCCGCGCCCTTGCCGTGCTGCAGCAGCACGAGCACGCAGATGCCCGCGGCGACCATCACGTGCAGGATCAGCAATATCGGTTCGAGAAAGCCCATCGTTCGTTCCGCTCCGCCCCGACGTCCGTCCCGAGATTCCTCAGGCGGCGCCGATGGCCATGAATTCGTCCGCGTCCAGCGACGCCCCGCCGACCAGCCCGCCGTCGACGTCCGCCATGCCGAACAACGCGGCGGCATTCGCCGCCTTCACGCTGCCCCCGTAGAGCAGCGCCACGTCTCCCGCGCCTGCGCGCTTCAGCCGCGCGCGCAGCAGCGCGTGCACTTCCTGCGCCTGCTCAGGCGTCGCCGTCCGCCCGGTGCCTATCGCCCACACCGGCTCGTAGGCCACCACGCAGCGCGCCACCGCCTCTCCCAGCCCGGCGATCGCCGCATCGACCTGCGCGCCGACCACCTCCTCGATCCTGCCTGCGTCCCGCTCGGCCAGCGTTTCGCCGACGCACACGACCGGGACGAGCCCCGCCGCCAGCGCCGCGCGCGCCTTCGCCGCAACCAGCGCATCGGACTCGCGGTGCGCCTGCCGGCGCTCCGAGTGCCCGACGATCGCGTAGCGGCTGCCGAACTCCGCCACCATCGCCGCCGCCACCTCGCCGGTGTGCGCACCGGCAGCGTGCTCGCTGACGTCCTGCGCGCCCCACGCGACCGCGCTGCCCTGCAGCCGCTCGCGCGCTTGCGCCAGGTACGGAAACGGAACGCACACCGCCAGCTCGCGGCCCGGCTTCGCCTTCCAGCCGGCAGCGAGCGCGTCGAGCCGCCTGGCGTTCGACGCGAGGTCGCCGTTCATCTTCCAGTTGCCGACGACCAGCTTCGCGCGCATCGCCCCGTTGGCCCGTGACGGCCGGCCTGCTAAACCTTGAAATTATACCGCCTCCGCGCCATACCCGGCAAACCGGGTCGGACGCGCCCGGACCGGGGCGTCAGGCGACGGCCGCGCGCCGCACCCGGCGGATCAGCGGCGGGAGGAACCAGGCGGCGATGGCCAGCGCGCCCAGCGTCGCCGCGACCGGGCGCCCGAAGAAGGCCAGCAGGTTGCCGTCGGCCTTGATCATCGAGGTGACGAAGTTCTCCTCCAGCATCGTGCCCAGCACGACGCCGAGGATCGCCGGCGCGACGGGGAAGCCGTTCTCCTCGAGCACGTAGGCGAAGACGCCGGCCGCCAGCATGACGCCGACGTCGAACAGCGTGTTGTTGATCGCGAACGAGCCGACGATGCAGAACAGCAGGATGATCGGCATCAGCACGCTGCGCGGCACGCGCAGCAGGTTCTTCGCCACCTTGATGCACCACCAGCCCAGCGGGATCATGATCAGGTTGGCGAGGATGAACAGCAGGTACACCGCATAGATGTTCTGCGGGTTCTGCGTGAACATCACCGGTCCCGGGTTCATGTTCTTCATGTAGAGGACCCCGATCACGATCGCCGTGATCGAGTCGCCCGGGATGCCGAACACCAGCGCGGGGATCCACGCGCCGGCGATCGCGCTGTTGTTGGCCGCGCCGCTCTCGATGATCCCCTCGACGTGCCCGGTGCCGAACTTCTCCGGCTCCTTCGACGACTTCTTGCTGATCGCGTAGCTCATCCACGCCGCGATGTCGGCGCCCGCGCCCGGCAGCGCGCCCACCAGCGTGCCCAGCACGCTGCCGCGCAGGATCTGCACCGGGTAGCGCTTCGTCAGCGTCCACATGCCGCGAAACACGTTGTGGATCGGCTGGTCGACGATCAGCGGACGCGCGCTCGTGTCGACGGCGAAGCGGATGATCTCCGAGACCGCGAACATGCCGATCATCATCGGGATCATGCCGATGCCGCCCAGGAGCTCGGGCACCCCGAACGTGAAGCGCGGGTGCCCGCCCGGGTTGTCGAGGCCGACCGACGCGACCAGCAGCCCGAGCAGCAGCGACACGATGCCCTTGAGCGGGCGCTCGGCCGTGATCACGATCGCGCAGGTGAGGCCGAGCAGCACGAGCCAGAAGTACTCGAACGAGCTGAACCTGAGCGCGAACTCGGCGAGCGTGGGCGCGGAGACGATCAGAACCAGCGTGCCGAACAGCCCGCCGATCGCCGAGAACACGAGGCCGGCGCCGAGTGCCAGCTCCGCCTGGCCCTTGCGCGTCATCGCGTAGGCCTCGTCGGTGTAGGCCGCCGAGGCGGGCGTCCCGGGCATGCGCAGCAGGCAGCCCGGGACGTCGCCGGAGAAGATCGCCATCGCCGTCGCGGTGACGATCGCGGCGATCGCCGGGATCGGCGGCATGAAGAACGTGACCGGCACCAGCAGCGCGGTGGCCATCGTCGCCGTGAGTCCCGGCACCGCGCCGACGAACAGCCCGAACAGCGACGCGCCGGCGATGACCAGCATCGTCTGCAGGTTGAACACCATCCCGAAGGCGAGGCCGATGGCTTCCATCGCCGCTCAGAATGCCCAGGGCGTGAGCACGCCCCACGGGAGCGGAACCCGCAGCAGCTTGTAGAACACGTACCAGATCGCCAGCGACGTCCCTGCCGCGGCGATCGCTGCCGTTCTCCAGCGCACGCCCAGGACGCGGAACCAGAGGAGCAGCAGCGGGGGCGCGACCAGCAGGAAGCCGAGCCACCCGGCCAAGGCTATGTACGCGGCGACGCCGAGCACGATCGCCGCGGCGGCGACGACGTGGCGACGCGAGTTCAGCCAGTCGCCGCCACGCACCCAGGGCTGCTCCGCGCGATGGCGCGCGCCATAGAACACGAGCAGCAACCCGCAGACGATGAGCCCGGTCGCGACGAGACCGGGGAAGATCGCCGGTCCGTACTGCTGGCCCGGAATCTTCGGAAAGCCCTGGACGTCGACGAGGACGATGGCGCCCAGCAGCGCGAACACCGCGCCGAAGATCGCGTCGTTGATCTTCAAGGCGTCAGGCGCCGTAGCAGCGTCCGCGGGGATGACCCCACTCCGGCGTCGTTCCCGCGATAGCGGGAACCCGGTGTCGTTGCACTGCGAAAGACGCCGGATCCCCGCCTCCGCGGGGATGACCCCGCACTCGCGGAGGCGAAGACCCTGGATCCCCGCCTGCGCGGGGATGACCCCGCGCGTACGCGCGGGGTCACTTGGCGAGGCCGGCTGCCTTCATCACTACGCCCATGTCGGCATCGCCCTTGGCCATGAACGCGGCGAAGTCGCCTTGCGCCGCCCACGCCGTGCCGTAGCCCTTGCTCGACGCGAAGTCCTTGAACTCCTTGCTGTCCCAGATCTTCTTGATCGCCGCGACGAGCTTGGTCTCGACGTCCTTCGGCAGGCCCTTCGGCCCGGCGATGCCGCGCCAGGCCGAGACCGTCCAGCCGCTGCCCGCTGCTTCCTTCATCGTGGGGACGTTCGGGAAGAGGTCGGACTTCTTGCTGTCCATGACCGCGAGCGGCTTCGCCTTGCCGGCGTCGATCAGCGCGCGCGCTTCCGGCAGCGAGCAGGTCACGACGTCGACGCCGCCGGCCGCGAGGTCCTGCATCGCGGGCGCCGCACCGTTCGACGGCACCCACGGCATCGCCGACTGCGGGATCTTGGCGTCGTTGAGCAGGCCCGCGAGGGCGAGGTGCCAGATGCCGCCCTGCCCCGTGCCGGAGGCCTTCAGCTTGCCGGGGTTGGCCTTCGCGTAGTCGAGCACTTCCTTCACCGACTTGAACGGCGAGTCCGCCTTCACCGTGAAGCCGGCCGGGTCGGCGTTGACCAGCGCGAGCGGCGTGTACGACGCCGGCGCGAGGTCGGTGAGCCCCTGCCAGTGCATCATCGAGATCTCGACGGTGATCATGCCGATCGTGTAGCCGTCCGCCGGCGCCTGGGCGATCGCGCTGTGGCCGACCACGCCGCTGCCGCCGGTTCGGTTGACGACGTTGACCGGCTGGCCGAGTTCCTTCTCGAGCTGCGCGGCGAAGTAGCGGGCGGTCGTGTCCGTGCCGCCGCCGGCGCCCCAGGGCACGACGAACGTGATCGGACGATTGGGGTAGCTCTGCGCCGACGCGCCGAACGGCAGCGCCGCCGCAAGCGCGACGACGGCAAGGCGCGAGAGCGCGCGCGAGACTTTGGACATGGATTCTCCTTCCTTGGTGTTCGACGGTGCGACCGCGCGGCCCCCGGCCGCGACGAAGCAGTCTACGTTAGCAGCGGGCTCGTCCGGCGGTCAAGTGGTCAGGCCACTGGGGCCGCCCCGGAGCGGGCGCACTCCTCGCGCACGTGGGCCGCGACTGCCGCCACGAGCCGCTCGAGGTCGGCGGCGAGCCGCGCGTAGCCCGCGTGCGGCGCGAGTGTGGCCTCGTCCATGTACAGCGTGCGCTTCACCTCGACCTGCAGGCTGTGGCGGCCCTCGCCCGGCCGGCCGTGGCGGCGCACCAGCTCGACGCCCTTATAGGGGTCGTTGATCGCCACCGAATAGCCGAAGCCGCGGAGCGTCGTCGCGACGAGATCGGTGAAGCCCGGTGCGCACGTCGTGCCGTCGCGGTCGCCGAGCACGAAGTCCGCGCGCTCGCGGCCCGGGTCGTCGGCATTGGCGTCGCCCACCGCGGGCATCGAGTGGCAGTTGAGGTGCCAGGCCGCGCCGAACCTCGCGACCGCGGCGTCGAGCAGCGCATCGAGCGCCGCGTGATAGGGCCGCCAGCAGCGCTCGATGCGCGCCTCGACCTCGCGGCGGGCGAGCTTGCGCGCGTACATCGGCGAGCCGTCGCGCGCGATGCGCCACACGAGCCCGATCCCCTTCGCCGTCTTGCCCGACGGCGACAGCGGCTCAATCCAGCCGTCGGCGAGGAGCGCGGGGTCGATGTCCGCGAGCGAGCGGTTCGCGTCGAGGTAGGCGCGCGGGAACGTCGCCTCGAGCAGCGTCGCCCCGTGCGCGGTCGCGCAGGCGTACAGGCGCGCGACGTGCGTGTCCTCGGCCTGCCGCACGACCGCGCGCGGCGGCGCGTGGTCGAAGTCGTCGGGATAGTGTTCGCCGGAGTGCGGCGAGTCGAGCACGAGCGGCAATTCACCCGCCGCCGGCGCGTGCACGCGGATCGGCGCGTCCATGCTCACCTGCCCTCGGTGAGCCAGCAGGCGACCTCGCGCCCCGGCTCGACTGCGACGAGCGACGGCGCCGCCTCGCGGCACCGCGGCATCGCGTGCGGGCAGCGCGGGTGGAAGTGGCACCCTGTCGGCGGGTCGAGCGGCGAGGGAATCTCGCCCTGCACCGGCACGAACGTGCGCTTCACCGGCTCGACCGAGCCCACCCCGGCGAGCAGCGCCTGCGTGTAAGGGTGCGCCGGCGCGCGGAACAGCGCCTCCGAGGCCCCGCTCTCGACGACGCGGCCGAGGTACATGATCACCACGCGGTCGCTGATGTGGCGCACCACGCCGAGGTCGTGGCTGATGAAGAGGTAAGTGAGATTGAGGGCGGTGCGCAGGTCCATGAACAGGTTGAGCACCTGCGCCTGGATCGACACGTCGAGCGCGGCGACGGACTCGTCGCAGACCAGGAACTCCGGCTTGACCGCGAGCGCGCGGGCGATGCCGATGCGCGCGCGCTGCCCGCCGGAGAACTGGTGCGGGAAGCGGCGCATCAGCGTGGGGTCGAGCCCGACGCGGTTGAGCTGCAGCCCGACGTACTCGATCTGCTGCCGTGCGCCGATCATGCCGTGCACGACCGGCGCCTCGCCGACGATGTCCACCACGCGCATGCGCGGGTTCAGCGACGCGTAGGGGTCCTGGAAGATCATCTGCATCGCGAGCTGCGCCTCGCGACGCTCCGCGGCGGGCAGCGCGTCGACGCGCGTCCCGCGCCAGCGCCTCTCGCCCGCCGAGGGCTCGAGCAGCCCGACCGCGACGCGGCCCAGCGTCGACTTGCCGCAGCCCGACTCGCCGACGAGGCCGACGACCTCGCCGGGCGCGATGGCCAGGCTCACGCGGTCGACGGCGTGGACGACCTCCTCGCGCACGCCCGCGCCGAACGCGTTGGCGATCTTCCCCGCGAGGTCGACGTGCTTCACGAAGCGCTTGCTGACGCCGCGCAGGTCGACGAGCGGGACGCCGGGAGGCGGTTCGACCCGGAGCGTGCCGTCGGGCTGGATCGTCGTCGCCGTCACCGGCAAGCCCCCGCGCTGGCCTCTGGCGCGTGGGGAACGGAGGCGAAGGCTGGCCCGCGCCGCCCCTTGCGAGCGCACGGGCAAGAGCCGCCGTTCTCTCCTCGCCGGCAACAGCGGGAGAGCGGCCGGGCGTGAGAGCAAGTCACGCGTCCTCCACCGTGTGCGGGACCAGCGGATGGTGGCATCGCACCGCGCGCCCCGCCTCCGCCGCGCCGACCGCCTCCATCTCCGGCGCGATGGCGCAGGCGCGGCCGGCGCGCGGGCAGCGATCGCGGAATGCGCAGCCCTCCGGCAGCGCCATCAGCGAGGGCGCCATGCCGGGGATCTGGCGCAGGCGCGCGCCCCGCGGGTTGCGCGACGGCACCGAGTCGAGCAGGCCCTGCGTGTACGGGTGCGCGGGCGCCGCGAGCACGTCGGCGCAACTGCCTTGCTCCACGATGCGACCCGCGTACATCACCGCGATGCGGTCCGCGAGCCCGGCGACCACCGACAGGTCGTGCGTGATCCAGATCAGCGACGCGCCGCTGTCGCGCGTGAGCTTCTGCATCTCGTAGAGGATCTGGCCCTGGATGGTGACGTCGAGCGCGGTGGTCGGCTCGTCGGCGATGATGAGGTCGGGTCGGTTGAGCAGCGCGATCGCGATGGCCACGCGCTGGCGCATGCCGCCGGAGAACTGGTGCGGGTAGGCGGCCAGCCGCTCGTCGGGCGACGGGATGCCCACTGCGACGAGCGCGTCGCGCGCCCGCGCCCGCGCCGCCGCCTCGCCGGCGTCGGCGTGGGCGAGGATCGCCTCGGTCATCTGCCGGTCGATGCGCATGACCGGGTTCAGCGTCATCATCGGGTCCTGGAAGATCATCGCCACGCGGTTGCCGCGCAGCGCCCGCATCGCCTCCTGCGGCAGGCCGACCAGCTCGCGGCCGGAGAGCCGGATGCTGCCGCCGACGATGCGCCCCGGCGGGTCGACCAGGCCCATGATCGAGTAGCCGGTGATCGACTTCCCCGAGCCCGACTCGCCGACCAGCCCCAGCACCTCGCCGCGGTTCAGCTTGAACGAGACGTCGTCGACCGCCTTCACCACGCCCGCCCTGGTGAAGAAGTGGGTGCGCAGCCCGTCGACGGCGAGCAGCAGGTTGCCTCGCACCGCTACCTCTGCAGCCGCGGGTTGAGCACGTCGCGCAGCTGGTCCGCGCACAGGTTGATCGACACGATGGTGGCGAGCAGCGCGAGCCCCGGAAAGAAGCTGATCCAGTACTTGCCCGACAGCAGGTATTGGTAGCCGTTGGCGATCAGCAAGCCCAGCGAGGGCTCCGTGATCGGCAGCCCGAGGCCGAGGAACGAGAGCGTGGCTTCCAGCGCGATCGCGGCGGCGACCTGCACCGTCGCGACGACGATGAGCGGCGGCAGGCAGTTCGGCAGCAGGTGCCGGAACACGATGCGCACGGGCGGCAGCGCGAGGCAGCGCGCGGCCTCGACGTACTCCTTGCGCTTCTCGACCAGCGCGGCGCCGCGCACCGTGCGCGCGTAGTAGGCCCACTGGATCGTGACGAGCGCGGCGATCACCTTGCCGGTGCCCTGCCCGAGCACCGCGATCAGGATCAGCGCGATCAGGATCGCCGGGAACGAGAGCTGGATGTCGACCACGCGCATGATCAGCGTCTCGACGCGACCGCCGAAGTACGCGGCGCAAAGACCCATCGTCAGGCCGATGACCAGCGCGAATGCCGTGCTGGTGGCGCCGACCATGAGCGAGATGCGCAGGCCGTAGAAGATCGCCGAGAGCATGTCGCGGCCCTGGTCGTCGGTGCCGAGCCAGAACGTCCCGCCGTCGGCCGTCGCCGAGCCCGGCGGAAGCCGCGCGTCCATCACGTCGAGCTGCGCGAGGTCGTAGGGATTCTGCGGCGACACGAGCGGCGCCAACACCGCCAGGAGCACGATGAGCGCGAGCAGCGCGAGCCCGAACACCGCCGTGGGGTTGGCGACGAAGTCGGCGAAGACCCGCTTCGCCGGCGACTCGACGGCGCGCGCCACGGGTGCCTCGGCGCCGCTCATCCCTTCGCCTCCGCCAGCCGCACGCGCGGGTCGAGCACCGAGTAGAGGAGGTCGACCAGCAGGTTGATGACGATGAAGATCGTCACGATCACCATCAGGTAGGCGACGATCACCGGCCGGTCGAGCAGGTTGATCGAGTCGATCAGCAGCTTGCCCATGCCGGGCCAGGCGAACACGCTCTCGGTGACGATGGCGAACGCGATCACCGAGCCGAACTCCAGCCCGATGACGGTGACGATCGGGATCAGGATGTTGCGCAGCACGTGCACGAGGATCACGCGCGCGTTCGACAGCCCCTTGGCGCGGGCGAACTTCACGTAGTCCTGCAGGAGCGCCTCGCGCGTGCCGGCGCGCGTGAGGCGGATCAGCAGCGCGAGCTTGAACAGCGCGAGGTTCGTCGCCGGCATCGCGAGGTGGCGCCAGCCCTCGAGCGAGAGGAACGACACCGGCACGCCGAGGAGCTCGACGGTCGGCCCGCGGCCGTTGGACGGCAGCCAGCCCAGCATGACCGAGAACACCATGATGAGCATCAGCCCGACCCAGAACGTGGGCAGCGAGAAGCCGAGGATCGATCCGGCCATGATCGAGCGCCCGGCGAACGAGTGCGGCTTGAGCCCCGCCCACAGGCCGAGCGGGATGCCGAGCAGGACCGCGATCAGCATCGCCGCGGATGCGAGTTCCAGCGTCGCGGGCATGCGCTCGAGGATCAGCCCGAGCGCCGGGGCGGCGTGGACGAAGGAGCGGCCGAGGTCGCCGGTCACCGCGCCCTCGATGAACGTCGTGTACTGCTCCCACAGCGGCTTGTCGAGGCCGAGCGCGGCGATCGCCTGCTCGCGCTCGATCTGGTCGGCCATCGGGTTGATGAGGATGTCGACCGGGTTGCCGACCGCGTACACGCCGGCGAACACGAGCACGGACATCACGAACAGGACCAGAAGCGCCTGGAGCGTGCGCCGGACGACGTAGACGGACACGATGCCCTCGTTCGCGGCGCGCGGCGTCTCCTACGCGCGGCGCCGCTCCAGCCAGGCGGCCAGCTCGCCGACGATGCCGCGGCGGAACGCGAGCACGCAGACGACGAAGATGAGGCCGGTGATGATCGTCACCCACTGGCCGAACGGCGCGAGGTAGTTCTCCAGCGTGATGATCACCAGCGCGCCGACGACCGGCCCGAAGATCGTCCCCATGCCGCCCAGCAGCACCATCAGCACGACCTCGCCGGACATCGTCCAGTGCACGTCGGTCAGCGAGGCCAGCTGGAACACGATCGCCTTCGTCGCCCCGGCGAGCCCCGAGAGCGTGGCCGAGAGCACGAACGCGAGAAGCTTGTAGCGGTCGGCGTCGTAGCCCAGCGAGATCGCGCGCGGCTCGTTCTCCCGGATCGCCTTCAGCACCTGCCCGAACGGCGAGTGGATCGCGCGGTAGATCACCGCGAATCCGGCGAGGAAGATCGCCAGCACGACGTAGTACATGACCAGCGGTTGCGCGAGGTCGAGCACGCCGAACAGCTTCCCGCGCGGCACCGCCTGGATGCCGTCCTCGCCGTGCGTGTGCGGCGACTGCAGGCAGAAGAAGTAGATCATCTGCGCCATCGCCAGCGTGATCATCGCGAAGTAGATGCCCTGGCGGCGGATCGCGATGAGGCCGGTGACCGCGCCGAGCACCGCGGAGGCGGCGGTGCCGGCGAGGATGGCGACCTCGGGCGGCAGCCCCCACTCCTTGGCCGCGTGCGCCGAGACGTAGCCCGCCGTGCCGAGGAACATCGCGTGGCCGAACGACAGCAGGCCGCCGAAGCCGATCAGCAGGTTGAAGGCGCAGGCGAACAGCGCGAAGCACAGCACCTTCATCAGGAACACCGGGTACAGGCCGGCCCAGGGGGCGATCGCGAAGAGCGCGGCCATGACGAGGATGCCGCGCGTGCCGGTGAGCATCGCGGTCGTCCGGCCTGCGGAAGCGGGAGCGGCGGAGGCGCGTTCCATCTAGCGCTCCCGCCCGAACAGCCCGGCCGGACGCAGGATCAGCACGACCACCATGATCACGAAGATCACCGTGTTGGACGCCTCCGGGTAGAACACCTTCGTCAGCCCCTCGACGATGCCGAGCATGAAGCCGGTGAGGATCGAACCCATGATCGAGCCCATGCCGCCGATGACGACGACCGCGAACACGACGATGATGAGGTCGGCGCCCATCAGCGGGTTCACCTGGTAGATCGGCGCGGCCATGACGCCGGCCAGCGCGGCCAGCCCGACGCCGAACCCGTAGGTGAGCGTGATCATCCGCGGCACGTTGATGCCGAACGACTGCACCAGCGCCGGATTCTCGGTCGCCGCGCGCAGGTAGGCGCCGAGCTTCGTGCGCTCGATCACGTACCACGTGGCGACGCAGACGACCAGCGACGCGACGATCACCCACGCCCGGTACTTGGGCAGGAACATGAAGCCGAGGTTGTAGCCGCCGACGAGCTCCTGCGGGATCTGGTAGGGCAGGCCCGAGGAGCCGTACTCGTTGCGGAACAGGCCCTGGATGACCAGCGCCAGGCCGAACGTCAGCAGCAGCCCGTAGAGGTGGTCGAGCTTGTAGAGTCGCGAGAGCATCGTGCGCTCGATGATCACGCCCGTGGCGCCGACCACGATCGGCACGATCAGCAGCGACCACCAGTAGCCGACGCCCGCCTTGTTGAGCAGGAACCACGCCGCGAACGCACCCATCATGTACTGCGCGCCGTGCGTGAAGTTGATGATGTTGAGCAGGCCGAAGATCACCGCCAGCCCGAGCGACAGCATCGCGTAGAACGAGCCGTTGATGAGGCCGATGAGCAGCTGCCCGAAGAGGGCCTGCGTCGGCACGCCAAAGATCTCAGTCATCTCGATGCCGGCTGCGGTTCAGGCGTGCGTCGTTCCTGCGCAAGCGGGAACCCGGTGCCTTCGCACTGCGGAAGACGCCGGATCCCCCACGGAGCCCGCTCCCGCGAGGGCGGGAGCGGGGATGACCCCCGCTCCGGCGCCGTTCCCGCGAATGCGGGAACCCGGCGTCTTTGCGCTGCGCAAGCCGCTGGATCCCCGCTTTCGCGGGGATGACCGCCGGCTGCCGCCGGCGGTCACTTGACGAGGGGGCACCCGCCCTCCGCCACCGGCCGGAACGCCTGCTCCGCGGGAATCGTCGCGCGGATCTTGTGGTAGTCCCACGGCGCCTTCGACTCGCCCGGCTTCTTCACCTCGACCAGGTAGGCCGGGTGGATCTTGCGGCCGTCGGCGCGGATCGAGCCCTTGCCGAACAGCGGGTCGTCGGTCGGCGTCTTCTTCATCTGCGCGACGACCTTGGTGCCGTCGTCGCTCTTCAGCGCCTCGACCGCCTTGAGGTAGTGCAGCACCGACGAGTACACGCCGGCGTGGACCATCGTCGGGTGGATGCCCTTGTTCGACGCGGCGAAGCGCTTGGCGAACGCGCGCGTCTGGTCGTTCTGGTCCCAGTAGAACGTCTCGGTGAAGATCAGGCCCTGAGCGGTCTGCAGGCCCAGCGCGTGGACGTCGGTGATGAACACCAGCAGCCCGGCCAGGTTCTGCCCGCCCTTGACGATGCCGAATTCGGCCGCCTGCTTGATCGCGTTCGTGGTGTCGCCGCCGGCGTTGGCCAGCCCGACGATCTTCGCCTTCGACGACTGCGCCTGCAGCAGGAACGAGCTGAAGTCCTGCGTGTTGAGCGGGTGGCGAACCTTGCCCAGCACCTTGCCGCCGCCCTTCAGCACGACGGCCTCGGTGTCGCGCTCGAGCGCGTGGCCGAACGCGTAGTCGGCGGTGAGGAAGAACCAGCTGTCGCCGCCGGTCTTCACGATCGCGCTGCCGGTGCCGTTCGCCAGCATCCAGGTGTCGTAGGTCCAGTGGATCGTGTTCGGCGAGCAGGCCTTGCCGGTCAGGTCGGACGACGCTGCGCCGGAGACGAGGAACGCCTTGCCCTTGTCGCGGGTGATCTGGTTGACGGCGAGCGCGACGCCGGAATTGGGCGTGTCCACGACCACGTCGACCTTGTCGACGTCGTACCACTGGCGCACGACGTTGCTGCCGACGTCGGGCTTGTTCTGGTGGTCGGCGGAGAGGATCTCGACCTTCATGCCCTTCTTCGCGGCGCCGAAGTCCTCCACCGCGAGCCGCGCTGCGAGCACGGAGCCGACGCCGGCCAGGTCCGTGTAGAGGCTGGACATGTCCGACAGCACGCCGATCTTGATCGTGCCGTCGGAGATCTGCGCCTGCGCCGCGCCGGCAACCAGGGTTCCCGCGACCGCCGCGGCCATCGCACTGCGCTTGAATACGTTCATGCTGCTCCTCCTTGGAGAATAGAGGGCGCAAGCGCGCCCGTTTCGGGTGTCAGACGCCGAGGTAGTCGTGCAGCTTCGCCATGTTGGCGGCCAGTTCGGCATTGGGGATCATGTCGACGACGCGGCCGTGCTCCATCACGTAGTGGCGGTCGGCGACGGTGGATGCGAAGCGGAAGTTCTGCTCGACGAGCAGGATCGTGAAGCCCTCGGCCTTGAGGCGCGCGATCGTGCGCCCGATCTGCTGGACGATCACCGGCGCGAGCCCCTCAGTCGGCTCGTCGAGCAGCAGCAGGCGCGCGCCGGTGCGCAGGATGCGCCCGATCGCGAGCATCTGCTGCTCGCCGCCGGAGAGCTTGGTGCCCTGGCTGCGCAGCCGCTCCTTGAGGTTGGGGAACAGCTCGAAGATCTGCGCCGTCGTGAGCCCGCCGGGGCGCACCTGCGGCGGCAGCAGAAGGTTCTCCTCGACGTTGAGGCTGGCGAAGATGCCGCGCTCCTCGGGGCAGTAGGCGATGCCCAGCCGCGCGACGCGGTTGGACGCGAATCCGATGGTCTCCACGCCTTCGTAGGCGATCGAGCCCGTCCGGCGCGGCACGATGCCCATCACCGACTTCAGCGTCGTCGTCTTGCCCGCGCCGTTGCGGCCGAGCAGCGTGACCACCTCGCCCTGCCGCACCTCGAAGTCGATGCCGTGCAGCACGTGCGACTCGCCATACCAGGCGTTCAGCCCGGCCACGCGGAGCAGCGGCGTGGCGGCCCCCGGCGCGGGCGAGGCGGGCGCGGGCTGCTTGCCGTCAGGCATGCGCGGTCCCCAGGTAGGCCTCGACGACGGCCGGGTGCTTCGACACGCTCGCGTAGTCGCCCTCCGCCAGCACCTCGCCCCGCGCGAGCACCGTGATGGTGTCCGACAGCTTCGAGACCACGGAGAGATTGTGCTCGACCATCAGCACCGTGCGGTTGACCGCGACCTTCCTGATGAGCGCCGTGATGCGCTCGACGTCCTCGTGCGCCATGCCGGCGGTCGGCTCGTCGAGCAGCATCATCTCGGGCTCGAGGGCGAGCGTGGTGGCGATCTCGAGCGCGCGCTTGCGGCCATAGGGCAGTTCGACGGCCGGCGTCCCGGCGTAGTCGGTGAGCCCCACGGCCTCGACCAGCGCGTCGCAGCGCTCGCCGAACCCGTCGAGCACGCTCTCGCGGCGCCAGAAGTCGAACGAGTGGCCGCGGTGGCGCTGCAGCGCGATGCGCACGTTCTCGCGCACCGTGAGCTTGGGAAACACCGCGGAGATCTGGAACGAACGCACCAGGCCCATGCGCGCGATGTCGGCGGGGCGCGAGCCGGTGATGTCGCGGCCCTTGAAGCGGATCTCGCCGCGCGTGGGCGTGAGGAAGTGCGTGAGGAGGTTGAAGCAGGTCGTCTTGCCGGCGCCGTTCGGGCCGATCAGCGCGTGGATCGTGCCTTCGCGGACGGCGAGGTTCACGTCCCTGACCGCGACGAAGCCCTTGAACTCCTTGGTGAGCCCGCGCGTCTCGAGAATGGTCTCGCCTGGCATGCCGAAGGCGGGCCGGTCCCGGTCGCTCCGTCAAGCCGACCCTGGTCCCCGTCCCACCCCTCCTCCTCCGAAAGGTCGGCAATTATCGCAGGAAGCCGCACTTTGGCAACGACACCCTTGCGGCACAGCCCCGTGCCCGCCCGACGGCGCCGGCTCCGCCCGCCGGTCAGCGCGCAATCCGGCAGCGTCAGGGCGTAGCATCCGCAGGGGGAGGGCAGCGCGATGCGTTTCAAGAAAGTGGTCCACGCAGCGGACGCCGTCGCGGTCATCCGCGACGGCGACACGGTCGCGAGCACGGGCTACGGCGGCAACGGCACGCCGGACCAGCTGTTCGTCGCGCTCGAGCAGCGCTTTCTCGCGACCGGCCACCCGCGCAACCTGACGCTCGTGTTCGCCGGCGGCCAGGGCGACGGCGCCGAGAAGGGCCTGAATCGCCTCGGGCACGAAGGGCTGGTGAAGCGCGTCGTGGGCGGGCACTTCGGCCTCATGCCGAAGCTCGAGAAGCTCGTCGCCGCGAACCGCATCGAGGCGTACAACTTTCCGGAGGGCGTGATCACGCACCTCTACCGCGACATCGCGGCCGGCAAGCCCGGCACGCTGTCGCGCGTCGGGCTCGGCACGTTCGTCGACCCCCGCCACGAAGGGGGCCGGATGAACGCCGCCACGCGGGAGCCGCTGGTCGAGGTGGTGACGCTCGGCGGCGAGGAGTACCTGCTGTACAAGGCGTTCCCGATCCACGTCGCGCTGCTGCGCGGCACGACCGCCGATCCCGACGGCAACGTGACCGGCGAGCGCGAGTCGCTGGTGCTCGAGAACCTGGCGCTCGCGATCGCGGCGCGCAACTCGCGCGGGCTCGCGCTGTGCCAGGTCGCGTGGGTCGCCGCCGAAGGCTCGCTAGACGCGCGCACGGTGCGCGTGCCCGGCATCCTCGTCGACTGCGTGGTGCGCGCCGAGCCCGAGCACCACATGCAGACCTACGGCACCTCCTACAACCCGGCGTTCTCCGGCGAGATGCGCGTGCCTCTCGCCTCGCTGGAGCGGCTGCCGCTCGACCACGCGAAAGTCGTCGCGCGCCGCGGCGCGCTCGAGCTGACCGCGAACGCCATCGTCAACGTCGGCATCGGCATGCCCGACAACGTCGCGCGCATCGCCGCCGAGGAGCGCATCAGCGACCTGTTCACGCTCACCGTCGACCCGGGCGTGATCGGCGGTGTGCCGATGGGCGGCGCCGACTTCGGCGCCGCGGTCAACTGGCAGGCGACGATCGACCACTGCGCCGAGTTCGACCTGATCGACGGCGGCGGGCTCGACATCGCGTTCCTCGGCTTCGGCGAGTGCGACGCGACCGGAAGCGTCAACGCGAGCCGCTTCGGCGAGCGCGTGCCCGGCTGCGGCGGCTTCATCGACATCAGCCAGGGCAGCCGCAAGGTGGTGTTCACGGGCACGTTCACCTCGGGCGGGCTCGCCACGCGCGTCGCCGACGGGCGCCTCGTCATCGAGCGCGAGGGCAAGTTCCGCAAGTTCGTCGAGCGCATCGGCCAGCTCACGTTCAACGGCCCGCAGGCGGCCGCGCGCGGCCAGGAGGTGCTCTTCGTCACCGAGCGCTGCGTGCTTCGGCTCAAGGACGGCGGGCTCGCGCTCGCCGAGGTCGCGCCCGGCGTCGACGTCGAGCGCGACGTCCTCGCCCTGCTGCCCTTCCCGGTCGACGCCTCGAGCGCGGCGTCCATGGACCCGGCGATCTTCCTGCCCGGCCCGATGGGCCTGCGCTCGCGCCTGCTCGACCTGCGCATCGAGGAGCGGCTGTCCTACGACGCGCCGAGCAACACGGTGTTCATGAACTTCCGCGGCATGCACGTCCGTTCCACCGACGACGTCGCCCGCATCGTCGCAGCCGTCGACGCGCTGCTCGCCCCGCTCGGGCGGCGCGTGCACTCGATCGTCAACTACGAGGGCTTCCGCGTCGACGACGATGCCGCGCCCGCGTACATGGACGCAGTCAAGTACGTGCAGGAGCGCTACTACCTGTCCGTCGCGCGCTACACCAGCAACGCGTTCCTGCGCCTCAAGCTCGGCGCGGACCTCGCGGCGCGGGCGCTCGACGGCAGGGTGTACTCGAGCGCCGCCGAGGCCGCCGCGAAGCGTTGAGTCCATCCGCGCATCCGGCCTTCGCGCGCATTCCTCTCCCCTCTCCCGCCTGCGGGAGAGGGGCCGGGGGAGAGGGAGTGGCGCCAGTCCCGTCGTCCGCTACTCCCAGCGCGGCTTGCGCTTCTCCATGAACGCGCCCACGCCCTCGGCCGCGTCGTCGCCCAGCATGTTCGCGGTGATCGCGGCGGCGCCGAGGCGGTAGGCCTGCGCCAGCGGCGCCTCGAGCTGGCGATAGAAGAACGCCTTGCCCGCCGCGACGACGGCACGCGGCTTCTCGGCGATGCGCGAAATCAGGCGCGCGACCTCGGCGTCGAGCTGTTCGGTGGGCACGACGCTGTTGACCAGGCCCCAGTCCTTCGCCGTGTCGGCATCGATGAAATCGCCGGTGAACAGCATCTCGAAGGCGCGCTTGCGCGATACGTTCCGCGACACCGGCACGCCCGGCGTGGCGCAGAACAGGCCGAAGTTGATGCCCGAGGTGGCGAAGCGCGCCTCGGTGGAGGCCACCGCGAGGTCGCATCCGGCGACGATCTGGCAGCCGGCGGCGGTGGCGATGCCGTGGACTCGCGCGATCACCGGCTGCGGCAGCGACTGGATCGCCAGCATCACCCGGCAGCAGCGCTCGAACAGGTCGCCGACGAACGCCTCGGTGCGGTTGGCCATCATCTCCTTGAGGTCGTGGCCGCCCGAGAACGCCCCTCCGGCGCCGGCGACGACGACCGCGCGCACCGACTCGTCTCCGCGCAGCGCTTCGAGCGCGTCCTGCAGCGCCTCCAGCATGTCGGAGGAGATCGCGTTGAAAGCGCGCGGGCGGTTGAGCGTCAGGCGCGCGACGCCGTTCTCGACGCTGCGCAGCAGCGTCGGCTCGACGTCGGCGGAAGTCGCGGTCGCGGTCATGTCGTGGCTCCTATTCGATGGCCGACGCCGAGCGGGCGCGCTCGCGCAGCACGAACTTCTGGATCTTGCCGGTCGAGGTCTTCGGCAGCTCGCCGAACTCGATGGACTTCGGGACCTTGAACCCGGCGAGGTGCGTGCGGCAGTGCGCGATCAGCTCCTCCGCGGTGGCCTGCCCGCCGGGCTTGAGCTCGACGTAGGCGCGCGGCGACTCGCCCCAGCGCGGGTCGGGCTGCGCCACGACCGCCGCGGCCATCACCGCCGGGTGGCGGTAGAGCGCGTCCTCGACCTCGAGCGAGCTCACGTTCTCGCCGCCCGAGATGATGATGTCCTTGCTGCGGTCCTTGATCTTCGCGTAGCCGTCCGGCTGCATGACCGCGAGGTCGCCGGTATGGAACCAGCCGCCCGCGAACGCCTCGCGCGTCGCCTCGGGGTTGCGCAGGTAACCCTTCATCGTCACGTTGCCGCGGAACATGATCTCGCCCATCGTCTCGCCGTCGGCGGGCACCGGCGTCATCGTCTCCGGATCCATGACCGTCATGCCTTCCTGCAGCGAGTAGCGCATGCCCTGGCGGCCATTGAGGCGCGTGCGCTCGGCGATGTCGAGGTCGTCCCACTCGGGGTGCTTCGCGCACACTGCCGCGGGACCGTAGGTCTCGGTGAGCCCGTAGACGTGCGTGAGGTCGAAGCCCATGCGCTCCATCCCCTCGATCATCGCCGCGGGCGGCGCCGCGGCCGCGACGAGCGCCGAGACGCGGTGCGCGATGCCCGCCTTCAGCTCGGCGGGCGCGTTGATCAGCGTCGAGTGCACGATCGGCGCGCCGCAGTAGTGCGTCACGCGGTGCTCGCGGATGGCGTCGAAGATCGCCCTGGCCTCGACGCGGCGCAGGCAGACGTTGGTGCCGGCGATCGCCGCGACCGTCCACGGGAAGCACCAGCCGTTGCAGTGGAACATCGGCAGCGTCCACAGGTACACCGCGTGGCGCGGCATGCCCCAGTCGACGACGTTCGACAGCGCGTTGAGGTACGCGCCGCGGTGGTGGTAGACCACGCCCTTCGGGTTGCCGGTCGTGCCCGAGGTGTAGTTGAGCGAGATCGCGCGCCACTCGTCGTCGGGCGGCTGCCAGGCGAACGCCGGGTCGCCGCCGGCGAGGAAAGCCTCGTAGTCGGTCCCGCCGAGGCGCTCGCCGCCGGGGCCCTGCGGGTCGTCGACCTCGACGAGCAGCGGCGGCCGCTCGAGCTCGCGCAGCGCCGCGCGGACCGTGGGCGCGAACTCGGTGTCCGTGACCAGCACCTTCGCGCCGCCGTGGCGGAGCATGAACGCGATCGCCGCAGCGTCGAGGCGCGTGTTCAGCGTGTTCAGCACGCCACCGGACATCGGCACGCCGAAGTGCATCTCGACCATCTCGGGCGTATTCGGCAGCATCGCCGCGACCGCGTCGCCGCGGCCGACGCCCAACGCCTGCAGCGCGGAAGCGAGGCGTCGCGAGCGCTGCTCGACGTCCGCCCAGGTGTGGCGCCGCGGCCCGTGCACGACGGCGAGCCGCCGCGGCCAGATCGCGGCGGTGCGCGCGATGAAGGACAGCGGCGTCAGCGGCGCGTAGTTCGCGGCGTTGCGGTCGAGATCGGTTTCGAAGGGGTCGCTGCTCACTGGAATACCCTCCGCGCTGGCGCGCTGCGGGGCTGGTTTGCCCTCGGGGCGGCGCTTCGGGCTCATCGCCGCATCCCGGGGAGGCGATCCTCGCTTATCCTAGCAGGCAGGAGCCGATCCTGCCGGCGCATCGCGGTTGTCGCCGCCGCGCCCGGGCGGTAGGCTCGCTCATCCGCATCCGGCAACCTCTCCGCACCATGGGCCACCGACTCTCGCGCATCGTCACGCGCACCGGCGACGCCGGCACCACCGGCCTCGGCGACGGCACGCGCGTGCCGAAGGACTCCTCGCGCATCGAGGCGATCGGCGCGGTCGACGAGCTCAATTCGACGATCGGCGTTCTGCTCGCCGAGGCGCTGCCCGACGAGGTGGCGGCGATGCTGACCGGCGTGCAGCACGACCTCTTCGACCTCGGCGGCGAGTTGTCGATTCCCGGCCACGCCGCCGTGACCGATGCGCAGGTGCTGGGCCTCGAGCAAGCGGTCGAGCGCCTCAATGCGGATCTCGCGCCGCTCAAGGAATTCGTCCTGCCCGGCGGGACGCGCGCGGCTGCGCTGGCGCACGTCGCGCGCACCGTGTGTCGCCGGGCCGAGCGGGCGCTGGTCCGCCTCGCGGCCGCCGAGTCGGTCGGCGAGGCAACCCGCCGTTACCTCAACAGGCTCTCCGACCTGCTGTTCGTGATGGCGCGCTCGCTCAATCGCGCCGCGGGAGAGCCCGACGTGCTCTGGCGCCGGGACCGGGGGCGAGGCAACGGCTGAAAAGCGTCGGGCCGCGACTGGCGCGGCCCGACAGGGCGCCCGCGGGGGAGGTTCGGGCGCCGGGGAAGTCCCCGGTCAGCCGACGCGCGGAGCGGCGACGCTGCGCACGATAGTCGGCGCGCGCGTGCCCACCACCTCGATGCGCAGCGGCGCGCGCGCGGCGTCGACTGCCAGCGTCTGCGCGACGTCGTGGCCGGTCGGCGCCATCGCGGCGACGAGCACGCCGATGATCGCCGCGCTGAAGACCGCGGCCGCCGCGGCGCAGCCGAGGCGGGCGGCGACGCTGCCTTCGACCTGGGATTCGTAGCGCTTCATGGTGCTCTCCTGATTCGGGTGGTTGCTGTTCTCGGGTCCGGCTCGCCTGCCCGCCGGTCATGCACACCTTGGATGCGGGACCGGAGGGCCGTGGATTCGTCGTTTGAGTGAATTGTCGATGCCGGTCAGCCGTGCCTCAACCGGCATGCGACGAAGCGCATTCCCCGCGCGCCGGATGCCGCCCGGAGGCGACGGGCCGCTGGCAGATCGGTGCGAGAGGCGTTCGAGAGCGCGGCGGCCGCCGCGCCGTCGATGTAGCGCCTCCCGCATCGAGCAAGGGATCTCGCGAGCGCCCTCGGGGCGGCCCCGCCGGGCGCTCGCCGGCAACCGCGCGAGGCAACGCGCGCCGCGCGCGCGTTCGTGTCCCCGATGTCGTGCTGCATCGTGCCGCCGGGTCTCAGCCCCCGGGACGCGCCGCCGGGACGGGCGCGGCGGCCGTCTCCTCGCTGCGGCTGCCGATCACCTCGATGCGCAACGGCGCGGACGCGAGCCCTGCGGGCTCGACCCCGCGGGAGTTGCGCGCTTCGTTCGGCGCGCCGATGGCCTCCGGCGGCATTGCGGCGACGAGCACGTGAAGGAGCCCGGCCGAGACGATTGCAGCCAGCGCCATCGCGGCGACGCGCGTGCGGTTGCTGATGAGTTCCATGGCCACGCCTTTCCCGGGCCTTGCGCCCGCGTTGCACCGTCGCCCCGGCTGCCGCGCCCCCAAGCCCCGGACTACGGCATGGCTTGGATGCGCGCGGCACCCCGCGCGGATTCACGCGGGCGGGCGAAGGCGATGCGACGGGCGCATTGTTCGCCACCGTCCTCCCCGCCTCAACGGCGCTACGACGAAGCGCGCGATTCCGGGAACGAAGGCGCGCCGGCGGCGACCGGAAGGCGCGAGCGCCGCAAAAAACAAGGCCGCAGCCGGTTGCCCGGTGCGGCCTTGTAGTTCCGGCCGGGTGGACAGGAGGTCACCCGGCCGCGTTCGAAACCCGCGCGCTATGTCATCCCTTCAGGCACGTGCTCATGAACTTCTTGCGCTCGTCGCCCTTCATGTCGCCGGCCTTCTTGTTGCAGGCCGTCATCTTCTCCTGCTGCGTCATCTTCGCGGCGTCGCCCGACAGGCACGCGCTCATGAATTTCTTGCGCTCGTCGCCCTTCATGTCGCCGGCCTTCTTGTTGCAGTCCGCCATCCGCTCCTGCTGCGGGTTCGGCTTGGCGGTCTTGTCCGCGGGCGCGGCGGGCTTGGCTGCCGGTGCGGAAGCGGCGGGCTGGGCGGCAGGCGCGGCCGCCGCGGGCTGGGCGGCAGGCGCAGCCGCCGCGGGCTTCGCGGCCGGCGCCGGCTGCGCGGTCTGCGCTGCCGCGGGCATGGCCACGGCGGCGGCGAGACCCGCCAGCGCGACGGCCAACAGCTTCTTCATGGGGAATCTCCTTGCCGGTGCTTCGGGTGGACGGTACGTCTGCCGGCGCCCTCCGCCAGCCGCCTGCAACGGCGGCATCGGGGCCTTTCCGCGAGTGTAGGCGAGCGCCGAAACCGGGCGCAACGAAATCCCCGGGCGCCGGCGGGGCCGTGTTGTCGCCGCGCATCAGGGGCGCCCTGGCGGCATCGGCTACAATGGTCGCAACTTGCCGATCTGTCCGACAACCCATTGAATTTCTTGGATAATATTCTCCGATGATCCTCGTACTCGAACCCAACACCAGCCCCGAGAGCACCGACTACAAGATCCTTATCGGCCAGCTCGACCGGCTTCCCGGCATCAAGCACCGCGTCCACCGCGAGGTCGGCACCGAGGTCACGCTGACCGAGATCTACCTGATCGGCAACACCGGCGCCCTGACGGTCGAGCAGATGCAGGTGCTGCCCTGCGTCGAGAAGGTGGTCCGCGTCTCCGAGGCGTACCGGGTGCTCGGGCGCCACAAGCAGGGCGACGACCGTCCGTCGTCGTTCGAATACAACGGCGTGCGCTTCGGCCAGGACTCGCTGCAGGTGTTTGCCGGACTTTGCGCCGTCGACTCGCCCGAGTCGGTCGAAGGCATGATGAAGGCGCTCAAGTCGCACGGGCAGGTGTGCACGCGCATGGGCGCCTACAAGCCGCGCACCAGCCCGTACGCGTTCCAGGGCTTCGGCGCGAAGTGCCTGCCGTACGTGTTCGAGCTCGCGGGCAAGTACGGGATCAGGGTGATCGCGATGGAGATCACCCACGAGTCGCACGTCGACGAGATCCGCGAGGCGCTGCACGAGACCGGCAATCCCACCGGCGTGATGCTGCAGATCGGCACGCGCAACACGCAGAACTTCGAGCTGCTGAAGCTCGTCGGGCGGCAGCAGGAGCTGCCGGTGCTGATCAAGCGCGGCTTCGGCATCACGCTCGACGAGTCGCTGAACGCCGCCGAGTACCTCGCCACCGAGGGCAACCGCAAGGTGGTCTTCTGCCTGCGCGGCATGAAGACGAACATGGGCGACCCGCACCGCAACTTCGTCGACTTCTCGCACGTGCCGGTGGTCAAGCGGCTGACGCGCATGCCGGTGTGCATCGATCCCTCGCACTCGGTCGGCACGCGGGCGGCGGCGCCGGACGGGCTGCTCGACATCTTCCACGTCGTCGCGCAGGGCGTGATCGCCGGCGCCAACATGGTGCTCGTCGACTTCCACCCGACCCCGGCGCAGGCGCTCGTCGACGGGCCGCAGGCCCTGCTGCTCTCCGAGCTGCCCTACTTCCTCGACGACGTGGCGCTTGCGCGCGAGACCTACGTGAAGCGTACCGAGCTCGCCCGGCGGATGAAGGCCGCCGCCTGAGGCGCCCCCGCGAGGTGACGCGCGCCAGCGAGGTCGAGCTCAAGCTGCGGCTGCCCCGCGCCGCGCTCGCGGCGCTGCGCAGGCATCCCGCGCTGCGCGCGGCCGTCCGCGGCCGCGCCCGCCGCGAGTCGCTCGCGGCCACCTACTACGACACGCCCGATCTCGCGCTGGCGCGGCGCGGCATCGCGTTGCGCGTGCGTCGCGAACGCGGCCGCTGGGTGCAGGCGCTGAAGGCCGGCGGAGCCGCCGCGGGCGGTCTCGCGGAGCGGTCCGAGGACGAGTGGAGCCTCGGCCGTGGCACCCGCCGGCCGTCGCCCGACCTCTCGCTGCTCGCGACGACGCCCGTCGGACGGGCTGCCGCACGCGCAGTGCGGAGAGTCGCGCCCGGCCCGGTGTTCGTCACGACGATCGAGCGCACGTCGCTGCCGCTCGCCTTCGGCGACGGCACCACCGCGGTCGCGGCGATCGACGTCGGCCGCGTGCGCGCGGCCTCGGGCCGGCGCGCCTCCGCGGCGATCTGCGAGCTCGAGCTCGAGCTCCGGGAGGGCGACGTCGCGCGCCTGTTCGAGCTCGCCCTCGCGCTATGCGCCGACCTGCCGCTCGCGGTGGAGCCGCGCAGCAAGGCGCAGCGCGGCTACGCGCTGGCTGCCACCGCTCCTGACGGGCCGCGCCACGCGCAGGCGCCGGAGTACGCCCGCGACGCCGACGCCGGAGCTGCGATCGCGGCGATCCTGGTGAGCGCGCTCGCCCAGGTCGAAGGCAACGCCGGCGGCGCCGCCACGTCCGACGATCCCGAGTGGGTCCACCAGCTTCGCGTGGGCCTGCGGCGCCTGCGCGCAGCGCTCGGGCTCGCGCGCGCGCTCGTCGACGCCGACGCGCTGCGCGCCATCGTCGACGAGGCGCGCAGGATCGCCGACGCGCTCGGCCGCGCGCGCGACCTCGACGTCTTCGCGGACGAGACGCTGCCGCCGCTCGCCGCCGCGGCGGGGGCATCCGCCGACGCCGTCGCGGCACTGGCCGCGGAGGTTCGACGGCACCGCGTGCAAGCCCGCGCCGAAGTGCGCGCCGTGCTGCGCTCTGCGCCGTTCCAGCGCCTACTGCTCAACGTGGGTGCGCTTGCGGCGTCGCTCGCCGCGCGCCCCGGCGCGGCAGCGGTGCGCTCGTTCGCGCAGGACGCGCTGCGACGTCGCCACAAGCAGCTGCTGCGTGCCGGCGAGGCGCTGGATGGCGGCACGCCCGAAGAGCGCCACCGGGTGCGCATCGCAGCGAAGAAGCTGCGCTACGCTGCCGAGTTCCTCGCCACCCCGTTCCCTTCACGCCGGGCCGAGGCGTACCGTAGCGCCCTGGCGGGCGTACAGGAGGTGCTGGGCAGGATCAACGACGCGGCGACTGCTACCGCAATCGCTGCCGACGTGTCCGGCAAAGGCACGCCTGGCGCAGCGCTCGTCGCGGGCTGGGCCGCGGCGCACGCCGCCGGCGAGGAGCGCGAAATGCGGCGAGCGTGGCAGCGGTTTCGCGCCGCGAAGCCGTTCTGGAAGGACACCGGCGGGAGATAGGCGATGCTGGAGGCAGCCGAGGCAGGCCACGCACTGGACAAGGCGGCGTTCGAGCGCGCCGTTCCGCGGCTGCGCACCGCGCTGCTGCAGGCGCAGTACGCGCTCAAGGAGGCCGGCGCCGGTCCCGTGCTGGTCCTGCTCTCGGGCCTCGCCGGAGGCGGGCGCAGCGAGACGGCGAACCGCCTGACCGAGTGGATGGACCCGCGCTTTGTCCGCGTCACGGCGTTCGGGCCGCGCACCGAGGAGGAACGGCTGCACCCGCCCGCCTGGCGCTACTGGACGGCGCTGCCGCCGAAGGGCCGTGTGGGCATCTTCATGAACGCCTGGTACACGGAGGCGATCGCCGCGCACCTCGACGACCTGCGCGACGCCGACCGGCTCGACGGCACGCTGCAGCGCATCCGCGAGCACGAGCAGATGCTCGCCGACGAGGGCGTGCAGCTGGTCAAGGTGTGGCTGCACATGCGGCGCGAGGACCTCAGGGCGCGGCTGGAGAAGCTCGACAGCGACAAGCGCACGACGTGGCGCGTCACCGCCGAGCACTGGCGCGGCTACCGGCGCTACCACCGCAACCACGACCTCTTCGAGCACGTGCTGCGCGAGACGTCGACCGCGAGCGCGCCGTGGTCGGTCGTCGAAGGCGCCGACGAGCGCTTCCGCGACGTCGCCATCGGCAAGCTCGTGCTGGCGAGCCTGCGCGCGGCCGCGCGGCCTGCCCGCCGCGCGCACGCCGCGGCGCCGGTCGCGCCGGCCGCCCTGGAGAACGTCAAGCGCCTGCGCGACCTCGACCTCACGCTCGCCCTTCCCGACGACGACTACGACAGGCAGCTCGAGGCGCTGCAGGGCCGCGTCGCGAAGCTCACGCGCGGCAAGCGCTTCGCGAAACGCTCGCTGGTCGTCGTGTTCGAGGGCGTCGACGCGGCCGGCAAGGGCGGCGCGATCCGCCGGCTCACCGCTGCGCTCGACGCGCGCAGCTATCACCTGATTCCCGTCGCCGCGCCGACCGACGAGGAGCGCGCGCACCCCTACCTGTGGCGCTTCTGGCGCTACGTGCCTCGGCGCGGCGGCATCGCGATCTTCGATCGCTCGTGGTACGGCCGCGTGCTCGTCGAGCGCGTCGAGGGCTACGCCCCGCCGGCCGACTGGCTGCGCGCGTTTGACGAGATCAACCGCTTCGAGGAGGACCTCGCGCGCGCGGGCGCGATCGTCGTCAAGCTCTGGCTGCACATCAGCCAGGCCAAGCAGCTGGAGCGCTTCCGCGAACGCGAGGGCACGCCGTTCAAGAGCTTCAAGATCGGCCCCGAGGACTGGCGCAACCGCAAGAAGTGGCCGGCCTACGAGCACGCGATCGCCGACATGATCGACCGTACCAGCACCGAGATCGCGCCGTGGACGCTCGTCGAGGCCGAGGACAAGCGCTTCGCGCGCATCAAGGTGCTGCGCACGCTCGTCGAGCGGCTCGAGGCGGAGCTCCGGCGCAAGCGATGAGGCGCGGCGGAACATGAGCGGCGAGGATCCCGCGGCACCGCCGCCCTACCGCGCGCCGGCCTGGCTGCCCGGCGGGCACGCGCAGACGATCTGGCCGTACTTCCTGCGGCGGCCCGAGGTGGCGTTCCGCCGCGAACGCGTCGCGACCCCCGACGGCGACTTCTGGCTGTTCGACTGGCTCGACACGAAGGACGCCGGCGCGCCGCTGGTCGTGCTGTTCCACGGCCTGGAGGGCAGTTCCGGCTCGCACTACGTACGCGCGCTGTTCGTCCGGCTGGCGGAACTCGGCTGGGCGGGCGTCGTCCCGCACTTCCGCGGCTGCGCCGACGAACCGAACCGCCTGCCGCGCGCCTACCACTCGGGCGACCACGAGGAGATCGATGCCATGCTTGCCGCGGTCCGCAAGAGGATCCGGCCGGAGCGCGTCGTGCACGCCTGCGGCGTGTCGCTGGGGGGCAGCGCGCTGCTGAACTGGCTGGGTCGGCGCGGCCGCGATGCGAAGGCGACCTTGGCGAGCGCCGCCGCGGTCTCCGTGCCGCTCGACCTGATGGCCGCCGGCCGCTCGATCGACGCCGGCGCCAATCGCGTCTACGCGGCGCACTTCCTGATGACGCTCAAGCCGAAGGCGGACGCGATGGCCGCTCGCTTTCCCGGGCGGCTCGACGCCTCCCGCATCGCGTCGGTGCGCTCGATGTGGGAGTTCGACGACCTCGTGACCGCGCCGTTGCACGGCTTCGCCGGCACGGCCGATTACTGGACGCGCGCGTCGTCGAAGCCGTGGCTGGCGAAGATCGCCTTGCCCACGCTCGTGCTCAACGCGCGCAACGACCCGTTCGTTCCCGGCGACTCGCTGCCTTCCCCCGCCGAGGTGTCGGCCGCAGTCGTGCTCGAGCAGCCCGAGGAAGGCGGGCACGCCGGCTTCGCCACCGGGCCGCTGCCCGGCCGCATCGACTGGCTGCCGCAGAGGCTCATCGCATTCTTCGCCTCGCCGGGGCCGCGCGCCCCGCACGGTTAGAATGCCGGTTCGTCCACGGTCGTCCCTCCCATGCAAGTCCCTCGCGAAATCTTCAAGGCCTACGACATCCGCGGCATCGTCGGGCGCACGCTCGACGAGCCGATCGTACGCCTGATCGGGCAGGCGCTCGGCACGCTGGCGCGCGAGCGCGGGCGCGACACCATCGCGATCGGCCGCGACGGCCGGCTCTCCGGCCCGGCGCTGGCGAAGGCGCTGTCCGATGGCATCCGCGCCGCCGGGGCCAACGTGGTCGACGTCGGGATGGTCGCCACGCCGATGACCTACTTCGCCGCGCACGAGCTTCGCACCGCGTGCAGCACGATGGTGACGGGAAGCCACAACCCGCCCGACTACAACGGCCTCAAGATGGTGATCGACGGCACCACGCTGTCGGGCGCCGACATCCAGCACGTCCGCGAGCGCATCGAGCGCGGCGAGCTCGCCACCGGCGCGGGCTCGTATCGCACGCACGACGTCGCGCCGGCGTACCTCGCGCGCATCGCCGGCGACGTCAGGCTCGCCCGGCCGCTGCGCATCGCCGTCGACGCCGGCAACGGCGTTGCCGGCGCTTTCGCGCCGGAGCTCTACCGCCGCCTGGGCTGCGAGGTGGAGACGATGTTCTGCGAGGTGGACGGCACGTTCCCGAACCACCACCCCGACCCGTCGCAGCCGAAGAACCTCGCCGATCTCGTCGCCCGCGTGAAACGCGGCGACCTCGACCTCGGGCTGGCGTTCGACGGCGACGGCGACCGCCTCGGCGTGGTCACCGTCGAAGGCCACGTGATCTACCCCGACCGGCAGCTGATGCTGTTCGCCGCCGACGTGCTCTCGCGCGTGCCCGGCGCGACCGTGATCTACGACGTCAAGTCGACGCGCAACCTCGGCCCCTGGATCGTGAAGCACGGCGGCAAGCCGCTGCTGTGGAAGACCGGCCACTCGCTGATCAAGGCGAAGATGAAGGAAGTCGGCGCGGCGCTGGCCGGCGAGATGAGCGGCCACACGTTCTTCGGCGAGCGCTGGTACGGCTTCGACGACGGCCTGTACGCCGGCGCGCGCCTCCTCGAGATCCTCGCGCGGTCGCCGGATCCCTCCGCGGTGCTGAATTCGCTGCCCGACGCCCGTTCGACCCCCGAGCTCAACCTCGCCTGCGCCGAGGGCGAGCAGCACGCGCTGATCGCGAAGCTGCAGCAGACCGCGGACTTCCCCGGCGCGAGCGACGTCATCCGCATCGACGGTCTGCGCGTCGAGTACGCGGACGGCTTCGGGCTCGCGCGCGCGTCGAACACCACACCCGTCGTCGTGCTGCGCTTCGAGGCCGACACCGACGCCGCGCTCGCGCGCATCCAGGACGACTTCCGGCGCGTGCTGCTCGCGGCGAAGCCCGGCGCGAAGCTGCCCTTCTGACGTGAACGGGATCGCGCTCGCGCACGACTGCCACGGCGTCGACTGGGCGGGGCTGAAGCGCGACCTCGTGGCGGACGACTTCGACAACGGGCGCACCCCCGAGGAACTGGAGCGGTCGTTCCGCGCCAGCGCGCGCGTCGTGTTCGCGCGCGACGGCGAGCGCGTCGTCGGCAAGGCCCGCGCGCTCTCCGACGGCGTGTGCAACGCCTACGTCGTCGACATGTGGACGCACTCGGCGTACCGGCGGCGCGGCATCGGGCGCGCGATGGTCGAGGCGCTGCTGGCGCCGCTTCACGGGCAGCACGTCTGCCTCTTCAGCGACGAGCGCGCCGACTTCTACGCCGCGTGCGGCTTCCGCCCGCGGGGCACCGGCATGGAACGCGTCGTCGGGCGCTGGCTCGGCCGCCACGCTCCGCGATGATCACGCTCGACGACGTCCTCGCCGCGCGCGAGCGCATCCGCGGCGGCATCTACGCCTCGCCTTGCGTCGAGTCGATCCCGCTTTCGCAGCTGACCGGCGCGCGCATCTGGTGCAAGCTCGACTACCTGCAGCGCACCGGCAGCTTCAAGGAGCGCGGCGCGCGCAATGCGCTGCTGCGGCTGACGGCGGAGCAGCGCCGCCGCGGCGTCGTCGCGGCCTCCGCCGGCAACCACGCGCTGGGCGTGGCCTACCACGGCGGCCTGCTCGGCATCCCGGTGACCGTGGTGATGCCGCGCTTCGCGCCGCTGATCAAGGTCACCAACTGCCGCGCGCTCGGCGCGGCCATCGTCCTGCACGGCAACGACGTCGTCGAGGCGCGAGGGCACGCGGTCGAGCTCGCGCAGCGCGACGGCCTCGCGTTCATCCACCCGTTCGACGATGCCGACGTCGTCGCCGGGCAGGGCACGATGGGCCTCGAGATCCTCGAGCAGGCGCCCGACGTCGAGGCGGTGGTCGTGCCGGTCGGCGGCGGCGGCCTGATCGCCGGGATCGGCACCGTGATGAAGGCGCGCGCCCCGCAGGTGAGCGTGATCGGCGTCGAGCCCGAGGCGGCGGCGAGCCTCACGGCCGCGCTCGCGGCGAAGACGCCGACCACGGTGACATTGGCGCCCACGCTGGCCGACGGGCTGGCCGTCTCGCGCGTCGGCGACATCCCGTTTGCGAGCGACGTGCGCGTCGTCGATCGCGTGGTCACCGTGGACGAGGCGGCGATCGCGCTCGCGATCCTGCGCCTGATCGAGCTGGAGAAGAGCGTGGTCGAGGGCGCGGGCGCGACGCCGCTCGCGGCATTCCTGGCAGGCAAGCTGCCCGAGCTCGCCGGCCGCAAGGTGGTGCTGACGCTGTGCGGCGGCAACATCGACACGAACATGCTCGGCCGCGTGATCGACGTCGGCCTGGTGGCCGACGGCCGCCTCGCCCGCTTCACCGTTTCGGTGCTCGACCGGCCGGGCGGGCTCGCGCGGCTCACCGCGACGATCGCGCAGGCCGGCGCATCCATCCACGAGCTGACGCACGACCGCGCGTTCTCGGGACCCAAGGTCTCCGAGGTGCGCGTGGTGTGCGTGGTCGAGACGACGGGGCCCGAGCACGTGCGCGAGCTCCACGCCGCGCTCGCCGCGGCCGGCTTCGACGTCGGCGCCTGACGGCGCAGGGCCGCGCAGCGCGGCGACGGTCGGCCGCCCGCGGCTTGCGTGAAGTGCGGAAGCAGTCCTGCACGAAGTGCGCGGGAGCGCACCCGCCGCCAAGCGCCAACCACTGCGTCAGTGATATCCCTCGCCCGCGCGCACCTTGCCGCGGAAGACCCAGTAGTTGAACACCGTGTAGCCGAGAATGACCGGCAGCAGGACGAGCACGCCGACGAGCATGAAGCGCAGCGACTTCGGATCCGCCGCGGCCTCCCAGACGTCGATCGTCGGCGGCACGAGGTAGGGCACGTTCGAGATCACCAATCCGACGTACGCGAGCAGGAACAGCGCGACCGATGCGTAGAACGGCATCCGCGGCCCGCCCTTGCGCAGGCCGTGCCAGCACAGGTAGGCGGCGACCATCGTGGCGAGCGGCACCAGCGACAGCCACATGATGCGGGGCATGCTGAACCAGCGCTCCGCGATGCGCGGGATCGCCAGCGGCGTCCACACGCTCACCAGCGCGATCGCCGCGAGCAGGCCGCAGAGGAGCCCCACGCCGAGTCGGCGCGAACGCGCCTCGACCCCGCCATCCGTCTTCATCGCGAGCCACGTCGCGCCGATCAGCGCGTAGCCGACGACCAGCGCGCATCCCGTCATGAGAGAGAACGGCGTGAGCCAGTCGAGCGGCCCGCCGGCGAACTGGCCATTCCGCACGTCGATGCCCTGCAGCAGGCCGCCCAGCACCACCCCCTGCGCGAAGGCGGCCACGATCGAGCCGCCCGCGAAGGCACGGTCCCACCAGAGGTGGTTCGGCTTCGCCACCCAGCGGAACTCGAAGGCGACGCCGCGGAAGATCAGCGCGAGCAGCAGCACGATCACCGGCAGGTAGAGCGCGGGCATGATGACCGCGAATGCCTTGGGAAACGCGACCCACAGGCCGCCCCCGCCCATCACGAGCCACGTCTCGTTGCCGTCCCAGAACGGCGCGACCGTGTTCATCATCTGGTCGCGGTCGTGCTCGCGCGGGAAGAGCGGGAAGAGGATGCCGACGCCCAGGTCGAAGCCATCGAGCACGACGTACAGCGCGACCGCCGTGCCGATGATCAGCGCCCAGATCAACGGCAGCGAGAAGAGGTCGATCCCGGCGATCATGGTGTGGCTCCTCCCGCGCGCTGCTCGATCGCCGCGCGCTGCGCGGCCGACAGCGGCCGGCTCGGCACACCCTTCGGCGGTTCGAGCAGCGCCGGGACCGGGCCCTTGACCATGAGCTTGCGGACATACCAGATGCCGACCGAGAACACGACCGTGTAGGTGACGACGATCATTGCGAGCGACAGCGCGACAGCCTCGCCGGCGACCGGCGAGGCGGCGTCCTTCGTGCGCAGGATGCCCCAGGCGATCCACGGCTGGCGTCCGATCTCGGTCACCATCCAGCCGGCCAGCAGCGCGACGAAGCCGGTCCACCATCCGTGTGCGGCGACATTGAGGTACCAGCGCGTTTCGAACAAGCGGCCACGCTTCCACAACCACGCGCCGACGAGCCCCAGCGCGATCATCGCCAGGCCCAGCCCGACCATCAGCCGGAAGCCGAAGAACACCGGCGCCACCGGCGGACGCTCGTCGCGCGGGAAGTCCTTGAGTCCCTTGAACAGGCCGTCGACGCTGTGCGTGACGATCAGGCTCGCGCCATGGGGAATCGAGATCTCCGCGTAGTTGCGCTCGCCTTGCGCGTCCGGCCACGCGAACAGCACCAGGGGGGCGGGCTTGCTGCCGTCCCAGTGCGCCTCGATCGCGGCCACCTTCTGCGGCTGGTAGTGCGCAGTGTTGAGGCCGTGCAGGTCGCCGACGACCAGCTGCAACGGCGCGAGCAGCGCCACCATGCCGAGCCCCATGCGCACCATGGTCCGCGCCTCCTCGTCGAAGCGGCCGCCCAGGAGGTAGCGCGCCCCGACGGCCAGCACGACCAATGACGTCGTGAGGTAGCAGGCGGTCAGCATGTGCACGAAACGGTACGGAAAGCTCGGATTGAAGATGATCGCGAGCCAGTCCGCCGGATAGGCGATGCCGTCGCGCACGACGTGGCCGGTGGGCGTGTGCATCCAGCTGTTAGCAGCGAGGATCCAGAACGCAGACAGCGACGTTCCCACGGCGACCAGCACGGCAGCCGTCACGTGCAGCCAGCGCGGAACGCGATGCCAGCCGAACAGCAGGATGCCGAGGAACGTGGCCTCGAGGAAGAACGCGGTGAGCACCTCGTAGCCGATCAGCGGGCCGACGACGTTGCCGATGGCCTCGGAGAAGCGGCTCCAGTTCGTGCCGAACTGGTAGCTCATCATGATCCCGGACACGACCCCCATGGCGAACGCGACGGCGAAGATCTTGGTCCAGAAGCGCGCGAGGCGTGCGAAGTGGTCGCTCCCGGTGCGCAGCCACAGGATCTCGAGCGTGGCGACAAAGGCCGCGAGCCCGATCGTGAACGCCGGGAAGATGATGTGGAAGCTGATGGTGAACGCGAACTGGATTCGCGCAAGGAACACGGCATCGGGCGCGTCCATAGCTTCCCCTTTGAGCCAGGCGCGGGAGCGCGGGAGGTCCGCGCAGCCTTGCCGGAATCCCGCACGTTACGTCACGGCCACGACTACGACAACCCGAGGCTCAGGACGGGCCCGGCGCCTCGCGCGGGCCGGACAGGCGCTGGCGCAGCACAACGAGCGCGACGAGCGCCAGGCCCGTTCCCTTGGCCGGCCACGAGGGGTACACGAGCGCCAGCCCGCCGGCGACCAGCAGCCAGCGCTCGGCGTGATTGCAGGCACGCAGCGCCCACTTCTGCACGCCGGCCGCCAGTGCGACGATGCCGGCCATCGCGGTGACCGCGAAGACCACCACGTGCCACCAGTCCCCGCCCGGCGGGCGCTTGAGCAGCAGGCCGACGCCGTCGGGGTCGAGCACGAACATGAACGGCACGACGAAGGCAGGCAGCGTGTACTTCCACGACTGCAGCGTCGTGCCGTAGGGGTTGCCGCCGGTGATCGCGGCGGCGGCGAACGGCGACAGCGCGGTCGGCGGCGAGACCTCCGAGAGCACCGCGTAGTAGAAGATGAACATGTGCGCGGCGAAGTCGGGCACGCCGAGCTTCACGAGCGCAGGCGCGGCGATCACGGCGCAGATGATGTAGCTCGCGGTGATCGGCACCGCGAGCCCGATCACCCAGACGATCAGCGCCGTGTAGACGGCGGCGAGGAACAGGCTGCCGCCCGCGTACTCGATGACGATGGCGCTGAACTTGAGCCCGAGGCCCGTCTTCGCCACCACGCCGACGATGATGCCCGCGGCCGCGCAGGTAGCCGCCACGCCGAGCGCCTGCTGCGAGCCGTCCTTGAGCGCCTGCACGAGCCGGCGCGGGAAGAGCGCGTTGACGCGGTCGAGGAAGCTCATCGCGAACGTCGCGACCGTCGCCCAGAACACGCTCGCCACCGGCGAGAAGCCGAGGAAGAGGAAGGCGACGATCGCGACCAGCGACACGAAGTGGAACCAGTAGCGGCGCGTGAGCTCCCCCGCGGTCAGCGCGTGCGGCATCGCCACCGGCGGCAGGTTCGAGCGCCGCACGTCGAGCTCGACCATCACGAACAGCGACAGGTAGTAGAGGCAGGTGGGCACCACCGCCATCAGCAGCACGTCGAAGTAGCTGATCTTCAGGAACTCGGCGATCAGGAACGCCGCCGCGCCGAGCACCGGCGGCGAGATGATCGCGCCCAGCCCCCCTGCCGCGAGCAGGCCGCCCGCCGCCTCCTTGCCGTAGCCGGCCTTCGACAGCATCGGCCACGCGACCGTTCCGATCGTCACCGTCGTGGCGACTCCGGAGCCGGAAGGCCCGCCGAGCAGGAACGACGAGAGCACCACGGTGCGCCCGGCGCCGGATGGCTTGTTGCCCATCGCGGCGAACGAGAAGTCGAGGAAGAAGCGGCCCGCGCCGGAGTGCTGCAGGAACGCGCCGTAGATCGTGAACAGGATGATCAGCGACGACGACACGTCGACCGCCGTGCCGAAGATGCCCTCCAGCGTCTGGTACAGGAAGCCGGCGAGGCTCGCGATGTCGTAGCCGCGGTGCGCCCAGCTTCCCGGCAGGTGGGTGCCGAAGAGCGCGTAGAGGACGAACAGCGCGACGACGCCGGTCATGATCCACCCGGACGTGCGGCGGCACGCCTCGAGGACGAGCAGCACGAACGCGAGGCCCATCCACCGGTCGGTGGAAGTCGGCAGCGTGTTGCGATCCCAGAAGTCGTCGCCGCCGGCGAGAAGGTAGGCGATGGTGGCGACCGCCAGCGCGGCGAGGGCCGCGTCCCAGGGCATCAGCCGGTTGCGAAAGCGCGCCGCCACCGGGTAGAGCAGGAAAACCAGCGCCAGCACGAAGCCGACGTGGATCGGACGCAGCACCGCAGCGGGGACGATCTCGACTGCGGCGTAGAGGTGGAACAGGCTCATCGCCACCAGCGCCGCGGTGGTGAAGAGCGCGAGGCCGCCGCGGAAGCGGCTGACCGCGCCCTCCTCCGCCTCGATGTAACGCTCGGCGGCGGCCAGCTCGGCCGCGCCGACGCGCGGCGCCTCGGGTTCAGGTGAACTGCTGCTGCCGCGCTCGGTCAAGCGGGTCCTTCGCGCCGATCGCCGTGCCGCGCCGCCCATGCGGCGCGGCGGCGGGCGGTCCGCGTCAGTTGGCGAACTTGACGCCCTGCTCCTCGAAGTACTTGCGCGCGCCGGGGTGGAACGGGATCGGCGAGCCGCGCGCCTGGTGCTTGAGCTCGATGTTCTGCGCTTCCTTGTGCACAGCCACGAGATCCGGCTTCTTCTCGTAGAGCGTCTTGACGATCTGGTAGGCCATCTCGTTGCTCATCTTGTCGGTGGCGACGAGGATGTTCCAGACGTCGACGTTGGTGGACGCCTTGTCCTGGCCGGGGTAGGTGTTGGCGGGAATCGTGTCGGCGACGTACAGCGGGCCGTACTTCTTGTTCATCGCCTCGACCGCCTCGCCGTGGTCGAGCAGCTTGATCTTCGTGCCCGGCGTGGCCGCGAGGTCGGTGACGGCGGCCGTCGGCAGCCCGCCGACCCAGAAGAACGCGTCGATCTTCTTGTCCTTCATCGCGTTGGCGCTCTCGGCGGCGCCCAGGCGCTCCTGCCGCAAGTCCTTCTTCGCGTCGATGCCGAGCGCCTCGAGCACGCGCAGCGCCATGATCTCGGTGCCGCTGCCCGGCGAGCCGGTCGACACGCGCTTGCCCTTGAGGTCGGCGAGCCGGTTGATGCCGGTGCCCTCGACGGTCACCACGTGCATCTTGTTCGGGTAGAGCACCATCAGCGTGCGCGCGGCGACCTTCCCGTCCTTGAACTTGTCGTTGCCCTGCAGCGCGTCGTACGCCGAGTCCGCCATCGAGAAGCCGACCTCGGACTTGCCGGCGTTGAGGAGCTTCAGGTTGTCGATGGAGCCGCCGGTGACCTCGGCGGTCGCCGACAGGCCCGGCACGTTCTTCGACAGGATGTTCGCCATCCCGCCGCCGAGCGGGTAGTACACCCCTCCCGTGCCGCCGGTGGTGATCGAGATGCGATTCTGCGCCGCGGCGGGAACCGCAAGCGCGACTGCGCAAAGGCCGGCCGCGACGGCGCGTAGGATCGAGAGCATGGGGTCCTCCTCGGTTGAAGTGGCCCGGTCCGCAGCGGCCGGGCGGCGTTTGCGGCGGATTCTAGCGCGGTTGCCCGCCCCGTGCGGGCGCGGCGGCGCTCAGCCGGCTCCGCGCAGGTCGGGGGGCACCGGCTGGCGGCGCTCCAGCACCGAGACCCGGGTGGGGAATGCGCCGAGCTTGCGGTCGAGGAAGAAGTTGCGCAGCGTGCGCGCGATCGTGCGAAACGCGATGCGGTCCCATGGGATCTCCTGCTCGTCGAAGAGCCGCACCTCGAGGCTCTCCGTGCCGGCGGCGAACTCGGGGCAGGGAAGCGCCGCGCGGAACACCATGTAGACCTGGTGGATCTGCGGCAGGCTGATGACCGTGTACAGCTCGCCGACCTCGACCGTCGCGCCCGCCTCCTCGAGCGTCTCGCGCGCCGCGCCCGCCGACAGCGACTCGCCGTTCTCGAGGAAGCCCGCCGGCAGCGTCCACAGCCCGCGGCGCGGCTCGATGGCGCGCAGGCACATGAGCACCTTGTCGCCGCAGGTCGGCAGGCAGCCCACGACGACCTTCGGGTTCTGGTAGTGGATCTCGCCGCACTCGCCGCACACGAAGCGCGGCAGCGAGTCGCCGTCGGGGATGCGGAAGTCGAGGCGCGACGAGCCGCAGCTGCTGCAGAAACGCATCGGCGAATTATCGCAGCGCGGGCGGTTTCGGGCCAACCGGCGAACCGAACGCCGAACCGCGTGTCCCACGTCCCGGTGGATCGGTGCCGGAAGGGCTCGCCCCCTCACCCCAACCCTCTCCCGCAAGCGGGAGAGGGAGCCGGACACCCACAGGGGTCTGAGCACGACTGCCTCTCCCCCGGAATCGGGGGAGAGGGTTGGGGTGAGGGGACGTCTTTCGCACCCTCGGGGGTCTGAGCACGACTCCCTCTCCCCCGGAATCGGGGGAGAGGGTTGGGGTGAGGGGGCGTCTTTCGCACCCTCGGGGGTCTGAGCACGACTCCCTCTCCCCCGGAATCGGGGGAGAGGGTTGGGGTGAGGGGACATCTTTCGCAACACGCGTTTCGGCCTAGACTCGCCGCCAGCAATCGACGGAGGATCGGCGTGACGGTAAGCAGAACAAAGAGAGGCGGCTGGCGACTGGGCGCGGCCCTCGCGCTCGCTGCAGCGGTCGCGCTGGGCGCGGCCGGCTGCGCATCGCTCGACACCCGCGAGCGCGAGCTCGTCTTCCGACCGGTGCGCGAGTACGTCCGCACGCCTGCGGACCTCGGCATCGACTACCAGGACCTGTGGATCGGCGTCGCGCGCGAAGGCGGCGGCACCGAGCGCGTGCACGCGTGGTGGCTGCCGGCCGCGCGACCGGACGCGCCGGCCATCCTCTACCTGCACGGCGTGCGCTGGAGCCTGGGCAACAACCTCACCCGCATCGCGCGCTGGCACCAGCTGGGCTTCGCGGTGCTGGCGATCGACTACCGCGGCTTCGGCCGCAGCGACGGCGACCTGCCGAGCGAATCGCAGATCTACGCCGACGCGCGCGCCGCCTGGGCCGAGCTGGAGAGGCGCGAGCCGAACCGCGACCGCCGCTTCATCTACGGCCACTCGCTCGGCGCCGCCGTGGCGATCGACCTCGCCTCGCGCGTGGACGGGGCCGCCGGCGTCATCGCCGAGGCCGGCTTCACGTCGCTCGCCGACGTCGTCGCCGAGACCAACGGAGCGCTGGCGCTGCTGGTGACGCAGCGCTTCAACGCGCTCGAGCGCGCGAAGTCGTTGCGCTCTCCGGTGCTGTTCATGCACGGCACGGCGGACCGGCTCGTGCCGCCGGCCATGAGCGAGCGGCTCTACCAGGCCGCGCCGCAACCCAAGCGCCTGCACTGGATCGAGGGCGCCAACCACGGCAACTGGAACGGCGCCGGCCTCGACGAGTACCGGCGCGTCGTGCTCGAGTTCGTCGGCAGCGCGCGGACGCTGGCGCTCTCGGGGGGATCCTAGGGCGACGACCTGCGAATTGCGAATCGTGCCGGCATGGGCACAGCGATTCGCCGTCCCCGCGGAGCACTATTTGTTGTCGTCCCCGCGAACGCGGGGACCCAGTGTCTTTCGGGTTCCGAAAGCCCCGAGCCAGATGGTGACACTGGTTTCCCGCCTGCGCGGGACTGACGCCGGGAGTGTCGGCGGCCCCCCTCACGCGCCGGATGCCGCACCGCGCAAGGCGACGCCAGGCGCAAACTCAGGCGACGCGGAGGAAGTGCTCGCGGTAGTAGCGCAGCTCCTCGATCGACTCGTAGACGTCCGCCAGCGCCTCGTGCTTGCCTTCCTTCGGGACGCCCTTCAGCAACTCGGGCCGCCAGCGCCGGCACAGCTCCTTCAGCGTCGAGACGTCGAGGTTGCGGTAGTGGAAGTGGTCCTCCAGCGCCGGCATCCACCGGGCGAGGAAGCGGCGGTCCTGGCAGATCGAGTTGCCGCACATCGGCGAGACCTTCGCCGGCACGTGATCCTTGAGGAACGCGAGCGCGGCCGCCTCGACGTCCGCCTCGCTCAGCGTCGAGGCCTTCACGCGGTCGACGAGCCCGGATCGCGCGTGCGTGGCCTGGTTCCACGAATCCATCGCCGCCAGCGTGGCGTCGTCCTGGTGCACCGCCCACACGGGTGCGACCGCCACCGGCGCCAGCGCGGCGTCGGTCACCACCAGCGCGACCTCGATGATGCGGTCGGCGTCGGGCTTGAGGCCGGTCATCTCGAGGTCGATCCAGATCAGGCGGTTCTCGTCGGGGGGCATGGGATTTCTTGTAAAATGAAGCGCTTATTGTCTCACAGCGCATCGCGCCCACCGATCTCTTGACCGCCCCGGCGTTCGCCGTCCTGTTCGCAGTCGCGCTGGCCGCGATGGTGGGCGTTCGCCTGTGGCTCGCCGCGCGCCAGCTGCGGCACGTGGCGCTCCACCGCGACCGCGTGCCCGACGCGTTCAGGCAGCGCATCGCGCTCGACGCGCACCGCAAGGCCGCCGACTACACGTCCGCGAAGCAGCGCCTCGGCCGCGTCGAGATGCTCGTCGACGCGCTCGTGCTCGTGTTGCTCACGTTCGGCGGCGTGCTCGGCACGCTGGTCGCGTGGACGGGCGCCCTGCCGGCCGGAGCGCTGTGGCGCGACGTCGCGCTGTTCGCCGCGCTCGCGCTGATCGGCGGCGCGACGAGCCTCCCGTTCGGCTGGTATTCGACGTTCGTGATCGAGGAGCGCTTCGGCTTCAACCGCATGACGCTGAAGCTTTGGATTGCCGACCTCGTCAAGGGCACGCTGGTCGCGATCGTGCTGGGCCTGCCGATCCTGCTTCTCGTGCTGTGGCTGATGCGCGAGGCGGGCAGCTGGTGGTGGCTGTGGGCGTGGCTCGCGTGGATGGGCTTCCAGCTCGCCGTGCTGGTGCTCTACCCGACCGTGATCGCGCCGCTGTTCAACAAGTTCGAGGCGCTGCCCGCCGGCGACGCGCGCGAGCGCGTGGAGGCGCTGCTCGGCCGCTGCGGCTTTGCGAGTTCCGGGCTCTACGTGATGGACGGCAGCCGGCGCAGCGGCCACGGCAACGCCTATTTCACCGGTTTCGGGCGCGCGAAACGCGTCGTGTTCTTCGACACGCTGCTCGCGCGACTGACCGGCGGCGAACTGGAAGCCGTGCTCGCGCACGAGCTCGGCCACTTCAAGCTGCGCCACATCGCCAAGCGCATCGCGTGGATGGCGTTCGCCTCGCTCGGCTTCCTCGCGCTCCTGGCGTGGCTGATGCGCGCCCCGTGGTTCTACGCCGGCCTCGGCATCCCCGGGACGCTGGGACCCGACGCGATGGCGCGCCCCGGCGTCGCGCTGGCGCTCTTCTCGCTCGCGCTGCCCGTGTTCACCTTCGCGTTCCGTCCGCTCGCCTCGCTGTACTCGCGCCGGCACGAATACGAGGCCGACGCGTTCGCCGCGGGCAACGCGTCCGGGCAGGCGCTCGCCGACGCGCTGGTCAAGCTCTACGAGGACAACGCCGCGACGCTGACGCCCGACCCGCTGCACTCGGCGTTCTACGACTCCCACCCGCCGGCCGCTGCGCGCATCGCGCGGCTGCAGGCCGCCACCGGCTGACCCGCGCCCCGCGACGCCTGCCCCTACCCCGTCGAATCGAACCCAGGGACTGCAATGTCCGCAACCGCACTCGAATCCCTCGCGCAGCAGGCCTGCGTGCGCGACGCCGCGCGCCTCCCCGCCGGCGAGGTCGACACGCTGCTCGCAGTGCTTCCCGGATGGCAGCACGTCGCCGACCGCGTGGCCAAGACGTACCGCTTCGCCGGCTGGCACGAGACGATGGCGTTCGTCAACGCCGTCGCGTGGATCGCCGAGCGCGCCGGCCACCACCCGGACCTCTCGGTGCACTTCAATCGCTGCGTCGTCTCGTACTCGACGCACGACGCCGGCGGCATCACGCGCAACGACCTCGTCTGCGCCGCGCGCGTCGAGCGGCTGTTCGCGTGACCCGGTGACCGGCCCAGCGCTCGCGCGTCGCGGAGTCCGCGCGCAGGGCACGGTCGTCGCGGCGTACCGCCGCCACTGGGCGGTGCGGACCGACGACGGGAGCAGCGTCAACTGCGTGTTGAAGGGCCGCGGCGCCACGATCGCGGCCGGCGACCGCGTGACCATCGCCGTCGTCGCGGGCGGGGGCGTCGTCGAGGAGGTGCTGCCGCGCCGCAACCTCGTCTACCGCTCCGACGCATTCAAGGAGAAGCTGATCGCGGCGAACGTCACGCTGGTCGTCGGCGTGGTTGCGCCCGACCTCGCGGTGGACCTCGAACTGCTCGACCGCTGGAGCGTCGCGGCCGAGGCGGAGGGCTGCGGCTTCCTCGTCTGCGCGAACAAGGCCGACCACCCGGAGTTCGCCGCGCTGCTGCCGCGCCTCGCACCCTGGCAGCGCCTCGGCTACGAGGTGATGCCGCTGTCCGCGAAGCGCGACGTGAGGCCGCTGCGCGAGCGCCTGCTTGGCGAGCACGCCGTGATGGTCGGCCAGTCGGGGATGGGCAAGAGCACGATCCTCAATGCGCTCGTCCCCGGCACCGCGGCGCGTGTCGCCGAGGTGTCGGTCGCGCTCGGCAGCGGGCGGCACACGACCACCGAGAGCTCGCTGCACCTCCTGCCCGACGATCCGCGCGGCGGCTGGGTCGTCGACTCGCCGGGCATGACGCAGTTCGCGCTCGCGCACCTCGACCCCGCAGCCATTCCCGAAGCGTTCGTCGAGCTGCGGCCGTTCCTCGGCCACTGCCGCTTCCGCGACTGCCGCCACGACCGGGAGCCCGACTGCGCGGTGCGCGCGGCCGTCGAGCGCGGCGAGATCGCGCCGCATCGCGTGGCGCTGATGCACGCGATGATTGCCGAGAGCCGCAGGGTGCGGGATCCCGGGCGGTAGGCGACGACGGCGAGGCGACGTCCGGCGGCGCGCTAGGGAAGCTCTGCGTAACCCGCGGATGCGCGACGCGCTTCCCCGGGACGATGGCCAGGCGCGGTCCGCAAGGGCGTGGCAGTCCCCACGCTCCGGAACCAAACTGAGACCGCAACACCGCCAGCGCCCGGGGAAGCGCGTCCCGAAGGGCAGCCGAGCGAACTGCACATGGCGGATTGCGGGCGGTCGTTCATGCGAGGCTGCGCGCGCCGTGAGGTTACGCAGAGGTTCCCTGGTGTAGTGAGTCGGCAGTTCGTTGAACAACTTCCGCCGGGTCGAGGCGCTCCGCGCAATCCGGCCGCGTTCGCTTCCAGCCGCGACGCCCCTGCGCGGCGAGGTCGGGCCCCTGCCGCGCAGGGGCAACAATGGCCGGGAGCGAACTGGCCGGATTGTCCAACGAACTACCGACTCACTGCACTAGGGCGCGAGATTGGCGAGCGTGACGAGCAGGATCACCAGCAGCCACAGCACCAGCGCCCGCCACACCAGCCCCACCGCGGACGGCAGGGCCTCCGGCTCGGGAGGATCGCCGACACCCAGCACCGGCCGCAGCTTCGGCTCGCTGCCGGGCACGGCGATCGTGCCGCCGAGCGCGACGCCGAGCGCACCCGCGCCGCTGGCGAGCACGATGCCCATCGGCACGCCGCCCTCCTCCCGCGCCCACGAGCGCGCCTGCGTGCGCCAGCTCCACGCGGCGTCCTCGAAGTCGCCGACCACCGCGAACGACAGCGCGGTCAGGCGCACCGGGATCCAGTCGAGCAGCCACAGCGCTCGCCGCACCGGCGCGCCGAACGCGGCGCGTGCGCGCGCGATCGGCGTCTCCTCGTCGTCGCCGGGCGAGGCTCCCGCCCACTCGTTCGCCAGCAGCTCGCAGGCGCGATAGAGCACGGCGCCGACCGGGCCCGGCAGCACCGTGAACCAGAACAGCACGGCGAACACCTGCCGGTAGGCGTCGACGAGGCCGCGCTCGGTGGCGAGCCGCGCGACGTCGGCCGACGCGAGGTCCGCCGTGTAGCCCCCGCGCCACCCGGCCAGCGCGCGCCGCGCCGTCACCACGTCGTTGTCGCGGAACGCCTGGATGATCGCGGACACCGCGTGCGAGAAGCGCCGGAAGCCCATCAGGGCGTAGGGACGAGGACGTTCCACGCGAAGCCGAGCAGCGGGTGCACGCCCGCCAGCAGCCAGTACCCGATCGCCGCGACGAGCACCGGCGGCGCCATGGCCGCGACGGCGGCCATCACGCCCTGCTCGGCGCGCCCGCCGTTGAAGCTGCGCTCGAGGCGGCGCGCGTAACGGACGAAAGCGCGCTCGAGCGCTACGCGCCAGCCGAACGCCCGCCACTGCTCGAGGCCGAGCGCGGCGAGGATCGCGAGCAGGTTCATCGGCTCGTCCGCCTGCGGTGCGCCGTGACCGCCGGATGCGCCGCGACGCTCAAGTCTTCAGCTCCTCGCGGTCGCGGAACTGCTCGAGCACCTCGGGATTCGCCAGCGCCTCGCGGTTGCGAACCTCGCGGCCGTGCACGATGTTGCGCACCGCGAGCTCGACGATCTTGCCGCTCTTGGTGCGCGGGATGTCGTCGACCTGGAGGACCCTCGCCGGCACGTGCCGCGGCGTCGTGTTCGTGCGGATGTGCCTCTGGATGCGCTCGATCAGCGCGTCGTCCAGCACGAGCCCCTCGCGCAGCTTGACGAACAGCACCACGCGCACGTCGCCGGTCTCGCCCGGGGGCCAGTCCTGGCCGATGACGAGGCTCTCGACGACCTCGTCGAGCTGCTCGACCTGGCGGTAGATCTCCGCGGTGCCGATGCGCACGCCGCCGGGATTGAGCGTCGCGTCCGAGCGGCCGTAGATGATCACGCCGCCGTGCCCGGTGACCTCGATGTAGTCGCCGTGGCACCAGACGTTCGGAAAGCGCTCGAAGTACGCGGCGCGGTACTTGGCGCCGTCGGGGTCGTTCCAGAAGCCGATCGGCATCGACGGGAACGCCTTGGTGCACACGAGCTCGCCGCGCCGGCCGGTGCCGGGCGGGATCGCTGCGCCGTCCTCGTCGAACGCCTCGACGGCCATGCCGAGCCCGCGGCACTGGATCTCGCCGCGCCACACCGGCAGCGCCGGGTTGCCCAGCACGAAGCAGCTGACGATGTCGGTGCCGCCCGAGATCGACGAGAGGCAGACGTCGTGCTTCACCGCCTCGTAGACGTAGTCGAAGCTCTCGGGGGCGAGCGGGCTGCCGGTCGAGAACACGGCCCTCAGGGCCGGCAGCGCGTAGTCCTTCACGGGCACCAGCGCGACCTTGCGCAGCGAGTCGATGTACTTGGCCGAGGTGCCGAAGTGCGTCATCCGCTCGGCCTCGGCCAGCTCCCACAGCACGCGCCCGTGCATCGTGAACGGCGAGCCGTCGAACAGCAGCAGCGTCGCCTGCGAGGCGAGCCCGGAGACGAGCCAGTTCCACATCATCCACCCGCAGGTGGTGAAGTAGAACAGCCGGTCGCCGGGGCGCACGTCGCCGTGCAGCCGGTGCTCCTTGAGGTGCTGGAGCAACGCGCCGCCGGCGCCGTGCACGATGCACTTCGGCACGCCGGTGGTGCCCGACGAGTAGAGGATGTACAGCGGGTGGCCGAACGGCAGTTCGGCGTACGCAATCGCCCCGGCGTCGAACGGCGCGACGAACGCCTCCCACGTCGAGCCGCCGCGCAGCGGAGGGAACTCGTTGGCGCCGCCCACGTCGCCGAGGTAGGGCACGACGACGACGCGCTCAACCGTGGGCAGCCGCTCGACGATCTCCGCCACCTTGTCGAGGATCGCGATCGGCTTGCCGTTGTACCAGTAGCCGTCGACCGTGAACAGCACGCGCGGGGCGATCTGGCCGAAGCGGTCGATCACGCCCTGCACGCCGAAGTCCGGCGAGCACGACGAGAAGATGCAGCCCTTCGCCGCCGCGCCGAGGAACGCGACGATCGTCTCGGGCAGGTTCGGCATGTAGGCGGCCACGCGGTCGCCGGCGGCGAGCCCGTGCGCGGAAAGCGCGGCGGCGACGCGCGCGACGCCCTGGCGCAGCTCGGCGTGCGACAGCCGGCGGCGCACCTTGTCCTCGCCCCAGAACACCAGCGCGTCGCCGCTGTCGTCGGCACGACGCCGCTCCAGCAGGTTGCGCGCGTAGTTGAGCTTCGCGTCGGGGAACCACTGCGCTCCGGGCATCCGGTCGCCGTCGACGAGCACGCGCTCGCCGCGCGTCCCGATGACTCCGCCGTCGTCCCAGACTTCCCGCCAGAACGCCTCGCGCTTGTCGATCGACCAGCGCCACAGCGACTCGTAGTCCGGCAGGTGCACGCCGTGGCGCGCCTCGACGCGCCGCGCGAATGCCGTGACCTGCGCCGCGGCGATGCGCGCCGGCGACGGTTCCCAGAGCCTGGAGGTGGTCATGCGTTGGCCTGCCTAGCGACGGTCCGTGGCCGCCAATTCTGCCGCAACGCCGGCGCCCTCACCCCAACCCTCTTCCGCAAGCGGGAGAGGGAGCACAACTGCCTCTCCCCCGGAATCGGGGGAGAGGGCTGGGGTGAGGGGGCGAATGACGGCACGGACGCCCACCTTCATCGCCGGTCAGGAACGACGCGAAGCCATTGCCACATCACGAAGACGCGGCAAGCGCACGCAGCGGGCCCGCGACCGCCTCGGGCAGCGGCGTGGGCCTGCCGGTGGCGAGGTCGATCCAGACGATCTTCGCCGACCCTTCGGCGTGGCAGATGCCGTCCTTCCGGATCTCATAGTGGCTGCCCACGCTCGATCGCCCCGGCCCCGCGAGGAACATGCGCACCTCGATGTCTCCGGGGTAGACGAGCGGGACCTGGAACGTGCAGCTCGCGTTGACGATCACCGGGCCCGTCGAGCCTTCCGCGTAGCCGCCGCGCGCGCCGATCGCGTAGAACCACTCGATGCGCGTCTGCTCCATGTAGCGGAAGTACACGGTGTTGTTGACGTGGCCCATCATGTCCATGTCGCCCCAGCGGATCGACTGGATCGACGTGTGCACGAGCAGGCGCGGAGCGTGCGCCGTCACGGCCCGGCCTCCGCGCTCGCGGCCGGGGCGGACAGCGCGGCCGCCACCAGCTCCGCGACGTCCTGGACGCGGACGTCGGCGTCGCGTCCGACCGCCGCGAGGCCGTCGGTGAGCATCAGCGCGCAGTACGGGCAGCCGGTGGCGATGACGGCCGGATTCGCGGCGAGCGCCTGCTCGGTGCGCAACACGTTGATGCGCGTGCCGATGGTCTCCTCCAGCCACATGCGGCCGCCGCCGGCGCCGCAGCACATCGCCCTGGCGCGCGAAAGCGGCAGGTCGGCGAGCGGCGTGCGGCTGACGCGCGCGAGCACCTCGCGCGGCGCGTCGTACTCGCCGTTGTGGCGACCGAGGTAGCACGGGTCGTGGAACACCACGCGCTCGTGCCGCGCCTGCACCGGCAGGCGCCCCTCCTCCATCAGCTGCCGGATGAGCTGCGTGTGGTGCACGACCTTCCAGTTCCCGCCGAACGCCGGGTACTCGTTCGCGAGCGCGTTGAACGCGTGCGGGTCGGTGGTGACGATGCGCTCGACGCCGAGCCCGTTGAGCGTTGCGACCAGCTGCTCGGCGAGCGGCTGGAACAGCATCTCGTTGCCCAGGCGCCGCACGGCCTCGCCGGTGGTCGGCTCGCCGGACCCCAGGATCGCGAAGCGCACGCCGGCCGCCTGCAGCACGCGGGCGAAGGCCTCGGCGATGCGTCGCGCGCGCGGGTCGTACGAGGTCGCCGAGCCCACGTACCACAGCCAGTCGAGCCGCGCGACCTCCTCCGCCGTCGACGCGATCGCCACGCCGGCGGCTTGCGCCCACTCGCCGCGCGCCTGCACCGGCAGCCCCCACGGGTTGCCCTGCGACTCGTAGGCGTCGAACACCGGCTTGAGCTCGTGCGGGAACGCGCCTTCCATCATCACGCGCTGCTGGCGCAGGCGGTAGAAGCGCGGCAGGTGCTCGAGGCCGATCGGGCACGCCTCCTCGCAGTAGCCGCAGGTCGTGCACGCCCACAGCGCGTCCTCGCCGATCACGCCGGGGACGAGCGCGGGCAGCGCGTCCTCCCCGCCCTTCGCCGGCTTCGCGAGCAGCGCCGCGCGCTGCGCGAGCAGGTGGTGCTTGAGGCCGTCGTTGACCCACTTGTGCGCGAGCGGCTTGCCGGTGAGGAACGTCGGGCACGCGTCCTTGCAGCGGCCGCACTCGGTGCAGGTGAACGCGTCGAGCGCCTCCTTCCACGAGAGGTCGCGCGCTGTGCGCGCGCCGACGGCAACCTCCTCGCCGTCGGCGGCGTTCATGACCTTCTCCATGTCCACCGCGGGCACCGCGCACGCCGGGCGGACGCGGGCGAAGAACAGCACCGGAAGCGCGGTGACAATGTGGAAATGCTCGCCGACCGGCAGCAGCACGAGGAACGCCAGCACGGTCAGCATCTGCAGCCAGTAGCTCGCGTGGTAGCCCGCCGCGAGCGCGTCCGGGGACAGGCCGGAGAACCACGCGGCCGCCAGGCGGCCTACCGGCGCGGCTGCGGCCTCGTGCGCGATGCCGGCGTCTGTCGCGGCAAAGCGCGCGAAGCGGAAGCCGTCGAAAGCGAAGTCCGTGACCATGATCGCCGCGATCAGCGACAGGATCAGGATCGCTTCCCGGTTCGGCTCGAGCCGCGCCGGCTTCACGACGAAGCGGCGCCAGAACGCGTAGCCGACGGCGACGAGCACGGCCAGCTCGACGTAGTCCTTCAGCGTGGCGAACGCGGCGCCCGCCGCGCCGGGGTAGACGAACGGCTCGTGGTAGCCGATCGCGATCAGCTGCACCTTGCGCGCGAGCAGGACCATGAACCCGCCGAAGATCACCGCGTGCATGATCCCCGGCCTGCGGTCGCCGCGAATCATCCTCGACTGCAGGAAGCCGTCCACGAGGAGGCGGCGCAGCCGCCGGAGCGGCGCATCCCAGCGCACTTCCGGCGCGAGGCTGGCGACGATGGCGAGCTTGCGCCACGCGAGGGCCGCAAAGCCGGCGAACGCGATGGCAAGGGCGATGGTGATGCCGGCCGGGCTCATCGAAGTGCGTCGATTATACAATTGCGCGTCTCCACACACTGCGGCGCGCGCCCGCGCGCCCTCCCGGATCGATGAGCGAAGTCGCGGCGCGCGAAGCGATGGAGTACGACGTGGTGGTCGTGGGCGGCGGGCCCGCGGGCCTCGCGGCGGCGATCCGCCTGAAGCAGCTTGCCGCCGCGTCCGGGCGCGAGGCGTCGGTCTGCCTGCTCGAGAAGGGTTCGGAGATCGGCGCGCACGTCATCTCCGGCGCGGTGATCGACCCGCGCGGCCTCGGCGAGCTGTTCCCCGACTGGAAGGAGCGCGGCGCGCCGCTCGACACGCCGGTGCGCGAGGACCGCTTCCTGCTGCTCACCGCCGACAGGGCGTGGCGGATTCCCAACGGCCTGTTGCCGCCGCTGATGGACAACCACGGCAACTACATCGGAAGCCTCGGCAACCTGTGCCGCTGGCTCGGCGCGCAGGCCGAGTCGCTCGGCGTCGAGATCTATCCCGGTTTCGCCGCCGCGGAGGTGCTCTACGACGACGATGGCGCGGTGATGGGCGTCGCCACCGGCGACGTCGGCATTGCCCGGGACGGCGCGCACAAGCCGGGCTTCCAGCGCGGCATGGAGCTGCACGCGAAGTACACGCTGTTTGCCGAGGGGGCGCGCGGATCGCTGTCGCAGCTCGTGATGGCGAAGTACAACCTGCGCGACGGCGTCGACCCGCAGAAGTACGGCATCGGCATCAAGGAGCTGTGGGAAGTCGCCGCCGGCCGCCACCACCCCGGGCTCGTGATCCACAGCCAGGGCTGGCCGCTTGCCAACGACGCCGGCGGCGGCTCGTTCCTCTACCACTACGGCGAGCGCCTCGTATCGGTCGGCTTCGTCGTGCATCTCAACTACGCGAACCCGCACCTCTCGCCGTTCGACGAGATGCAGCGGTTCAAGACGCACCCTGCGCTTCGCGACACGTTCGCGGGCGGCAAGCGCCTTGCCTACGGCGCTCGCGCGATCAACGAAGGGGGCCTGCAGTCGGTGCCGAAGCTCGCCTTCCCCGGCGGCGCGCTGTGCGGCTGCTCGGCCGGCTTCGTCAACCTGCCGCGCATCAAGGGGAGCCACAACGCGATCAAGACCGGCATGCTCGCCGCCGAGGCCGCGTTCGCGGCGCTGGGCGAGAACCGCGCGCGCGACACGCTGTCGGCGTACGAGGACGCGTGGCGCGGCTCGTGGGTCTACGAGGACCTCTACAAGGTCCGCAACGTCAAGCCGGGCCTCGACCGCGGGCTGTGGTACGGCACGCTGCACGGCGGCGCGCACATGTGGCTCAACGACGTCGGCCTGGGCGGGCTGGTGCCGTGGACGCTTCGCCACAAGGGCCCGGACCACGAGACGCTGAGGCCCGCGTCCGAGATGCCGCGCATCGACTACCCGAAGCCCGACGGCACGCTCACGTTCGACCGCCTCTCGTCGGTGTACCTGTCCAACACGAGCCACGAGGAGGACCAGCCGGCGCACCTCGCGCTGCGCGACGCCGCGATCCCCGTGGCGGTCAACCTCGCGCGCTACGACGGCCCCGAGTCGCGCTATTGCCCCGCCGGCGTCTACGAGTTCGTCGACGCCGAGGGCGGCGGCCGGCGGCTGCAGATCAACGCCGCCAATTGCGTGCACTGCAAGACCTGCGACATCAAGGATCCGAGGCAGAACATCCGCTGGGTCGCGCCGGAGGGCGGCGGGGGGCCGAACTACCCGGGGATGTAGCGCGAAGCGCGGCAGCGCCCGCGATCCGGCGCGCCGCGCGGCACGCCGCGCGCGAATTCGCGGACTGCGCTTGCCGTCCGTCCCTCCCCGGCCTGGCGCCGCCTTGACGTGCGTCAGCCCCGCGCCGGGCCCGCGCGCCGACAATGATCGGGCGACCGCGCCGGGCCACGCGGAACGCGCGTTGCTTGGGTGCCGGCCGCCGCAGGGGCGCCCGCCGGCCCGAAACGCCGCCGGGGATCGCACATGCCGCCCGCCCAACCGACCGCGCGCCGTCCGGCGCCGCGTCGCGCCCGCCGTTCCGTAGCGAGGTCCAGGGCCGTCGTCCCGACCCGCTGGGTGTGGCGCTTCGACCAGGGCGACGCCTCGATGAAGGCGCTGCTCGGCGGCAAGGGCGCCAACCTCGCCGAGATGACTCGGCTGGGCCTGCCGGTGCCGCCGGGGTTCGTCGTCACCACGCGGGCGTGCAACGCGACGCTCGCAGGCAGCGCGTTCCCCCCGGGCCTCTGGGACCAGGTGCTGACCGCGCTGGCGCGGCTCGAGAAGTCCACGGGCAAGCGCTTCGGCGACGCGGCCAATCCGCTGCTCGTCTCGTGCCGATCGGGCGCGCGCTTCTCGATGCCGGGCATGATGGACACTGTGCTCAACATCGGGCTCAACGACGCCGTCGTCGAGGGGCTGGCCACGCTCTCCGGCGACCGCCGCTTCGCCTTCGACGCCTATCGCCGGCTGGTGCAGATGTTCGCGACCGTCGTGCTGGGCGTGGAGGACGAGCCGTTCGAGGACGTGCTCGCGCGCCATCGCGCGGCGCGCGGCGTGGCCAACGACGCCGACCTCGCGGCCGAGGACCTCGCGGCGATCGTCGCCGAGTTCAAGGCGATCGTCGAGCGCCACGCGAAGCGCCCCTTCCCCACCGAACCCGTCGAGCAGCTCCACCTGGCGATCGGCGCGGTGTTCCGGTCCTGGAACGGCAAGCGCGCGATCGACTACCGCAACGCCGCAGGCATCCCGCACGACCTCGGCACCGCGGTCAACATCCAGGCGATGGTGTTCGGCAACCTCGGCGAGGGCTCGGCGACCGGCGTGGTCACCACGCGCAACGTCACCACCGGCGAGCGCGAGATCGAGGGCGACTGGCTGGCCAACGCGCAGGGCGAGGACGTCGTCGCCGGCACCCGGGCGACGAACCGCATCGCGACGCTCGCCTTGGCGATGCCGCGCGTGTGGCGCGAGTTCACGCGCGCGCTGGCGCTGCTCGAGCGCCACTGCCGCGACGTGCAGGACGTCGAGTTCACGGTCGAGCGCGGCAGGCTCTGGATCCTGCAGACGCGCGACGCCAAGCGCACGGCACAGGCCGCGGTGCGCATCGCCGTCGACCTCGTCCGCGAGCGGCGCATCAAGCGCAGCGAGGCGGTGCGGCGCGTGCGCCCCGAGCACGTGGACTACTTCCTGCACCCGCAGTTCGACGCCGCGCAGAGGAAAGCGGCGAAGGCGCGCGGCGACCTGATCGCGACCGGCCTCAACGTGTCCCCGGGCGCGGCCTCCGGCGTGCTGGCGTTCGACGCCGACACGGCCGAGCGCTGGGGCCGCGACGAGAAGCGCGCGGTGATCATGGTGCGCGCCGAGACCAAGCCCGACGACGTGCACGGGATGCTCGCGGCGAAAGGCATCCTCACCTCGCGCGGCGGCCGCACGAGTCACGCGGCGCTGGTCGCGCGGCAGTTCGGCAAGCCGGCGGTGGTCGGCGCCGCGGAGATCGAGGTCGACCTCGCGGCGCGTCGCTTCGCCGTCGGCGGCCGGACGTTTGCCGAGGGCGACTCGATTTCGATCGACGGCACCACGGGCGAGGTGTTCGCCGGCGCACTGCCGACGGTGGTCCCCGGCTTCGACGACCCGGCGCTGCTCGAGCTGCTGGGCTGGGCGGACCGCATCCGCAAGCTCGGCGTGTGGGCGAACGCCGACTACCCGCGCGACGCCGAGCGCGCGCGTGCCTACGGCGCCGAAGGACTGGGGCTGGTGCGCACCGAGCACATGTTCTTCGAGACCGAGCGCCTGCCGATCGTGCAGCGCATGATCCTCGCGCAGGACGACGCCGAGCGCGACGCGGCGCTCGCCGGGCTCCTGCCGATCCAGCGCGGCGACTTCGTCGGCCTGTTCCGCGCGATGGACGGCCTGCCGGTCACCATCCGGCTGATCGATCCGCCGCTGCACGAGTTCCTGCCCTCGCACGACGAGCTGCTGCACGACGTCACCGAGCTGGAGACCCGGCAGGCCTGCGCCGCCGTCGACCTGGCCGCCGGGGCGGACCCGCTGGGGCTCGCCGGCACGCTGGCGAGCAAGCGGCGCCTGCTCGCCGCCGTCGAGTCGATGCGCGAGGCGAACCCGATGCTGGGCCTGCGCGGCGTGCGGCTGGGCATCCACCTGCCCGCGCTGGTGCGCATGCAGATGCGGGCGATCATCGAGGCGGCGTGCATCTGCGCGCGCGAGGGCGTGGTCGTCAAGCCGAAGATCATGATCCCGCTGATCGCCCACAACAACGAGCTCATCGTCGAGCGCAGCATCCTCCACGCCGAGGCGCGCAAGGTGATGAAGGAACAGGGCCGGCGCGTCGCCTACAAGTTCGGCACGATGATCGAGACCCCGCGCGCGGCGATCACCGCGCACGAGATCGCGCAGCAGGCCGAGTTCTTCTCCTTCGGCACCAACGACCTCACACAGACGACGTTCGGCATCTCGCGCGACGACGCCGAGACGGGCTTCCTGCAGGAGTACCTCGACAGGCGCATCCTGCCGGACAACCCGTTCGCCACGCTCGACCTGACCGGCGTCGGCCGGCTGATGCAGATGGCGGTCGAACTCGGCCGCGGCACGCGCCCCGACCTCGACGTGGGGATCTGCGGCGAGCACGGCGGCGACCCACGCACGATCGCGTTCTGCCACGCGATCGGCCTCGACTACGTCAGCTGCTCGCCGTACCGCGTGCCGGTCGCGCGCCTCGCCGCCGCGCACGCTGCATTGACGTAGGGCCTGTTCAACCTACGGTGGCGCATCGCGGGCATCAGGCTCGTTCCCGCGCCGCGCCCGCGCCGCCGAGCCAGGCCGCGCCGCGCACGCCGCTCGAGTCGCCGTGCGCGTTGCGCGCAAGGCGCGTGTCGACGCGGTCGGAGAACACGTGCGGACCCCAGAGCCGCGGCACCTCGCGGTACAGCCGCGCGACGTTCGACATGCCGCCGCCCAGCACGATCACGTCGGGGTCGACGACGTTGATCACGTGCGCGAGCGCGCGCGCGAGGCGCTCCTCGTAGCGCGCCAGCGCGGCCAGCGCGTGCGCATCGCCCGCCTCCGCGGCCGCGACGACCGCCCCGGCGTCGCGCGGCCCGTCCGTGCCGTCCGCGTGCTCGCGCGCGAAGGCGGGGCCCGAGAGCCACGCCTCGATGCAGCCGCGCCGCCCGCAGTAGCACGGCGGACCGGGGCGCTCGTCGTCGCGCGGCGAGGGCAGCGGGTTGTGGCCCCACTCGCCGGCGATGCCGTTGGGACCTTCGAGGACGCGCCCGTGCACGACCCAGCCGCCGCCGACGCCGGTGCCCAGGATGACGCCGAACACGACACCGGCGCCCTGGCCTGCGCCGTCGACCGCCTCGGAAAGCGCGAAGCAGTTGGCGTCGTTGGCGACCGCCACAGCCCGCCCGAGGCGTGCCTCCAGGTCCTCGACGATCGGACGCCCGTTGAGGCAGGTCGAGTTCGAGTTGCGCAGGCGCCCCGTCGCCCGCGACAGCGATCCGGGCGTGCCGACGCCCACGCTCGCCGCTCCCCACGCCACGCCGAGCGAAGCTTCCGTCTCCCGCACGAGGGCCGCGACCGCCGCCAGCGTCGCCGGGTAGTCGTCGCGGGGTGTCGGTACCCGCCGGCGCAGCAGCTCGCGGCCCGCCGGATCGAGCGCGGCGATCTCGATCTTCGAGCCGCCGAGGTCGACGCCGATCCGCGGCAAGGAGGCGTCAGCCCGCGGCATCCTGCGCTTCGCGGTTGCGCGCCATGCGACGCCACAGCCAGCCCGCGGGGCGATCCACGCCGAGCAGCGCGTGGTCCCGCGGCGACTCCGCGGCGAGTATTGCGGTGATCGCGCGCCGGCCCTCGCCCTGGCCCGCGAGCAGCAGTTCGTCGCCGGGGACGAGGTCGACGAAGTCGCCGGGCAGCAGCACCGCCTCGCCCGCTCGCACGCGCATCAGCACCACGACCGGCAGCCTCGCGTGGTGCCGCGACCGCCCGCCGAGCAGCGCGCCGACCGACAACGAGCGGCCTTCGGCAAACCACGCCGCCAGCGCCGGCGCGGTCGCCTTGTCGAGGCGGGCGCTCCAGAGGAGCGGCAGCCGGTCGCCGCTGACGTGCTGCAGCCGCGCGAGCAGGTCCTCCGCCCAGGCCTCGTCCTGCGTCCGCACGAGCCCGAGGAAGCGGTAGAGCGCCGGATTGGTGAGGTCGGAGAAGATCTCGCGCGCGACGACCTCGGCGGGGATGAGCGCGAAGTCGAGGCCGATCGAGCGGAACAGCCTCCGGCTGGAGCGCTCGTTCTGGCGCGCAATGAGGTAGAGCTCCCTGTTCGCGGCGCGCGCCGCGGCGATCATCGACAGGTTGGACGTGTCGTTGTCCGTCGCCGCGATGAGTCCGACGGCCGTCTCCAGCCGCGCCCTGGCGAGCACCTCCCTCTCGGTGCCGCTGCCGACGATGATCCCCGGGTCGTCGGCCGCGCCGGCGCCCGGCTCGATCACCGTCACCTCCATGCCCTCGGCGCGCAGGTCGGCGGCGACGTGCCGGCCGAAACGGCCGTGACCGCAGACGACCCATCGCCCCCGAGGCGCGTCGCGCAGCCGCGGCAGCGTCGATCCGGGCGGGCCGGTCATCCACTCGATGAGGCGGAACGCCTCGGGCGCGCGCAGGCCGGAGCGGAGATAGTCGCCGAAGCGGTCGAACGGGTCGATCACCGTGGGTTTGCCGAACAGCTGCATGCGGTCGCGCACCGACGCCGACAGGGATTGCGCAAACACGCGGACGTCGGGACGCAGCAGCGCCGCGGCCATCGCCACCGCGAGGTTCGCCTCGTCGTCGTCGGTCAGCGCGAGCACCGCGGCGCACATCGGGTGCACGAGGCCCGCCATGAGGAGACTGTCGGGGTCGCGCGCGTCGGCAGCGAGCGCGGGTGCGGCCAGCGCAAGAGGCGCGAGCTCGAGGTCGTCGACGCGTTCCTGCGCGACGTCGACCACGACGGAGCGACGGCCGAGGAGGTCGAGCCAGTAGACCAGGCGGCGGCCGGCCTGCCCGTAGCCGGCGACCAGCACGAACGGCTCGCGCAGCGACCGCACGCGCCGCGCGAAGCGGATCGTCGCCAGCGCGCGGCGGAATCCCCGGTCCTGCAGCAGCGCGAACAGCGTCCCGATCGCCCACGCCCAGCCGACGACGGTGAGGTAGATCGAGAACGTCACCCACATGCGCTGGGCGTCGGTGAAGGCGTGCGGCAGCTCGCCGAAGCCGATCGTCGTCGCCGTGTAGCTCATGAAGTAGAACGCGTGGAAGAACCCCATGCGCCACGGCCGGCCGTCGCCGTCCACGCCGGGGATCAGCGTGAGGCCGAGCACGCTCACCGCGTAGATGACTATCAGCGCGATCAGCGGCGCGCGCATGCGCCGCAGCACGAGGAACAGCCCGCTCTCGCGCGCCGCGGGGGCGAGCCGCGCGTGGCGCTCGCGCCGCCGCGCGGACTCGCGGCCGTTGCCGCGCTGCAGCCGCTGCCAGAAACCGGCGAGCAGGCTGGCCATGGCGTCAGCGGCGGTGGAAGGAGACCGTCTCGGCGACCAGCAGCACGACGGAGACCACGTTGGCGAACAGGGCGCCTGCGGCCAGCGACACGATGCTGGACATGAGGTGCGGCGTCATCCCCGAGACGGAGGCGTTGGCCGCGTAGGCCCACACGACCGCGGCCGCGATCAGCTGCAGGTCGGCCACGAGGCTCGTGGCGAGGTGGACGGCCCCGATCTGCGTGCGGTCGCCGAACTTGAGGACCGTCGCGATCAGGCTCACGACGACGGCGGCGAACAGCTCGAACTCGTTGTGGTGCTCCGGATTGTCGATATCGCCGATGACGAAGCCGAAGTTCAGCGTCGCAGCCAGCAGGATGAAGAAGCCGAATACCACCTTTTCCAGGTTCATGCGCTCGCTCCCCTCGAGGGCCGGATGCGCCGATTGTACGAGAGACCAGCTCGCGCGGTTGACGCCCCGCCCCGCGGGCGTGGATCATGGCAGGATCATCGATCCCGCCGGAGGCGGCGACGTCCGCCCCTCCGGCACCCACGAGGCCACGCCATGCCGTCCGCGCCCATCAGCGTCCGCCGCGCGCTCTTCGCCGCGCTCATCGCCGCCGCCGCACCGGCCGCGCTCGCCCAGAACCAGCTCAACGTCATCTGCCCGGTGCAGGCGGAGTGGTGCAACCTCGCCGCCGTCGAGTTCGAGAAGGAGACCGGGATCAAGGTGGCGATGACGCTCAAGGGCTCCGGCGAGTCGTTCGCGCAGATCTCCGCCGAGAAGGCGAACCCGAAGCTCGACGTGTGGTTCGGCGGCACCGGCGACCCGCACCTGCAGGCCGCGGAGCTCGGGCTGCTCGAGGAGTACCGCTCGCCGCTGCTCCCCCAGCTGCACCCGTGGGCGCAGCGGCAGGCCGAGCAGTCGAAGTACCGCACCGTCGGCATGTACCTCGGGGTGCTCGGCATCGGCTACAACACCGAGCTGCTGGCGAAGAAGAAGCTCGCTCCGCCGGCCTGCTGGCGCGACCTCGTCCGGCCCGAGTACAAGGGCGAGGTGCAGATGGCCAACCCGAACGCGTCGGGCACCGCCTACACCGCGATCGCCACGCTCGTGCAGGTGTTCGGCGAGGAGGAAGCCTTCAAGTACCTGAAGGCGCTGCACATGAACATCAACCAGTACCCGCGCTCGGGGGTCGCCCCGGTGAAGGCGGCGGCGCGCGGCGAGACGCTGGCCTCCGTCTCGTTCGTCCACGACGTGGTGACCGAAGCGCAGGCCAGCTTCCCGGTGCGCGGCAGCGCACCCTGCGAGGGCACCGGCTACGAGATCGGTTCGCTCTCGATCGTGAAGGGCGCGCGCAACCTCGACAACGCGAAGCGCTTCGTCGACTGGGCGCTGACCGCGAAGGCGCAGGCGCTCGGCGCGCAGGCGAAGCAGTACCAGGTGCCGTCGAACGCGTCGGCGCCGGTGTCGCCGCTCGCGCCCAAGCCCGCGGAGATGAAGCTCATCAACTACGACGCCGCGAAGTACGGGAGCTCCGCCGAGCGCAAGCGCCTGCTCGAGCGCTGGGACCGCGAGATCGGCAGCATCGCCAAGTGACGACGAAAGGGACGTCCATGCTCCGCCGCATCGCCGCCGCCGCGCTCGCGGCCCTCGCCCTGCCCGTCGCCGCGCAGGGCCAGCTCAACGTCTACTGCAGCTCGCCGAACACCGCGTGGTGCCAGGGGCTCGCCAACGGCTTCGAGAAGGCGACGGGCACGCGCGTCGCCGTGATCCAGAAGGCCACCGGCGAGATGCTCGCGCAGATCAAGGCCGAGCGCGACAACCCGAAGGGCGACGTGTGGTGGGCGGGCCCGGGCGACGCGTACCTGCAGGCGGCCGAGGAGGGCCTGCTCGACGCCTACCGCTCGCCGAAGGTCGCCGAGCTGCAGCCGTGGGCGCAGCGCATCACCGACATCTCGAAGGACCGGGTGTCCGGCGTCTACGGCGGCATCATCGCGCTGGGCTACAACACCGAGATCATGGCGAAGAAGAAGCTCGCCGTGCCGCGCTGCTGGAAGGACCTCGCCAACCCCGCGTACAAGGGCGAGATCATGTTCGGCAACCCGAACTCCTCGGGCACCGCGTACCTGATGCTGGCGACGCTCGTGCAGGTGTTCGGCGAGGACGCCGCGTTCCGCTACATGCGCGACGTGCACCCGAACGTCAACCAGTACGCGCGCTCCGGCATCGGGCCGATGACCGCGGTGACGCGCGGCGAGACAGCGCTGGGCAGCACGGTGCTGCACGGCGTCATCAACGAGATCGTGCGCGGCTTCCCGGTCGAGCCGGTGCTGCCCTGCGAAGGCGTGGGCTACGAGATCGGCTCGACCGCGATCATCAAGGGCGCGCGCAACCCGGACGCCGCGCGCAGGTTCGTCGACTTCGCGCTCTCCGCCGAGGGGCAGAAGATCGGCCTCGACGTGAAGGAGTACGCGATCCCGACCAACCGCAACGTCGCGCTGCCGCCGCAGGTGCCGAAGCTCGCCGACATCAAGGTGATCGACTACGACTTCGCGAAGTACGGCAGCTCGGCGGAGCGCAAGCGGCTGCTCGACCGCTGGGAGAAGGAGATCAACTCGCTGGCCCGCTGACGCCGCCCGCGCCGTGGCGGCCGCCCGCCTGCCGGCCCAGCGCGCGATCGCCGCCTGGCTCGCGGTGGGCGCGCTCGGCGCGCTCGCCCTGCCCTGGTACGCGCTGCAGGGCTCCGCGTTCTCTCCCGGCTGGATCGCAAGCTACGCGTCGCGCGAGAATGCCGGCGCGCTCCTGCAAGCGCTGCAGCACGGCCGGCCGTGGCTGTGGCCCGTCCCGCTGCTCCTGCTCCTCGCGGGCACGGCACTCCTCGCGCGCGACCGGCGCCGCCGCGCGCGCATCCTGATCGGCGCGGGTGCGGCCGGCTTCGCCTGGACGCTGGCGCAGGGCTTCGCGATCGGCCCTCGCGGCTACTCGTTCGAGGTTCTCGCCGCCGCGCTTCCCGCCCTCGCCCGCGGCCAGTACGGCATGGGCCTCGGCGCCGCGCTGGCGCTCGCCGCGTTCGCGATGCTGTTCGCGATCGGGCTCGCGCTGCGCGGCTACTTCAAGGGCGACGCGTTCGTCGCGGGCTCGCTGGTGACCCTGGCCGCGCTCGTCGCGATGTTCACGTTCTTCCCCGTCGTGAAGATCCTCGTGTCGGCCTTCGAGGGCGCCGAGGGCGCCTTCGCGCCGGCGACGTTCCTGCAGCGGGCCGCCGCGCCCAAGGTCTGGGGGCTCGGCTGCCTCGGCGGCGGCACGCGCTGCGGCGTCGCGTGGAACACGCTCGTGCTGGCGATCGCCTGCGCCGCCTGCTGCACCGCGCTCGGGCTCGCGTTCGCGCTGATCGTCACGCGCACGTCGTTCCGCTACCGCCGGCTGCTGCGCGTGCTCTCCGTGCTGCCGATCATCACGCCGCCGTTCGTGATCGGCCTCGGGCTCATCCTGCTGTTCGGCCGCTCGGGGCTGGTCAACCAGTTCCTCGAGTTCGCCTTCGGCGTCGAGCCGACGCGCTGGATCTACGGCTTCCAGGGCGTGCTCGTCGCGCAGGTGTTCGCCTTCACCCCGATCGCGTTCCTCGTGCTGATCGGCGTGGTCGAGGGCGTCTCGCCCACGCTCGAGGAGGCGGCGCAGACGCTGCGGGCGGACCGGCGGCAGACGTTCACGACGGTGTCGCTGCCGCTGATGCGCCCCGGCATCGCGAACGCGTTCCTCATCAGCTTCATCGAGTCGATCGCCGACTTC
>JAOUIA010000068.1 GCA_029884335.1 Betaproteobacteria bacterium
GTTGCACGCGCTCGCGCAGGCTCTGGCCGGCTTCACCGGCGCGACGCTGGGGTTCATGCGCGACGGCGCGAACGCGGTCGGCGGCGACCTGGCCGGCGCGCGGCCGGGTCCCGGCGGTCTGGCAGCGCAAGCGATGCTCGCCGAGCCGCGCCGGGCGTACCTCGTCGTGCACGCCGAGGCGGAGTTCGACTTCGCGAGCCCGGTCGCTGCGCGCGCGGCGTTCGAGCGAGCCGAGTTCGTCGCGGTGCTGAGCGCGTGGAAGACCGGTACCGCCTACGCCGACGTGCTGCTGCCGGTCGCGCCGTTCACCGAGACGTCCGGCACCTTCGTCAGCGCCGAGGGCCGCGTGCAGGGTTTCCGCGCCGTGGTCGCGCCGCGCGGCGACGCGCGCCCGGCGTGGAAGGTGCTGCGCGTGCTGGGGAACCTCCTGGGCCTTCCGGGCTTCGACGCCGACGGCTCCGAGGACGTGCGCGACGCGGCGTTGCCCGCCGACGTGGCTGCCCGCCTCGACAACCGCTGCGCCGCGCCGATCGTCGCGCCCGCGACGCAAGTGGCCGGCGTCGAGCGCGCTGCCGACGTGCCGCCGTACTTCGGGGATCCCCTGGTGCGCCGCGCGGCCTCGCTGCAGCAGACGCGCGACGCGCGGCCGCCGCAGGCGCGCATGAGCGCGACCGAGCTCGAGCGCCTCGGCGTCGCCGACGGCGCGCAGGTGCGCGTGCGGCAGGGCCGCGGCGAGGCCGTGGTCCGCGCGGCTCTCGATCCCTCGGTGCCGCCCGGGGTGATCCGCCTCGCCGCCGCGCACCCGTCGACCTGCGGGCTCGACGGCCTGAGCGGCCCGGCCAGCGTGGAGAGGGCGTGATGGATGCGCTGCTCGCACCGGTGCAGGCGTTCCTCGGCCCGGCGTGGCTGCCGCTGTGGACGCTGGCCAAGATCGTGGCGATCGCCGTCCCGGTGATCCTGTGCGTGGCCTATCTCACCTACGCCGAGCGGAAGGTCATCGGCTACATGCAGGTGCGCGTCGGGCCCAACCGCGTGGGGCCCTGGGGCCTGCTGCAGCCGTTCGCCGACGTGATCAAGATGCTCTTCAAGGAGATCGTGGTCCCGTCGGGCGCGAACCGCTGGCTGTTCTTCATCGCGCCGATGCTCTCGCTAGCGCCGGCGCTGGCGGCGTGGGCGGTGATCCCGTTCACCGGCACGCTGGTGCTCGCGAACATCGACGCCGGGCTGCTCTACATCCTGGCGATGACCTCGGTGGGCGTCTACGGGATCATCCTCGCCGGCTGGGCGTCGAACTCCAAGTACGCGTTCCTCGGCTGCCTGCGCTCGGCCGCGCAGATCGTCTCCTACGAGATCGCGATGGGCTTCGCGCTGGTCGGCGTGCTCATGTCGGCGAACACGCTGAACCTCTCGGGCATCGTCGCGGGCCAGGAGGGCGGGGCGGCGTATTGGTACGTCTGGCCGCTGTTCCCGCTGGCCGCCGTCTACCTGATCTCCGGCGTGGCCGAGACCAACCGCCACCCGTTCGACGTCGCCGAGGGCGAGTCGGAGATCGTCGCCGGCTTCCACGTCGAGTACTCGGGCATCACGTTCGCGCTGTTCTTCCTCGCCGAGTACATGAACATGATCCTGATCGCGGTGCTGACCGCGATCATGTTCTTCGGCGGCTGGCTCGCCCCGTGGCCGGCGCTCAACGACGCCCGCCTGTGGGACTGGATCCCCGTCGTCGGCGGCGTCGCGCCGTTCGGCGACGGCTTCTTCTGGCTCGCGGCCAAGGTCGCCGCCGTGCTGCTCGTGTTCCTGTGGATCCGCGCGACGTTCCCGCGCTACCGCTACGACCAGATCATGCGGCTGGGCTGGAAGGTGTTCATCCCGATCACGCTGGTGTGGATCGTGTTCGTCGGCGCCATGATGCAGACGCGCTACGCCCCTCTCTTCCATTGACGACGACGACCGTGCTCGCGCGCGTCCGCCAGCTCTTCTCCACGTTCCTGCTCCTCGAGCTCGGGCGCGGGCTCGCGCTGACCGGGCGGCACCTGTTTGCGCGCAAGGTCACGATCATGTTCCCGGAGGAGAAGACGCCGTACTCGCCGCGCTTCCGCGGCCTGCACGCGCTGCGCCGCTATCCGAACGGCGAGGAGCGCTGCATCGCGTGCAAGCTGTGCGAGGCGGTGTGCCCGGCGCTCGCCATCACCATCGAGTCGGAGCAGCGCGCCGACGGCTCCCGGCGCACGACGCGCTACGACATCGACCTCACGAAGTGCATCTTCTGCGGCTTCTGCGAGGAGAGCTGCCCGGTCGACTCGATCGTCGAGACGCGCATCCTCGAGTACCACGGCGAGAAGCGCGGCGACCTCCTCTACACGAAGGAGATGCTGCTGGCGATAGGCGACCGCCACGAGGCGCAGATCGCCGCCGACCGCGCGGAGGATGCCCGGTTCCGCTAGGGACCGCGTGCCACGATCCATGAGCTTCGAGAGCCTCCTGTTCTACGTGTTCGCGGCGATCCTCGTCTTCGCGGCGCTGCGCGTGGTCACCACGCGCAACCCGGTGCACGCCGCGCTGTGGCTCGTGCTCTCGTTCGTCACGGCCGCCGGGCTCTGGCTGCTGCTCGGCGCCGAGTTCCTCGCCATCGCGCTGGTGCTGGTCTACGTCGGCGCGGTCATGGTGCTGTTCCTGTTCGTCGTGATGATGCTCGACGTGAACTTCGACGCCCTGCGCAGCCGCATCCGCAGCCACCTGCCGGTCGCCGCCGTCGTCGGCGCGGTGATCCTGGCCGAGATGGCGCTGCTGCTGGTGCGCGCGACGCGCGGCGCCGGGACGCCCCCGCCGGCCGCCGGGGAGAACACGCGGGCGCTGGGCCGGCTTCTTTACGTCGACTACGTGTACCCGTTCGAGATCGCGGCGGTGATCCTGCTCGTGGCCATCGTCGCGGCGATCGCGCTGACGCACCGCCGGCGGCGCGACACGAAGCACCAGGACCCGGGCCGGCAGGCGAAGGTGAAGCGCGCCGACCGCGTGCGTTTGATCGACCTGAGGTCCGGGAAGCCCTAGGAAAGAGGGCGCGCCGCCCGCCGGCGCGCCCGACGCAGGAAAGACAGGAGACACGCCGTGCCGTTCCTCTCAGCGCCGAGCCTCACGCACTACCTGGTGCTCGGCGCCGTCCTGTTCGCGATCGCCGTCGTGGGGATCTTCCTCAACCGGCGCAACGTGATCATCCTGCTGATGGCCATCGAGCTCATGCTGCTCGCGGTCAACCTCAACTTCATCGCCTTCTCGCGCGAGTTCGGCGACATGGCCGGCCAGGTGTTCGTGTTCTTCATCCTGACCGTGGCCGCCGCCGAGTCGGCGATCGGGCTCGCGATCCTGGTGCTGCTGTTCCGCAACGTCGGCTCGATCGACGTCGAGGACCTCGGGAACCTGCGCGGGTAGACGGCGATGGACATGAAGACGCTCTACCTGCTCGTGCCGCTGGCGCCGCTGGCGGCGTCGGTCGTCGTCGGGCTGTTCGGCCCGCGGCTCGGGCGCGCGGCGTCGCACTGGCTGTGCATCCTCGGCGTCGCCGCGGCGACGCTGGGCTCGTTCGTCGTGTTCCGCGACGTCGCCGCGGGCAACGTCTTCAACGGCGACGCCTACACCTGGGCGACGGTCGGCGACGTCAGGCTCGCGGTCGGCTTCCTGATCGACCCGCTGACGGCGACGATGATGCTGGTCGTGACGTTCGTGTCGCTGATGGTCCACGTCTACACCGTCGGCTACATGGCCGAGGACCCCGGCTACACCCGCTTCTTCAGCTACATCTCGCTGTTCACCTTCGCGATGCTCATGCTGGTCATGAGCAACAACTTCCTCCAGCTGTTCTTCGGCTGGGAGGCGGTGGGGCTGGTGAGCTACCTGCTGATCGGCTTCTGGTACACGCGGCCGACGGCGATCCGGGCGAACCTGAAGGCGTTCCTCGTGAACCGCGTGGGCGACTTCGGCTTCGTGCTCGGCATCGGGCTCGTCGCCGCGCACTTCGGCTCGCTGGACTACCGCGAGGTGTTCGCGCGGGCGGACGACTTCGCCGCGACGACCGTGAGCCTGTGGGGCGACGCGCCGTGGTCGCTGATGAGCGTCGTCTGCATCTGCCTCTTCATCGGCGCGATGGGCAAGAGCGCGCAGGTGCCGCTGCACGTCTGGCTCCCGGACTCGATGGAAGGCCCCACGCCGATCTCGGCGCTGATCCACGCCGCGACGATGGTGACCGCGGGCATCTTCATGGTCGCCCGCATGAGCCCGCTCTTCGAGCTCTCGGAGACGGCGCTGTCCGTCGTGACGGTCGTCGGCGCCACGACGGCGCTCTTCATGGCGTTCCTGGGGATCGTGCAGAACGACATCAAGCGCGTGGTCGCCTACTCGACGCTGTCCCAGCTCGGCTACATGACGGTCGCGCTCGGCGTCTCCGCGTACTCGGCGGCGATCTTCCACCTGACCACGCACGCGTTCTTCAAGGCGCTGCTGTTCCTCGGGGCCGGCTCGGTGATCATCGCCATGCACCACGAGCAGGACCTGCGCAAGATGGGCGGGCTGTGGCGCCTCATGCCGGTCACGTGGGCGACCGCGGTGGTCGGCTCGCTGGCGCTCGCGGGCATCCCGCCGTTCGCCGGCTTCTTCTCCAAGGACGCGATCATCGAGGCGGTGCACGCCTCGGACATCCCCGGGCACGGCTACGCGTACTTCGCGGTGGTGACCGGCGTGTTCGTGACGGCGTTCTACTCGTTCCGCATGCTCTTCCTCGCCTTCCACGGCAAGCCGCGCTGGGGCGAGCACGACGGGCGCGCCGCGCACGAGCACGATCACGGCCACGACGCCGGCGACGAGCCCGACGCGCACGGCCACCACGGCGGGCCGCCGAAGGAGAGCCCCTGGGTGGTGACGGTGCCGCTGGTGCTGCTGGCGATCCCCTCGGTGTACGCGGGCTGGGCGTACATCGAGCCGATGCTCTTCGGGGACTACTTCGGCAGCGCCATCGTCGTGCGGCCCGAGCACGCGGTGCTCTGGGAGCTCAAGGCCGAGTGGCGCGGCGTGGCCGCGTTCGTCGAGCACGGCGTGATGAGCCTGCCGTTCTGGCTCGCGCTCGCCGGCATCGCGCTGGCCGCGTACCTCTACCTGGTCAACCCGGGCCTGCCCGAGCGCATCCGGCGCGCCGCGGGGCCGCTGTACGCGCTGCTCGACAACAAGTACTACTTCGACCGGTTCAACGACTTCGTGATCGCCGGCGGGGCGCGGCGGCTGGGCGCGTTCCTGTCGAGCGTGGGCGACCGCGCGATCATCGACGGGTTCTTCGTGAACGGATCGGCCAGGGTCGTCGGCTGGGCCGCGTCGCTGCTGCGGCACCTGCAGTCGGGCTACGTCTACCACTACGCCTTCGCCATGCTGGTCGGCGTCATCGCGCTGCTCGCGTGGTACGGCCGATGACGCCCTACCTCTCGCTCGCGATCTGGGTCCCGATCGTCGCCGGCATCGCGGTGCTGGCGGCCGGCCGCGGCGATCGCGGCGCCGCGGCGGCGCGCTGGATCGCGCTGGCGGGCGCGCTCGCCGGCTTCGTGGTCACGCTGCCGCTGTTCCTGCACTTCGACACGTCGATTTCGGCGATGCAGTTCGTCGAGCGCACGAGCTGGATCCCGCGTTTCGACGTCTGGTACCACGTCGGCGTGGACGGCATCTCGGCGCTGTTCGTCGTGCTGAACGCGTTCACCACGCTGCTGGTCGTGTGGTCGGCCTGGGAGGTCATCCAGACGCGCGTCGCGCAGTACATGGCGGCGTTCCTGGTCATGTCGGGCCTGATCAACGGCGCGTTCGCCGCGCTCGACGCGATCCTGTTCTACGTGTTCTTCGAGGCGATGCTGATCCCGATGTACATCGTCATCGGGGTGTGGGGCGGGCCGAACCGGGTCTACGCCGCGCTCAAGTTCTTCCTCTACACGCTGCTCGGCTCGCTGTTGCTGCTGGTCGCGCTGATCTACCTCGGCGGCGCGGCGGAGACGTTCGCGTTCCAGGCGTGGTACGAGCTGCCGCTCGCGCTGGAGACCCAGCTCCTGCTCTTCGTGGCGTTCTTCCTCGCCTTCGCCGTCAAGGTGCCGATGTGGCCGGTGCACACCTGGCTGCCGGATGCGCACGTGGAGGCGCCGACCGGCGGCTCGGTCGTGCTGGCGGCGGTGACGCTGAAGCTCGGCGCCTACGGCTTCGTGCGCTTCATCCTGCCGATCCTGCCCGACGCGTCGCGCTACCTCGCCGGCCCGGTCATCGCGCTCTCACTGGTCGCGGTGATCTACGTCGGCTTCGTCGCGCTCATGCAGGCCGACATGAAGAAGCTGATCGCGTACTCGTCGATCTCGCACATGGGCTTCGTCACGCTCGGCTTCTTCCTGTTCAACCAGATGGGCGCGGTCGGGGGGCTCGTGCAGATGCTCTCGCACGGCTTCGTGTCGGCGGCGATGTTCCTGTGCGTGGGGGTGCTCTACGACCGCATGCACAGCCGCCGGATCGCCGACTACGGCGGCGTGGTCAACACGATGCCGAAGTTCGCCGCGTTCCTCGTCTTCTTCGCGATGGCCAACGCCGGGCTGCCGGCGACGTCGGGGTTCGTCGGCGAGTTCATGGTCATCCTGGGCGCCGTGCAGGCGAACTTCTGGCTCGCGTTCCTCGCCGCGACCACGCTGGTCCTCGGCGCGGCCTACACGCTGTGGATGGTCAAGCGCGTCGTGTTCGGCGCCGTCGCCAACGCGAACGTCGCCGCGCTCGAGGACCTCTCCGCGCGCGAGTTCTGGCTGCTCGCCACGGTGGCGCTGATGGTGCTGCTGCTCGGCGTCTGGCCGCAGCCTTTCGTCGACGTGATGAACGCCTCCGTCGCCGACCTCCTCGCGCACGTCGCGCGCAGCAAGCTGTGAGCGAGGGCGCGCCATGCCGATGAACCTCGCCGCCGTGATGCCCGAGATCGCGCTGCTGACCGCGGCGTGCGCGATCCTCGTCCTCGACCTGTTCCTGCGCGACGAGCGGCGCGCCGTGAGCTACTGGCTCACGCAGGCCGCGCTGCTGGGGACGGCCTGGTACGTGCTGGCCACCGCGAACGCGGCGTCGTCCCGGGCGTTCGGCAACATGGTCGTCGACGACATGCTGACGGACCTGCTCAAGCTCGCCGCGCTGCTCGCGGTGTCGGCGGGGCTGTTCTACGGCAGGCAGTACCTCGCCGCGCGCGGCCTGTTCCGCGGCGAGACGTTCGTGCTCATGCTGTTCGCCGCGCTGGGCATGATGGTGATGATCTCGGCGAACCACTTCCTGCTGCTCTACCTCGGGCTAGAGCTGATGTCGCTGTCGCTGTACGCGCTGGTCGCGCTGCACCGCGGCGCGCCGTCGGCCTCCGAGGCGGCGATGAAGTACTTCGTGCTGGGCGCGATGGCCTCCGGGCTGTTCCTGTACGGAACGTCGATGATCTACGGCGCCACCGGCACGTTCGACGTCGACCTGGCGATGCGCGCGACGCTGGCCGGCTCGGCGAACCGCCTCCTGCTGGTGGTGGGCCTGGTGTTCGCGCTCTCCGGCATCGCGTTCAAGCTGGGTGCGGTTCCCTACCACATGTGGGTGCCCGACGTGTACCAGGGCGCGGCCACGCCCGTCACGCTGCTGATCGGCACGGCCCCGAAGCTCGCCGCGTTCGCGCTGACGCTGCGCGTGCTGGCCGGGGCTCTCGCGGGCGTGGAGTTCGATTGGCAGCGCATGCTGATCGTGCTCGCGCTGCTGTCGATGGTGCTCGGCAACTTCACGGCGATCGCGCAGACCAGCGTCAAGCGCATGCTGGCCTATTCGACGATCGCGAACATGGGTTTCATGCTGATGGGCTTCCTCGCCGCCGACCTGAACGGCCTGTCGGCGGCGCTGTTCTACGCGATCACGTACGTGCTGACGAGCCTGGCGGCCTTCGGCGTGATCCTGCTGCTGACGCGCGAGGGCTTCGAGTGCGAGCGGCTCGACGACCTCAGGGGCCTGAACAGGCGCTCGCCGTGGTGGGCGTTCATCATGCTGCTGGCGATGTTCTCGCTCGCCGGCGTTCCGCCCACGGTGGGGTTCTACGCGAAGTTCGCCGTGATCGAGGCGGCGGTCAACGCGCAGTACGTCTGGCTCGCGGTCGCCGCGGTGCTCGCCTCGCTGGTAGGCGCCTTCTACTACCTGCGCGTGGTGAAGCTGATGTACTTCGACGACCCCGTCGACGACGCCCCCATCGAGGCGCGCGGCGACGCGCAGGCGATCCTGTCGGTCAACGGGCTCGCGCTGCTCGCGCTGGGCATCCTGCCGCAGCCGCTCATGGGGCTGTGCGCCGTCGCGCTGATGCAGGCGAAGTTCCTCTGACAGGAGTCCCGGGCGTGGCCCCGCGGGGGGCGTGATAACATCGCCCGCGGGGGATGCGCCGTATGCGAGTCGGATTCTTCGTCACCTGCCTCGTCGACCTGATGCGGCCGTCGATCGGCTTCGCCGCGCTGAAGCTGCTCGAGTCGGCGGGCGCCGAGGTCCACGTCCCGGCGGGCCAGACCTGCTGTGGCCAGCCGGCCTACAACTCCGGCGACCGGCGCGATGCGCTCGAGCTCGCGCGCAAGTTCATCGGGGAGTTCGAGGACTGCGACTACGTCGTCGCGCCTTCCGGCTCCTGCAGCGGCATGGTCCGCACGCACTACGAGGAGCTGTGCGCCGCCGACCCCGCGCTCGCCGCGCGCGCCCGCGCGCTGGCCGCGAAGACCTGGGAGCTCACGGCGTTCCTGGCCGAGGTGCTGAAGGTGGACGCTGTGCCGGGCTCGTTCGCGGGGACGGTGACGTACCACGACTGCTGCGCCGGCCTGCGCGAGATGGGGGTCAAGGCCCAGCCGCGCGCGCTCATGGCGAAGGTCGCCGGTCTTGCGGTGGCCGAGATGGCCGAGCCCGAGACCTGCTGCGGATTCGGCGGCACGTTCTCCGTCAAGTTCGGCGAGATCTCGGCGCGGCTCGCCGACAACAAGTGCGGCCACATCGCCGCGAGCGGCGCCGACGCGGTAGTGATGGGCGATCTCGGCTGCATGCTCAACGTCGAGGGCAGGCTGCGGCGCCGGGGCGACGCCGCGACCCGGGTGCTGCACGTGGCCGAGGTGCTGGCCGGCGTGCATCCCGAGCGGGGGAAGGGCTGATGCAGATCGCCTCGATGCACTTCAAGGCGCGCGCCCACGAGAAGATGAACGACGCGCAGCTGCAGGCGAACCTCGCCAAGATGCAGGGCAAGTTCGTCGGCAAGCGCCGCGCCTCGCTGGTCGAGCTCGACGACTTCGAGGGCACGCGCGACGCGGGGCGCGCGATCCGCCAGCGCTCGCTCGACGACCTCGACGCCTGGCTGACCACGTTCGAGAGGAACGCGACCGCGCGCGGCGCGAAGGTGCTGTGGGCGGAGACGCCCGCCGACGTCAACGCGCTGGTGCTCGAGATCGCGCGGCGCCACGCCGTGCGCAAGATCATCAAGTCGAAGTCGATGGTCTCCGAGGAGTCCGGGCTCGACCACGCCATCGAGGCGGCCGGCATGACGGTCGTCGAGACCGACCTCGGCGAGTACATATTGCAGATCAACGGCTACGAGCCGCCGTCGCACCTGATCGGCCCGGCGCTGCACAAGTCGAAGGAGGAAGTCGCCGACCTCTTCCACCGCAAGCACGGCACGCCGCGCAAGACGGTGATCGAGGAGCTGTGCCTCGAGGCGCGCGGCGTGCTGCGCCAGCACTACCTGACTGCCGACATGGGCATCTCCGGCGGCAACTTCTTCATCGCCGAGACCGGCTCGGTGCTGCTGGTCACCAACGAGGGCAACGCCACGCTCGGAACGACGCTGCCGCGCGTCCACGTGGCGATCTCGGGGATCGAGAAGGTCGTGCCCACGCTCGAGGACGCGGCGACGCTGATGCGCCTGCTGCCGCGCTCGGCCACCGGCCAGTCGATCAGCAACTACGTCGACGTGCTGACGGGCGTGAAGGGCGAGGGCGAGTTCCACGGCGCCGAGCACATGTACTTCATCCTCGTCGACAGCGGGCGCACCGGCGTGCTGGGCAGCGACGTGCGCGAGGCGCTGCGCTGCATCCGCTGCGGCGCGTGCATGAACCACTGCCCGGTCTACCAGAACGTCGGCGGCCACTCGTACGGGTGGGTCTACCCGGGGCCGATCGGCTCGATCCTGACGCCGATGTACGCGGGCCTCGAGCACGCGCACGAGCTGCCTTCGGCATCGACCATGTGCAACCAGTGCGGCGTCGTGTGCCCGGTGCGCATCCCGCTGCCCGACCTGCAGCGCAAGCTGCGCGAGCAGGCATTCGAGCGGGGCCTGCGGCCGTGGCCGGAGCGCGCGGGCGTCAGGGCGTGGGCGTGGTTCGCCAAGCGGCCTGCGCTCTACGCGTTCGGCGCGCGCCTCGCAGCGCGGGCGCTGCGGCTGATGGGCGGCCGCGCCGGCATGATCCGCAAGCTGCCGCTGGTCGGCGGCTGGACCGAGGGACGCGACTTCCCGGCGCCGGCGGGCCGCACGTTCCGCGAACTCTATGCCTCGCGCGGGCAGGACGCCGGGCGATGAACGCGAACGCGCCCCAGCTGCCGCAACTCTCCCGCCGCGCGGAGTCGCTCGGCACCGAGAACGCCTTCGTCGTGCTGGCCGAGGTGAACGCGCTTCTGCGCGAGGGGCGCGACGTCGTGTCGTTCTGCATCGGCCAGCCGGACTTTCCGACGCCGCCGCACGTGCAGGAGGCGGGGATCGCGGCGATCCGCGGCGGCCGCCACGGCTACACGCCTTCGGCCGGCATCGACGAGCTGCGCGCCGCCGCCGCGCGCGACCTCGGCGCGCGCCGGGGCCTGAGCGTCGCGCCGGACGAGGTGGTGGTGGGCAGCGGCGCGAAGCCGTTCATCGCGTACACGATCGCCTCGGTCACCGACTTCGGCGTCGGCGACGAGGTGATCTACCCGGTGCCGGGCTTCCCGATCTACGAGTCGCAAATCGTCGCCAACGGGGCCGTGCCGGTGCCGCTGTTCCTGCGCGAGTCGCGCGACTTCGCGTTCGACCCGGCCGAGCTCGCCGCGAAGATCGGGCCGAAGACGCGCCTGCTGATCCTCAACACGCCGCAGAACCCGACCGGGGGTATCCTCGCCGGCGCCGACCTCGACGCGATCGCCGCGATCCTGGCGAAGCACCCGCAGGTGTGGGTGTTCGCCGACGAGATCTACTCGCGGCTCGCCTACGACGGCGCGTTCGAGTCGATCGCCACGCGTCCGGGGATGCGCGAGCGCACGATCGTCTGCGACGGCGCGTCGAAGACCTGGGCGATGACCGGCTGGCGCATCGGCTACGCCGCCAACCGCGCGCTCGCGCCGGTGTTCACGCGCTGGATCACCAACACCGACTCCTGCGCGTCGCAGATCTCGCAGTGGGCTGCCGTCGAGGCGATCGACGGGCCGCAGGACGCCGCGGAGGCGATGCGCGCGAAGTTCCTCGAGCGCCGCGGGCTGATCGTCCGCCTGCTGAACGCGGTGCCCGGCGTCAGCTGCCGCACGCCGGGCGGGGCGTTCTACGCGTGGCCGAACGTGACCGAGGCGTGCCGGATCACCGGCTGCGCCGACTCGGAGGAGTTCCGCCGGCGCCTGCTGCACGAGGCGGGCGTGGCGGTGCTCGCCGACATCCACTTCGGCCGCCGCGTGCCGGGCGACGGCCAGCACATCCGCTTCTCCTACGCGGCGTCGAACGAGGCGATCGAGCGCGGCATCGCGCGCGTGGCCGACTTCGTGAAGCGCAACGCGCGATGACCACGACGATCGACGGCAACGCCGGCGCGCGCGAAGCGATCCTCGGGCGCGTGAAGGCCGCGCTCGGTCGCCGCGAGGGCGATCCGCAGGCGCGCGCGCAGGCCTACGTGGCCGCGCACGCGCACGGCCCGCGGCCGGCGCTGCCCGCCGACCTCGTGCAGACGTTCGTGGATCGCGCCCGGCGCATGGAGTCGACGGTGGAGCGCATCGCCTCGCGCGGGGAAATTCCGGGCGCGGTCGCGCGCTACCTGGACGCGCTCGAGCTGCCGGCGCGCATCGCCGAGCAGAAGTCGCACGCCGGCGTGTGCTGGCCGGAGTTCGCCGACCTCGACTGGCGCGGCGCGGGGCTCGCCGTCGAGGCGCGGCCCACGCAGGGCGCCGATCGCCTCGGCATCACCGGCGTGCTGTGCGCGATCGCCGAGACGGGGACGATCGTCGTGGCGAGCGGAGCGCGCACGCCGACGGCGACCACGCTGCTGCCCGACACGCACGTCGCGGTGCTCTCCGCGCGCGACGTCGTGCCCGGGATGGAGGAGGCGTTCGCGCGCGTGCGCGCGCTTCCGGGCGGCATGCCGCGCGCGGTCAACCTGATCTCGGGGCCGTCGCGCACCGGCGACATCGAGCAGACGATCGTGCTCGGCGCGCACGGCCCCTACCGGGTGCACGTCCTGCTGCTGCCCTGAGCGCCGCCGCATCGTCCGAACGGACGACTTGACGGCGCGCCCTTTCGCTGTCCTTCGGCCATCCGGCCGAATTGACGCTGCGCCGTCGCGATCCCACGATCGTCGCACCGGCGCGCGGCCGCGCCGACGTGGGGAGACACGATGGCGCAGCGCGACGACGCGAACGCGAACCCGCCGATCGACCTTGCCGTCGCCGTGCGGGTGGGCATGGCGGAGGAGGACCTCGCGCGGGGCGTGCGCGAAGGCTGGATCCGCCATCCCCCCGGCGCGGGCGAGACGACAACCGGGGGCGCGACGATCGGAGGCGCGATGATCGGAGGCCCCATGATCGGAGGCGCGATGATCGAAGGCTCGGCCGGGGCGCCCGCGTCCGCCGCGGTCGGCCGGACCACGCTGCGGCGCTGGCTCGGGCGGCTCGACGGGGCGCTCGACGACGCCGGCTTCGAGGCGATCTGGCAGGAGGCGGGAAGCGACGACGCGGCGCGCGTGCGCGCGCTCGCCGGCTTCGTCGCCGGGTCGCTGGGGCTCGCCGCGAGCGAGGTCGACGCGCGCGGCATCGAGTCTGCGCTGCAGCGCTGCGACGGCGACGCGCGCATCCTGCGGCTCGACGGGCTGGGCGGCGCGAAGCTCGAGGCGCTCGCGCGCGACGACGCCGGCGTGCGGCGAGCCCTCGCCACGCACTCGCCCTGGGCGTTGTGCGGCGATCGGGCGGCCGACGCGCTGGCCGATCCGCTGGGCCGCTACGACCGCTTCGACCGCAACACCGGCGAGCGCCTGCTGTCCGACGCGTGGCTGGGCGATCGCGCGCGACACGCGTCGTGGCTGCTGCGCGACGACGCGCGCAGCGTCGCCGGCGACGGCTGGCGATTCGTCGATCGCGCGTCGCCCGAGGCCACGGTCGAGATCGCATCGGCGGGCGGCGGTCCCGTGCACCAGGTGATCTTCGCGCGCGACGGCGGCGACGCGGTCGCCGGGGGCGCGACCACCGACCGGATCCACGGCGGCGACGGCGACGACGTGTTGCGCGGGCGCGGCGGCGACGACCTGCTCGAGGGAGCCGACGGCGACGACGACCTCCTCGGCGGCAGCGGCCGCGACGACGTGGCCGGTGGGCGCGGCGACGACGAGCTCGACGGCGGTGCGGGCGACGACCGCCTCGACGGCGGCGCAGGGGCCGACGTGCTCGCCGGCGGGCGCGGCGCCGATCTCCTGCGCGGCGGCGCGGGCGACGACGTCTACGCGTTCGAGAGCGGCGACGGCCACGACACCGTCGAGGACGACGGCGGGACGATCCGCATCGACGAGGTCGACGTGCGCGGGACGATGGGGCGCGACGGCGACGCCTGGCGGTCCGCCGACGGCCGGTTCACGTTCGAGCTCGTCGAAGGCGGGAACGGTGCGACGCTGCGCGTTCGCGCCGCAGGTCAGGATGGCGCGATCGACCTCGCCGACTGGGAACAGGGCCGCTACGGCATCGCGCTCGGGGGCTTCGACGAGAACGGCGAGGCGGGCGGCGGGACCGCGGACGACTCGAAGCCTGCGGAAGACGGCGAGGGAAGCGCGGCGAACTCGGGCGATGGCGGGGAGCAGCCCGACGTGGCGGCGTTCTTCAATGCGCCACCCGAGTCCTCGGACACCGCGTCGACGGTCGGCTGGCCCGCGTTGCGCGCCGCGCTGGACTCGTGGGAGATCCCGGCGCCCCCGGGGGCCGGGGATGCCGCCGCCGACGGATCCGCGCTGACGGTGGCCGACATCGCGGACGCTCTCGCCGACGGGGGCGGCGCGGACGACGGCTCCGACGCGGTGGTCGAGCCGAATCCGTGGTCTGCGACCGCGCCGCCGTGGTGGCGCGAGGGTGTCGTGCCCGCGCCGCCCGACCGCGCACGGCAGAGCACGACCTGACGGGCGTCTCCGCATCGCCAGCGCGCGGTGGCTGCCCCGCTCGAACGCATCGCCCGCGCGCCGCCGGCCGCCTTCGACGCCGTGGCGCTCGGGCTCGACGCCGCGCCGGCGTCGCCGCTGCCGCGGCGCGTGCTGCACGCGCTATTGGCGCTGCTCGCCGCGGCGCTGGTGGCGGTGGCGTGGGGTCGCGTCGACGTGGTGGCGGTGGCCGAAGGCCGCCTCGTGCCGCGCACGCTGCTCAAGGTCGTGCAGCCCGTCGAGGGAGGCGTGGTGCGCGAGGTGCTCGTCGACGAGGGCGAGGCTGTCGTCGCCGGCCAGCCGCTGCTGCGCCTCGACGCCCGCCTCGCGGAAGCCGACGTGCGCGCGCTCAGACACGAGGTCGTGGCGCGCTCGCTGCAGCTGCGGCGCATCGCGGCGGAACTCGCCGACGAGCCGCTGGTCGCGAGAGGCGACGATCCGCGCGATGCCTACGAGCAGGCGCTCGCGCAATACCGCGCGAACCGCGCCGCGCACGCCGACCAGCTGGCACAGGCCGAAGCCGCGGTCGCACGGCTGGGACAGGAGCTCGCCGCGGCGCGCGAAGTCGAGAGCAAGCTCGCGCGCACCGTGCCGATGGCGCAGAGCGTCGCGGCGCGCTTCGACAGGCTGCGCGCGGAGGGCTTCGTGAGCGAGGTCGCGGCGCTCGACCGCGAACGCGAACGCGTCGAGCGCGAGCAGGACCTCGCGGCGCAGGCGCACACCGTGCGCGCGCTGGACGCCGCGCTGGCGCAGGCGCAACGGCAGCTCGACGGCGTGCGCTCGGCGCACCGGCGCGCGCTCGCGGCCGAGCGCGCCGAGGCGCTGGCGCAGCTCTCTCGCGCGCGCGAGGAGCTCGACAAGCACCTCACGCGGCGCGAGCACATCGAGCTCGTCGCGCCGCAGGCGGGCGTGGTGAAGGACCTCGCGACGCGCACGGCCGGCACCGTCGTCGCCGCGGGCACGGTGCTGGCCACGCTGGTGCCGGCGGGCGATCCGCTGGAGGCCGAGGTCCTCGTGCGCAACGACGACGCGGGCTTCGTGCGCGCAGGCCAGCGCGCCGAGGTCAAGGTGACGGCGTTCCCGTTCCAGAAGTACGGCCTGCTCGCGGGCGAGGTGCTGCGCGTGGGTCCCGATGCCGCCGAGCCGCCGCCGCAGGCCGCTGCCGGGCCTGCGCCGCCCGCCACGTATCGCGCGCGGCTGGCGCTGGCCGCGGCATCGCTGCCGTTCGAGGGCGAGCGCCTGGCGCTGGCCCCCGGCATGGCGGTGCAGGCCGAGGTCCACCTGGGGCGGCGATCGGTCGTCGACTACCTGCTCGGCCCCGTGCGCAAGGCTTGGCACGAGGCCGCGCGCGAGCGCTAGCAGCATGATGCAAGACACCGTCCACGCCACCAACGCGTGCACGGAGCGCATCGCTGCGCGCCGTTGTCGGCGGGCGCGCGGCGGGCCGTCCCCGGGGGACTCGTTCTGTCCACTGTTCGACGCGAGAGGCGCAACGTCGGCGACGCGGCATCCGCCGCGCTCCCGAGCGCCATTTGCGTCGATCCGCTAGCGGTCCGCGATGCGTGGCGACGCCGGCGCAGCGCTCGGGCTCTCGCTGGCGCCCGCCGACACGTTCTGGGCGCTGGGCAGCCTGTGCAACCTGCTGCGGCTGCCGTTCGACGCCGGCCTGCTCGCGCGCGCGCACCCACCGCCGCACACGCTCGGCACGCTGCTCGAGGCGCTGCACGGCATCGGCTGCGAGGCCGCGATCGCGTTCGCCGACGTCGCCGGCCTCGAGCGCGTGGCGCTGCCGGCGCTGGTGGTGCTCGCCGACGTGGACGCCGGGCCCGTCGGCGGGCGCGCGGCCACGCTCCAGGCGCGTCCCGCGCTCCTCGTTCGCCTCGACGGCGACCGCGTGCTGTACTTTGCCGCGGGCGCGAGCACGCCGACCGCCTGCGAGCGCCCGGCGTTCGCCGCGCTCTACCTCGGCGTGGCGCTGCGCGTCGCCCGCCCGGCGGGCGCGGCAGGGGAGGACGACCTCGTCGCGCGGGCGCGATTCGGCTTCCGCTGGTTCCTGCCCGAGCTCGCGCGCCACAGGGCCGTCTGGCGCGAGGTGCTCGCGGCGTCGCTGGCGATCCAGCTGCTCGCGCTCGTGCTGCCGCTGCTCTCGCAGGTGATCGTCGACAAGGTGATCGTGCACCGGGCGACGTCCACGCTGGCGGTGATCGCCTGCGCGCTCGCGCTGATCGTCGTGTTCGGGACCCTGCTGGGGTGGATTCGCCAGTACCTCGTGGTTCACACCGGCAACCGCATCGACGCGGTGCTGGGCGACGCGGTGTTCCGGCACCTCTTCGCGCTGCCGCTGCGCTACTTCGAGTCGCGCCCGACGGGCGTGCTGACGGCGCGGCTCGCGGGCATCGAGACGATCCGCGAGTTCGTCTGCGGCGCGGCGATCACGCTGGCGCTCGACGTGCCGTTCCTGCTGCTGTTCGTCGCCGTGATGTTCGCCTACAGCGTGCCGCTCACGCTGCTGACGCTCGCCGCGGTGGCGCTGCTCGCGGCCGTCTCGGCGATCGCCGCGCCGCTGCTGCAGAAGCGCTTCGACGCGCAGTTCCTCGCCGGCGCGCGCACGCAGGCGTTCGTCACCGAGCACGTCGCGGGCGTGGAGACCGTCAAGTCGCTCGGGCTCGAGCCGCAGCTCGCGTCGCGCTACCGCGCGCTGCTCGGCGACTACCTCGGCGCGAGCCTGGGCACGCGAAGGCTCGCCAACACCTACCAGTCGCTCGTCGCGGGCATCGAGCAGCTGCTGTCGGCGGCGATCCTCTGTGCGGGCGCGTGGCTGGCGATGACCAGCGCCGAGTTCACCATCGGCATGCTGGTCGCGTTCCAGATGTTCGCCGGCCGCGTCGCGCAGCCGCTGCTGCGCCTGGCCGGGCTCTGGCAGCAGTTCCAGCAGGCGGCGATCGCCGTGCGGCGCCTCGGCGACGTGATGGACGTGCCCGCCGAGCCGCGGGCGTTGCTGCCCGCGCGGGCGGCCCGCGGCCCCGGGCGCATCGAGTTCGCCGGCGTGGGCTTCCGCCACGCTCCCGAGCGGCCGTGGCTCTACCGCGACTTCCGCGCCGCGATCGAGCCCGGCGAGTGCGTCGCCGTGACCGGCGCTTCGGGCTGCGGCAAGAGCACGCTGCTCAGGCTCCTGCTCGCCTTCGTGCTGCCGGTCGAGGGCGCGGTGCGCGTCGACGGGCGCGACACGCGCGCGTACGCGGCCAACGAGCTGCGCGCGCGCTTCGGCGTGGTGCCGCAGGAGACGACGCTGTTCGCGGGGACCGTGCTGGCGAACGTGCAGCTCGGCGACCCGCTGGCGAGCTTCGCCGACGTGGTGCAGGCCTGCCGCATCGCCGGCATCCACGACGCGATCGAGGCGCTGCCCGAGGGCTATCGGACCGAGGTCGGCGAGCGCGGCGTCGGGCTCTCGGGTGGCCAGCGGCAGCGCGTGGCGCTCGCCCGCGCGCTGCTGCGCCGGCCGCAGATCCTGCTGCTCGACGAGCCGTTCTCGCAGCTCGACGCCGAGTCCGCCGCGCGCGTGGCGGCCGCCATCGCCCGGCTCAAGGGCGCCCTGACGATCGTGGCGGTGACGCACCAGCTGCCCCCGACGCTCGCCTTCGATCGCGTCATCGCCCTCGACTCGGCGATCCCCTCACCCCAACCCTCTCCCCCGTAGCCGGGGGAGAGGGGGAGGCGGCGCAGCGATCGTGCGCATCTCCCTCTCCCGCTCGCGGGAGAGGGTTGGGGTGAGGGGGAGGCGGCGCAGCGATCGTGCGCATCTCCCTCTCCCGCTTGCGGGAGAGGGTTG
>JAOUIA010000015.1 GCA_029884335.1 Betaproteobacteria bacterium
AGAATCGCGTCGAGCACCGCGTCGGAGATCTGGTCGGCGACCTTGTCCGGGTGGCCTTCCGACACCGACTCCGACGTGAAGAGAAACTCGCTCATGTCCCTGCCTTCCATGCCTTGTCCGCTCAAACGCAAGGATTCTAGCAAAGCCGCCCGGGTCGCTCCGTCGCCCGCCGACAGGCAGCGATGAGCGGGGAGCGCATCGTCCCGGCCACGCCCGCGGCGCTGCGCGCGGCGGCGCGCGCGTTGCTCGAGGGGCGGCTCGTCGCGTTCCCGACCGAGACGGTGTACGGGCTCGGCGCGAACGCGGACGACGCGGCCGCGGTCGCGCGCATCTTCGCAGCGAAGCGGCGCCCTGCCGATCACCCCGTCATCGTGCACCTCGCCGACGTCTCGCAACTCGCTGCGTGGGCGCGCGAGGTGCCCGCCGGCGCGGCGGCGCTCGCCGACGCGTTCTGGCCGGGGCCGCTGACGCTGATCCTGCCGCGCGCTGCGCGCGTCACCGACGCGATCACGGGCGGGCAGGACTCGGTCGGCCTGCGCGTGCCCTCGCACCCCGTCGCGCGTGCGCTGCTTCGCGAGTTCGCGGCACTCGGCGGCCGCGGCGTCGCCGCGCCGTCGGCGAACCGCTTCGGCCACGTGTCCCCGACCTGCGCGCAGCACGTGGCCGACGACCTCGGAGCTGCCGTCGACACGATCCTCGACGGCGGCGAGTGCGCGGTCGGCATCGAGAGCACGATCGTCGCCTTCGTCGGCGCGACGCCGGTGCTGCTGCGCCCCGGCGGCGTGGCCATCGGCGACCTCGCGCGCGTGCTCGGCGCGGAGCCGGCGCCCGCGCCGGCCGACGCGCCGCGCGCCTCCGGCACGCTCGCCTCGCACTACGCGCCGCGCACGCCAGCGCTGCGCGTCGCCGCGACCGCGATGCGCAGCGAGGTCGAGCAGCTGGCCGCGCGCGACGAGCGCGTGGCCGTGCTCGCGCGCACGGTCGCGATGCCCGCGGGATTCGACGGCGCGTGGCACGCGGCGCCGCGCGACGCGCGCGGCTACGCGCAAGGGCTCTACGCCGCGCTGCGCGCGCTCGATGCCGCCAACGCGGACGTCATCGTGATCGAGGATGTGCCCGAGAGCCCAGAGTGGCTCGCCGTGCGCGATCGCCTCGCGCGCGCGACGCACGGCGTGGACGACGATCGCGACTGACGCAGTGCGCGCAGGTCACCCCGGCGGGCCCGTCGCGGCCGGGAGGGCCTGCGGAACGGCCCCCTCGGGCGACGACCCCGCAATGCGCGTCCGCGCGCGAAGGCTCTCCAGCAGCTCGAGATGACGCGCAAGCTCCCTGTCGTCGACCTCCTGAGCGTTCGTACAGCCGAACGGGCAGTTCGCTTCGCGCTCCTTCCTGCGCAACGCGTGCGCATCCCGCCTCGCCCGTTCGAGCGATTCGAAATAGGCGGCGCGCGAGACCTCGTCGGGGAATTCCGCGGGGGGCATCAGGATCCCGATCACCGACGGATACACGTACGAAGCGCCGGATCCGTGATCGACCAGGGCCGACACCGGCAACGCGGCCAGGAACAGCACGCCGGCCGGCGTCAGGGTCGCGCCGAGCGTCGCTGCGAGCCCTACCGCAAGGGTCCCGACGGCACCCACGGTACCGACGGCGACCGCTTCGGCCACGACGACCGGCGTAATCGCGCTGCCGGCGACCTGCGCGCCATCGGCCGGCGGGCTGCCGTCGCGGCCGAACAGGCTCCACGACGACGCGAAGCGCTCGACCATGAGCAGGCGCTGCGGCATTTCGCAGCGCACCTCGAGATCCGCGTTGTCGCGCCGCACCTCCGCGATGGCCGGCGTCGGGTCGACGACAACGGGTGCCTCTGGGCGCGCGTTGCGAAGCTCGCAACGCGCTCCCGGAGGATCCGTCGCGATCGCGACGCGTTGCGTATTGCCGCGAATTGCCGTGGCGCAGCCGGACAGCGTCAGGACTGCGGCCAGCACAAGGAAGGACAAGCGCATGCTTCCTCCTTCGCGAATCGGCGCATCGTACCCCCGGCACCCCGCTGATACCATCCTTCTTGCACCGACGGCCTTCCCTCTGATGTCCGCCCCCGCTCCCGTCGTCGTCGTCGCGCCCGACTCGTTCAAGGGCTCGCTCGACGCACCTGCCGTCTGCGCGGCCATCGCGGAGGGCCTGCGGCGCGTGTGGCCGGACGCGGACATCGTGGCCATGCCGATCGCCGACGGCGGCGAAGGCACGCTCGACGCGTTGCTGACCGCCGTGGGCGACGGCGGGCGGAGGATGCGCGAGTGCGTCCACGGCGCGGCCGGCGACGCGAACGACGCGCCGTGGGGACTGCTCGAACGCGACGGGCAACCGACCGCGGTGATCGAGGTTGCGGCGATCGTCGGCATCACCGATCCGGCGGGTATGGCCGTGAACGTGTCGCGGCGCTCGACGCGCGGTGTCGGCGAACTGATCGCGCGGCTGCTCGACCGGGGGCTGCGCCACTTCATGATCGGCCTCGGCGGCAGCAGCACGAACGACGGCGGCGCGGGCATGCTCGCAGCACTCGGGCTCGCGCTGCGCGACGCGCAAGGGCGCGCGATCGACGCGACACCGGACGGGCTGGCGTTGCTCGCGAGCATCGACGCATCCGAGCTCGACGCGCGCCTGCACGACGCGACGATCACCATCATGTCGGACGTGAACAACCCGCTATGCGGAAGGCTCGGCGCAACCGCGATCTTCGGTCCGCAGAAGGGCGTGGGCAAGGACGATGTCGCGCGCATCGACGCCGTGATAGCGCGCTTTGCCACGCTCGCACAGGCGGCCGTCGGGCGCGACGTCGCGGAGCGTTCAGGCGCCGGCGCCGCAGGCGGGCTCGGTTTCGCGTTGCAGCTGCTCGGCGGGCGCTTCGCTTCCGGTGCCGAAGTGATCGCCGATCTCGTCGACCTCGACACCGCGCTCGCGCGCGCCGACTGGGCGATCACCGGCGAGGGCCGCAGCGACGCGCAGACGCTGCTCGGCAAGGCGCCGCTCGTCGTCGCGCGGCGCGCGGCGAAGGCTGGCGTCCCGGTCACGCTGATCTCGGGCGCGGTGGCCTCCGACGCGCTGCCCGCGCTGCGCGGCACGTTCGCCGGCGCGTTCTCCGTGGCGCCCGGTCCGGCCACGCTCGACGAGTGCGTGGCGAACGCGGCGGCGTGGCTGGCCGATCGCGCTGAGCAGGCCGCGCGGCTCGTCGACGCCGTCACGCGCGGCTTCAGCGACGCGCCGTAGAATACGAATCCGGATACGTCTTGGACGCCAATCTCTACTCGCTGTTCGCGACGCACGCCCCGGCCGACGGTTCGGCCGCGTGCCTCGTCGTTCCCGGCGGCACGTCGATCGACTACGGGACGCTGGACGCGTGGTCGGCGCGCATTGCGCACGCGCTCGTCGGCGCCGGCTGCAAGCCCGGCGACCGCGTGGCGGCGCAGGTCGACAAGCACTGGCAGGTGCTGCCGCTCTATCTCGCGGCGCTGCGCGCCGGCCTGGTCTACCTGCCGCTCAACACCGGCTACCAGAGGGGCGAGCTCGAGTACTTCTTCGGCGATGCCGAGCCGCGCGTGGTGGTGTGCTCGCCCGAGCGCCTCGGCGTCGTGGCGACCCTTGCGCGCGGCTCCACGGTGCTGACACTCGACGCCAAGGGCGGCGAGCTGTTCGACCGCACACGCGAGCTGCCGGCGGACTTCGCCACGGTGCCGCGGGCGCCGGATGACCTCGCGTCGATCCTCTACACCTCGGGGACGACGGGCCGCTCGAAGGGTGCGATGCTCACGCACCGCAACCTCGCGTCGAACGCGCTGGCGCTGGTCGAGGCGTGGCGCTTCACGCGCGGCGACGTGCTGCTGCACGCGCTGCCGATCTACCACGTGCACGGGCTGTTCGTCGCCATCCACTGCGCGCTGCTCTCCGGCAGCCGCATGCTGTGGCTCGCGCGCTTCGATGCGAAGGAAGTGCTCGCGCACCTGCCGCACGCGACCGCGATGATGGGCGTGCCGACGTTCTACACGCGCCTGCTCGCCGAGCCGGGCCTCGACCGCGCCGCCTGCGCGAACGTGCGCCTCTTCGTCTCCGGCTCGGCTCCGCTGCTCCCGGAGACGTTCCGCTCGTTCGAGGAGCGCACCGGGCACCGGATCCTCGAGCGCTACGGGATGACCGAGACGGGCATGAACGCGTCGAACCCGCTCGACGGCGAGCGCGTGCCGGGCACGGTCGGCCCGCCGTTGCCGGGCGTGCAGATTCGCGTCGTCGACGCTCGCGATGCGCCGCTCGCGCAGGGCACGATCGGCGAGATCCAGGTGCGCGGGCCGAACGTCTGCCGCGGCTACTGGCGCAAGGACGACAAGACCGCGGAATCGTTCACCGCCGACGGCTGGTTCCGCACCGGCGACCTGGGGTCGTTCGACGCGCGCGGCTACCTCGCCATCGTCGGCCGCGGGAAGGACATGATCATCAGCGGCGGCCTCAACGTCTACCCGAAGGAGATCGAGGAGCGCATCGACGCGATGGCAGGCGTCGAGGAGTCCGCGGTCGTGGGCACGCCCGACGCCGACTTCGGTGAGGCCGTCGTCGCGTTCGTCGTGGCCCGGCCCGGGCACGCGCTCACCGAGCGCGGAGTCATCGCGGCGCTCAAGGCCGAGATCGCCGGTTTCAAGTGCCCCAGGCGCGTGCTGTTCGTGACCGAGCTGCCGCGCAACGCGATGGGCAAGGTGCAGAAGAACGTGCTGCGCGAGAAGCTAACCGCCACAACTCCCGGACCATGACCGCCATTCCCGCCACCATGCGCCACATCGCGGCGCGCGAGCCCGGCCCGCCGGACGTCCTGACACTGGTCGAAGGCGAAGTGCCGCGCCCGCAGGCCGGCGAAGTGCTGATCCGCGTCGCGTATGCGGGAGTGAACCGCCCCGACGTGCTGCAGCGCGCGGGCGGCTACCCGCCGCCGCCCGGCGCGTCGCCGATCATCGGGCTCGAGGTGGCCGGGACCGTGGCCGCCGTCGGCGAGGGCGTCACCGCGTGGCGCGAAGGCGACGGCGTGTGCGCGCTGACGCCCGGCGGCGGCTACGCGGAGTACTGCGTCGCGCCCGCGGGCCACTGCCTGCCGCTGCCACGCGGGCTAGGCATGCGGGAGGCCGCGGCGATTCCCGAGAACGCGTTCACGGTCTGGCACAACGTGTTCGAGCGCGGCAAGCTCGTCGCCGGCGAGACGCTGCTGGTGCACGGCGGCTCGAGCGGCATCGGCTACACGACGATCCAGATGGCGAAGGCGTTCGGCGCGACGGTGATCAGCACCGCCGGCGGCTCCGACAAGGTGGCGTTCTGCAAGTCGATGGGCGCCGACCACGCGATCGACTACCGCGCCGCGGACTTCGTCGCCGAGGTCGCGGCGATCACCGGCAAGAAGGGCGTCGAGCTGGTGCTCGACATGGTCGGCGGCGACTACATCGCGCGCAACCTGCGCTGCCTCGCGCTCGAAGGCAGGCTCGTCATCATCGCGTTCCTGCACGGCAGCAAGGCCGAGGTCGACTGGATGCCAATCATGCTGAAGCGCCTGACGGTGACCGGCTCGACGATGCGCGCGAGCCCCGCCGCGCGCAAGGCGGGCATCGCGTCGAGCCTGCGCGAGCGCGTGTGGCCGCTGTACGCCGACGGGCGCATGAAGGTCGTGATCCACCGCGAGTTCGCGCTGGGTGAGGCCGCGCAGGCGCACGCGCTGATGGAGTCCTCGGCGCACGTCGGCAAGATCGTGCTGAAGGTCGCCGGCGGCTGACCGCCGGGCCGCGCCTAAGCAACCGTCACCGCCTTCGCGCGGCCACGACGCCATCGTCGCCCCGCACAGGCAGCCCCGAGCACATGTGCCGGGGGGCGGGGATCCCGGCTTGGACGTCTGCGGGCGGCCAGAACCGGACCTACGAGACCATTGCGTTACTTGCCCGAAAGCGGTCAAGATTGCGCGCCGAGCGGGCTTCCAACGTAGCGCGGGCACCAGACTCGGGACCCGGTGTTGGTGTCGACCGACCGGAGGCTCGCTACGTTTAAGCTGAGTTGAAAGGAGTGGATGGTGATGAGAGTACGCATCGGACAACTGGTGATGGTCGGTGTCTTGGCGGCCGCGAATTCCATGGCCCTTGCCGCGGCTGACATCGAAACCCGGCCGATCCACTTCGCCAAGGGAGCCTCTTCGGCCACGGTGAAGGGCACGATCAAGGGCGACCAGATCGTCGACTACACCGTCCGCGCACAGGCAGGGCAGACCATGAGCGTGAAGCTCGACACCCGCCACGGCGCCAACTACTTCAACGTGCTGCCTCCCGGCTCGAACGACGTCGGCATCTTCAACGGCGCCACGGACGGCAACAAGTGGTCCGGCGCGCTGCCGGCCGATGGCGAATACAAGCTGCGCGTGTACCTGATGCGCAGCGCGGCGCGGCGCAACGAGTCCGCTTCTTACACGCTCACCGTCGGGGTGACCGGCAGCGCCGGCGCGGCGGCGCCGTCACCGCTGGGCCAGGCGCCGGCCAGCGACGCCAAGGACAAGCGCACGGGGTATCACGCCACCGGGTCGCTGCCGTGCGCGATGGGCAACGCGCCGATGGGATCCACGCAGTGCGAGTTCGGCGTCAAACGCGGCAAGCCGGGCGACGCCGACGTCTACATCAAGCCCGCAGGCGGGCTGGAGCGCGTGCTGAGCTTCAGGGGCAACACCGTGACCAGTGGCAAGGAGAAGGTCAAGGCGTCGAAGTCCGGCGACCTGTGGACGATCGAGGTCAACGACTACGAGCACTACCAGATCTATGAGGCGGTGATCTCCGGCGGCTGATCGGCTCATCACCCGAAGCAACTGAAACCCTTGGGCCCATGCTGGAAGTGCTGAGCCGGTGGCTGGTTCAGCAGCCGGCGCATATTCTCCTGATTGCCATGGTCATCCTGGCCTTGTGGGCCGCTGGCCGAGCAACCGTGCTGCGCACAGTCCCGAAGTCCAATGTGCTGTGGGTGCCGGCGGTGCTGTGGCTCGCGTACGCGGGCTGGGAGTGGCTGGTTCTGGCGAAAAGCCCCGAAGCCAACATTCGCGTCGACCTGTTGCTTATCTGGCCGGTCATCGCGCTGGCCACGCTCTGGGCCTTCGTACGTGCTGCCCGAGGCTGGTGGTCAGTCGGTGGACACCGCCGGTAGCGAGCGAGACTGGCGCGCGTGGCGCCGCAGCCGGTTGCGCAGCCGGCCTGCGACATGATGGAACGACCGACGCGCGGGTTTCGCCCGCGCGTGTCCGCTCACAGTTACGTCCGCGAGACTCGTGCAACCCCTACGGCGCCCCGCAAAGTGTGGGACAGCGGGAGTGTCGGCTTTCGGCGAGAAGTCGGCGGCCGCTCTTGGGAACTCGAGACGGCAGCTTTGGGTCGGAAGCGGTCCTGACCGTGCCCGACCCTTGACGGAGCCCCCGGCAGTCCGCCACGGCCGGCGATGCCGCCCCTTGCCGCAGCGGTGCGCTACTGCAGGAAGTCGCAGAACTTCTCGACGTGCCGCGCGAGGTCGAGCGAGTGCTGCCGCACCAGCCGCTCGGCGAGCTCGGTGTCGCGCTTCTCCAGCGCCTCGATGATGCGCATGTGGTCGACGATCGAGCGCGCCGCGCGGTCCGACTGCGAGATCGTCATGCGCCGGATCGCGCGCATGTGCACGATGAGGTTCTCGATCGTCTCGCCCATCAGGTGCGAGCCGGAAAGGCGGATGATCGCCTGGTGGAATGCGATGTTCGCGTCCGAGTACTCGTCGATGTGGTCGGCCGGCGCCGAGGTGCGGAAGCCGTCGAACAGCCGGCGCAGCCCCGCGATGTCCTCGTCGGACGCGTGCAGCGTGGCGAGCCGCGCCGCCATGCTCTCCAGCGCCGCCCACATCTCGATCATCTCGACGATCTGCCGCTTCGTCTTGCGCACGACGAAGATGCCGCGCCGCGGGACCGTGCGCAGCAGGCCCTCCTGCTCGAGCAGCGTCATCGCCTCGCGGATCGGCGTGCGGCTGACGCCGAGCTGCTCGGAGAGCTTGCGCTCGTCGAGCCGCACCTCGCGGGTGTGCGCGTAGATGTCGGCCTCGACGATCGCCTGCTTCAGCGCCGCGTAGGCACGGTCGCGCAGGCTGGCGTTCGCGCTGATCGGCTGCAGGTCCAGCGGCAGCGTGGGGGCGCCGTCCGGGTCGGGGGTCATTGCGGAGGTGGGCGGGAAAGTGCTCGCGCGCCGTCGCCGGGGGACCGGCGTCGCCCGGGGGATGGTATCCAATATGCCAAGCGGGCGCGAGCCAAACCCGGCCCGCGCGGGGTCTCGCGCCCCCAAAGCCTGGAAAGCCGGCGCTTACTGCTGCTGAATGCCCCAGCGGGCCTTGGTCGCCACGATCAGGTCGACGATGAACCCGGCGTCGTAGACCTTGAGCAGATGGGCGCCCCGCTCCCGCAAGTAGGCGCTGACTTTCGCCCGGTCGTCGCCCTGGCCGAAATCCGCGAGGACGTCCCGATCCCACCGCCAGGCGATGTCGAGTTCCTCGAAGGCGGCGTTGAACGCGTCGACCTCGGCATCAACGGCGTCGCGCTGCCGGCGGGGCCGTTGGGAGGGGATCGTGTCGATGAGCAGTTGCATGGCCTGTTCCGGGGTCGAGGTTGCGATCGGAGGCCAGCATACGAAGCGCCATCCATAACGTCCAATTTGTATTTGTTGTCATTCACATAGGCTATTCATTATGATTCGGCCATGCGAGGGGCCACAATCCGCCAGCTCAAGGTTTTCGAGACGGTCGCCCGGCTGAGCTCGTTCTCGCGCGCCGCCGAGGCCCTGCACCTCACCCAGCCCGCGGTGTCAGCGCAGATACGCGAGCTCGAGGGCCACGCCGGCCTGCCGCTCTTCGACCGCCTCGGCAAGCGCATCCACCTGACCCAGGCGGGGACGACGCTGCTCGCGCACGGCCGCGCGATCCTCGAGTCGCTGCGAGAAGCCGAGGAGGCGTTGGCGCAACTGAAGGGACTCGCCGCGGGCACGCTCGAAGTCGGCGTGATCAGCGCCGGCGACTACTTCTTCCCGCGCCTGCTCGCCGAGTTCGCGCGCCGCCACCCCGGCATCAGGCTCGACCTGCGCGTGCACAACCGCGAGGGGCTGCTGCGCGAGCTGGCCGACAACCTCACCGACCTCGCGATCATGGTGCGCCCGCCCGACAGCGACGACGCCGCCCGCGAGGCATTCGCGCCGCACGCCTACGTGATCGTGGCGCCACCGTCGCACGCGCTCGCATCCGAGCGGCGCATCCCGCTCGAGCGCGTGCTGCGCGAGGCTTTCGTCACCCGCGAACAGGGCTCCGACACGTGGATCGCGATGCGCGAGGCGTTCGGCGCGCGCTTCGCGGACGTCGACGCGGCGATGGAGATCGGCAGCAACGAGACGATCAAGCAGGCGGTGATGGCCGGCCTGGGGCTCTCGTTCCTCTCGGCCCACGCGATCGCGCTCGAGGTCGCCGCGGGCCGGCTCGCGATCCTCGACGTCGAGGGCTTTCCTGCGATGCGCCACTGGTACGTCGTCCACCGGCGCGACAAGCGGCTGCCGCCGGTGGCCGAGGCGTTCAAGGCATTCCTGCTCGCCGGGGGCGCCGGATTGGTGGGCGACCCGCTCGCAGAGTCGCGTGGACGCTTTGTGCAGGGCAGCGTTGACGCTGCCTGATATATCACATACCTTAGCCCGCCCACGCCTTCGGTTCTGCCGGCGACCCTCGGGCGGCGACGCGCCGCGCAGGGCGTCGGCCACGCCCGCGCGAGACCATCGCTCCCGGAGTCCCCATGCCAGACGAAGCGCCGAAGAACGCCCCGCAGTCAGCAGCGGACGCCGCGATCGTGGAGACCGACGGCTTCCAGCTCGTCATCGACGCGCTGAAGCTCAACGGCATCGACACGATCTTCGGCCTGCCCGGCATCCCGATCACCGACCTCATGCGCCGCCTGCAGGCCGCGGGCATGCGGGTCGTCTCGTTCCGCCACGAGCAGAACGCCGGCTACGCGGCGTCGATCGCCGGCTACCTCACGCGCAAGCCGGGCATCTGCCTCACGGTGTCCGCGCCGGGCTTCCTCAACGGATTGGCCTCACTCGCGCACGCGACGACCAACTGCTTCCCGATGATCCTGATCAGCGGCTCGTCGGAGCGCGAGATCGTCGACCTGCAGCAGGGCGACTACGAGGAGATGGACCAGCTCGCGATCGCGAAGCCGGTCGCGAAGGCCGCGTTCCGCGTGCTGCACGCCGAGGACATCGGCGTGGGCGTGGCGCGCGCGATCCGCGCAGCACTCTCGGGGCGCCCGGGCGGCGTGTACCTCGACCTGCCGGCGAAGCTCTTTCCGCAGACGATGGAGGCCGCCGCCGGCAAGGCCTCGCTGATCGAGGTCGTCGACCCCGCGCCGCGGCAGATCCCGGCGCCCGAGGCGGTGAAGCGCGCGCTCGACCTCATGAGGTCCGCGAAGAAGCCCCTGATCATCCTCGGCAAGGGGGCCGCGTACGCGCAGGCCGACGCCGACGTCCGCGCGCTCGTCGAGAGAACGGGCATCCCGTACCTGCCGATGTCGATGGCGAAGGGCCTGCTGCCCGACACCCACGCGCAGTGCGCCTCGGCGGCGCGCTCGTTCGTGCTGCCGGAGGCCGACGTCGTGATGCTCGTCGGCGCGCGCCTCAACTGGCTGCTCTCGCACGGCAAGGGCAAGACCTGGGGCGGCAAGGGCGCGAAGGCGTGGGGCGGCCAGAAATTCGTGCAGGTCGACATCTCGCCGCAGGAAGCCGACAGCAACGTGCGCATCGACGCGCCGGTCGTCGGGGACATCGGCTCGTGCGCCAGGGCGCTGCTCGCCGGCATCGACGCGTCGTGGCCGCAGCCGCCCGCCGAGTGGCTGGGCGCCATCGCCGAGCGCAAGGACAAGAACGTCGCGAAGATGGCCGAGACGCTGGCGAAGAACCCCTCGCCGATGAGCTTCCACAGCGCGCTCAACGTGGTGCGCGACGTCGTGAAGGCGAATCCCGACGCGATCCTCGTCAACGAGGGCGCCAACGCGCTCGACTTCACGCGCTCGATCGTCGACATGTACAAGCCGCGCAAGCGCATCGACGTCGGCACGTGGGGGATCATGGGCATCGGCATGGGCTACTGCGTGGCCGCGGCGGTCGTGACCGGCCAGCAGGTGATCGCCGTCGAGGGCGACAGCGCGTTCGGCTTCTCCGGCATGGAGACCGAGACGATCTGCCGCTACGACCTCCCCGTGTGCGTCGTCATCATGAACAACAACGGCGTCTACCGCGGCGACGAGAAGAACCCGACCGGCGGGAAGGATCCCTCGCCGCTGGTGTTCGTCAAGGACGCGCGCTACGAGAAGCTGATGGAGGCCTTCGGCGGCGTGGGCGTGCACGCGAAGACGCCGGACGAGCTGCGCCGCGCGATGGAGGAGGCGGTCCGCACGCGCCGCCCGACGCTGATCAACGCGGTGATCGACGAGGCCGGCGGCACCGAGAGCGGGCGCATCACCAGCCTCAACCCGGCCGCGAAGAAGAAATCTTGAAAATCTTGTCGTTCCCGCGAAGGCGGGAACCCAGCGTCGTCTCTCGAACGTCACTGGGTCCCCGCTTTCGCGGGGACGACGACTGAGCAATCCGAGAGAAAGGCCGAAGAGGGAACATGGGCAAGGCATTGGACGGCGTCAGGATTCTCGACTTCACGCACGTGCAGTCGGGGCCGACGTGCACGCAGCTGCTCGCCTGGTTCGGCGCCGACGTGATCAAGGTCGAGCGCGCCGGCGAGGGCGACATCACGCGCGGCCAGCTGCGCGACATCCCCGACGTGGACAGCCTCTACTTCACGATGCTGAACCACAACAAGCGCTCGATCACCGTCGACGCGAAGCACCCGAAGGGCAAGGCGATCCTCGAGTCGCTGGTGCGCCACTGCGACGTGCTGGTCGAGAACTTCGCGCCCGGCGCGCTCGACCGCATGGGGCTCACCTGGGAGCACATCCAGAAGCTCAACCCGCGCATGATCGTCGCCTCGGTCAAGGGGTTCGGACCCGGACCGTACGAGGACTGCAAGGTCTACGAGAACGTCGCGCAGTGCGCCGGCGGCGCGGCGTCGACGACCGGCTTCGACGACGGCCCGCCGCTGGTCACCGGCGCGCAGATCGGCGACTCGGGCACCGGTCTGCATCTCGCCCTCGGCATCGTCTGCGCGCTCTACCAGCGCAACACGACCGGCCGCGGCCAGCGCGTGCTGGCCGCGATGCAGGACGGCGTGCTGAATCTCTGCCGCGTCAAGCTGCGCGACCAGCAGCGCCTCGACCGCACCGGCGTCATGCACGAGTACCCGCAGTACCCGAACGGCAAGTTCGGCGAGGCCGTGCCGCGCTCGGGCAACGCCTCGGGCGGCGGGCAGCCGGGCTGGATCCTGAAGTGCAAGGGCTGGGAGACCGACCCCAACGCCTACATCTACTTCATCACGCAGGCGCCCGTGTGGAAGGACATCTGCGAGGTGATCGGACGGCCGGAGTGGCTGACCGACGAGCGCTACGCCACGCCGAAGGCGCGCCTGCCGCACCTGATGGAGATCTTCGGCGAGATCGAGAAGTGGACGATGACCAAGACCAAGTTCGAGGCCATGGACATCCTCAACAAGCACGACATCCCGTGCGGGCCGATCCTGTCGATGAAGGAGATCGCCGAGGAGCCGAGCCTGCGCAGGACGGGGACCGTCGTCGAGGTCGACCACCCGAAGCGCGGCAAGTACCTGACGGTCGGCAACCCGATCAAGATGTCCGACAGCGTCACCGAGGTGAAGCGCTCCCCGCTGCTCGGCGAGCACACCGACGAGGTGCTCGCGGAGCTGGGCTACAAGAACGACGAGATCGCGGCGCTGCGCGCCGAGAAGATCATCTGACCTGACGGGGGAGCGGCGGCATGGCCACGAAGAAGAGCGAAGTCAAGAAGATCCTGGCCGCGGCGAAGGCCGCGGGGCGCACGTCGCTGACCGCGCCCGAGGGCAAGGCGGTGTGCGACGCCTACGGCATCCCGGTGCCGCAGGAAGGCGTGGCCGCGACCCCCGCCGCGGCGGCGAAGCTCGCCTCGAAGATCGGCTACCCGGTCGTGCTGAAGATCGTCTCGCCGCAGATCCTGCACAAGACCGAGGCCGGCGGCGTGCTGGTCGGCGTGCGGACCGCCGCGGAGGCGAAGGCCGGCTTCGCGAAGATCGTCGCGAACGCGCGCAAGTACGACCGCAAGGCCGAGATCCTCGGCGTGCAGGTGCAGCAGATGGTCGGCGGCGGGCAGGAAGTGATCATCGGCGCGGTCACCGACCCGTCGTTCGGCAAGCTGGTCGCCTTCGGCCTGGGCGGCGTGCTGGTCGAGGTGCTGAAGGACGTGACGTTCCGCCTCGCCCCGGCGACGAAGGAAGACGCGCTGTCGATGCTCGACGGCATCGCCGCGGCCGAGATGCTGAAGGGCGTGCGCGGCTCCGAGCCGGTCAACCGCGCCGCGCTGGCCACGATGATCCGCAACGTCTCGCAGCTCGTGGCCGACTTCCCCGAGATCGCCGAGATGGACCTGAACCCGGTGTTCGCGTCGAAGAAGGGCGCGATCGCCGCCGACGTGCGCATCGTCGTCGACTTCGCGCCGCGCGAGCAGCGCTTCCGGCCGAAGCACGAGGACATCGTGCGCGACATGAACCGGATCATGAAGCCGGACGCCGTCGCGGTGATCGGCGCCTCCGACGAGACCGGCAAGATCGGCAACTCGGTGATGAAGAACCTGATCAACGGCGGCTACAAGGGCGCGATCTACCCGATCAACCCCTCGGCCGACACGATCATGGGGCTCAAGGCGTACCGCAGCGTCAAGGACGTGCCGGGCCCGATCGACGTCGCCGTGTTCGCGATCCCCGCGAAGTTCGTCGCCGCCGCGCTCGCCGAGGTCGGCGAGAAGAAGATCGCCGGCGCGGTGCTGATCCCCTCCGGGTTCGCCGAGACCGGCAACGTCGAGGGGCAGAAGGAGATCCAGGCGGTCGGGCGCAAGTACGGCGTGCGCCTGATGGGTCCGAACATCTACGGCTTCTACTACACGTGGAAGAACCTCTGCGCCACGTTCTGCACCGCCTATGACGTCAAGGGCCACGCGGCGCTGTCGTCGCAGTCGGGCGGCATCGGCATGGCGATCATCGGCTTCTCGCGCTCAGCGAAGATGGGCGTCTCGGCGATCGTCGGCCTGGGCAACAAGTCCGATATCGACGAGGACGATCTCCTCACGTTCTTCGAGCAGGACGACAACACGCACATCATCGCGCAGCACTGCGAGGACCTGAAGGACGGCCGCGCGTTCGCCGAGGTGGCGAAGCGCGTGTCGAAGAAGAAGCCGGTCGTCGTGCTCAAGGCGGGACGCACCAGCCTCGGCGCGCGCGCGGCGAGCTCGCACACGGGAGCGCTGGCCGGCAACGACAAGATCTACGACGACGTGCTGCGGCAGTCGGGCGTGATCCGCGCCAAGGCGCTGCGCGAGCTGCTCGAGTACGCGCGCGCCATTCCCGTGCTGCCCACGCCGAAGGGCGAGAACGTGATCATCATCACGGGCGCGGGCGGCTCGGGCGTGCTGCTGTCCGACGCCTGCGTCGACAACGGCCTCTCGCTGATGAAGATGCCGCCCGACCTCGACGCCGCCTTCCGCAAGTTCATCCCGCCGTTCGGGGCGGCCGGCAACCCGGTCGACATCACCGGCGGCGAGCCGCCGAAGACCTACCAGAACACGATCCGCCTCGGCCTCGAGGACGAGCGCATCCACTCGCTGATCCTCGGCTACTGGCACACGATCATCACGCCGCCGATGGTGTTCGCGAAGCTCGTCGCCGAGGTCGTCGAGGAGTTCCGCGCGAGGGGCATCCACAAGCCGGTCGTGGTTTCGCTGGCGGGCGATGTGCAGGTCGAAGAGGCGGCCGAGTACCTGTTCGACCACGGCATCCCGGCCTACCCGTACTCGACGGAGATGCCGGTGCAGGTGCTGGGCGCCAAGTACAGGTGGGCGCGCGGCGCGGGGTTGCTGAAGAAGTGAGCGAAATGCTCGCGCAGGAAGCGCACAGGGAGCCTCCGATGCGCTAGTCTCTTGCCACGCGGCCGGACCCGGACGCCCAAGAACACGCGGCCGGCCGCAGGCGTCGTCAAACTCCAGGAGGAGCCATGATCCGCAGCATCGCCCGTCGCACCCTCGCGCTGGCCGTCGCGGCCGCCGCAACCGCCTACCTGCCCGCGGCCGGCGCCGCCTGGGAGCCCACGAAGCCCGTCGAGTTCATCGTCCCCGCCGGCACGGGCGGCGGCGCCGACCAGATGGCGCGCTTCATCCAGGGCATGGTCGCCAAGCACAACCTGATGAAGCAGCCGATGGTCGTCGTCAACAAGTCCGGAGGCGCGGGCGCGGAGGGCTTCCTCGAGGTCAAGGGCACCAAGGACCCACACAAGATCATCATCACCCTGTCCAACCTGTTCACCACGCCGCTCGCCACGGGCGTGCCGTTCAACTGGAAGGACCTGACGCCGGTCGCGATGCTCGCACTCGACGAGTTCGTGCTGTGGGTCAACTCGGAGTCGCCGTACAAGACCACGCAGGACTACGTCGCCGCGCTCAAGGCGGGCGAGAGCGGCAAGTTCAAGATGGCCGGCACCGGGTCCAAGCAGGAGGACCAGATCATCACGGTGGCGCTCGAGAAGGCGGTCGGCAAGAAGCTCACCTACGTCCCGTTCAAGGGCGGCGGGGACGTCGCGGTACAGCTCGTCGGCAAGCACGTCGACTCGACGGTCAACAACCCGATCGAGGCGATCGCGCACTGGCGCTCGGGCGCGCTGCGGCCGCTGTGCGTGTTCGACGCGAAGCCCATGCCGTACCCCGCCAAGGTCACCGCCGACAAGTCGTGGCAGGACGTCCCCACCTGCCGCTCGCAGGGGCTCGACGTCGAGTACCTGATGCTGCGTGGCATCTTCATGCCGGCGGGCGCCACGCCCGACCAGGTCGCTTTCTACGTCGACCTGATGAACAAGGTCCGTGCGCTTCCCGAGTGGAAGAAGTACACCGAGGACGCCGCGTTCAACACCACGTTCATGACCGGCAAGGAGTACGCCGACTGGGTGGGCAAGGCCGAGACGCGGCACCGCGAGCTGATGCAGGAAGCCGGCTTCCTCGCGAAGTAGGCGATGGAGAGCCAAGCCGAAGGCCGGGCCGCCGCGGGCGGCCTCGCCACCCGCTGGGTCGAGCTCGTCGTCGCCCTCGTCATCGTGGGCGGCGGCGCGCTCGTCATCAAGGACAGCATGCGCATCGGCACCGACTGGGGTCCCGACGGGCCGGAAGGCGGCTACTTTCCCTTTCTCACCGGGTGGTCGCTCGCCCTCTCCGGCCTGTGGCTCACCGGCCACACGTTGTGGAACTGGAGGCGGATGGCCGGGCAGGTGTTCGCGAGCTGGTCCGCGCTCAGGCCCGTCCTCGCGATGCTGCTGCCGACGATCGCGTTCGTCGTGCTGATCAAGCTGATCGGGATCTACGTCGCATCGGCGATCTTCATCGGCGCGTTCATGATGTGGCAGGGCAAGTACAAGCTGCTGCCCGCGCTCGCGGTGGCGATCGCCATCCCCGCCGCCGTGTTCCTGCTGTTCGAGCTGTGGTTCCTGGTCCCGCTGCCCAAGGGGCCGGTCGAGAGGCTGTTCGGGTACTAGTGGACTGTAACGGCCAAATCGATAGTGCCTGGCGGGCGCTTCGCGCCGATCGCCTTGCGTGACGTGAGCCGCGCATCCGAAAAGCTCCGGCGTCGTTCCCGCGAAGGCGGGAACCCAGTGTCTTCCGCCCGAACGACACCGGGCCCCCGCATGCGCGGGGGCGACGAACATCGGCGGGCGCCGCGCTGAACTCGCGAGAGGAACACCCGCGTGGAAGACGTCGCCAACCTGATGCAGGGTTTCGCCGTCGCGCTGACCTGGCAGAACCTCCTGTTCATGCTGGTCGGCATCCTGCTCGGGGTGCTGATCGGCGTCCTGCCCGGGCTCGGCGGCGCCAACGGCGTGGCCATCCTGTTGCCGCTCACGTTCACGATGTCGCCGACCTCGGCGATCATCATGCTGTCGTGCATCTACTGGGGCGCGCTGTTCGGCGGGGCGATCACCTCGATCCTGTTCAACATCCCCGGAGAGCCGTGGTCGGTCGCGACCACCTTCGACGGCTACCCGATGGCGCAGCAGGGCCGCGCCGGCGAGGCCATGACCGCGGCGTTCACGTCGTCGTTCATCGGCGCATTCTTCGCCGTCGTCGTGATCACGTTTCTCGCCCCCCTGGTGGCCAGGTTCGCGCTGAAGTTCGGCCCGCCCGAGTATTTCGCCGTGCAGTTCCTGACGTTCTGCAGCTTCATCGGCATGAGCCGCGAGCCGCCGGTGAAGACGATCGCGGCGATGATGATCGGCTTCGCACTGGCCGCGGTGGGCCTGGACACCGTCACCGGCCAGCTGCGCATGACGTTCGGCCACACCGAGCTGCTGCAGGGCTTCGACTTCCTCATCGCGGTGATCGGGCTGTTCGGCATCGGCGAGATCCTGCTCACGATGGAGGAGGGCCTCGCGTTCAAGGGCGTGAAGGGCAAGATCGACCCGCGCATCGTGCTGCAGACCTGGGCGAAGCTGCCGAAGTACTGGCTGACGTCGCTGCGCGGCTGCCTGATCGGCTGCTGGATGGGCATCACGCCGGGCGGCGCGACGCCGGCCTCGTTCATGAGCTACGGCATGGCGCGCCGTTTCAGCAAGGAGAAGGAGAAGTTCGGCTCCGGGCACGTCGAGGGCGTGGTCGCGCCGGAGACGGCGGCGCACGCGGCCGGCACCAGCGCGCTGCTGCCGATGCTGACGCTCGGCATCCCCGGCTCGCCGACCGCCGCGGTCCTGCTCGGCGGCCTGCTGATCTGGGGCCTGCAGCCGGGGCCGCTGCTGTTCGTCGAGAAGAAGGAATTCGTCTGGGGGCTGATCGCCAGCATGTACCTCGGCAACATCGTCGGCCTGATCATCGTGCTGACGACGGTGCCCTGGTGGGCGGCGATCCTGCGCATCCCGTTCTCGATCATCGCGCCGGTCATCGTCGTCATCTGCGCGATCGGCGCCTACACCGTGCACAACAGCTTCTTCGACGTGGCGATGATGCTGGTGTTCGGCGTCGTCGGCTACGTCTTCAAGAAGCTCAAGTACCCGCTCGCGCCGCTGGTGCTGGCGCTGGTGCTGGGCGACATGGCCGAGACGGCGTTCCGCCAGTCGATGCTGCTGTCCAAGGGCAGCATCGAGATCTTCTGGTCGAACGGCCTGGTCGGCACGATCATGACGCTCGCCGTCGTGCTCCTCTACTGGCCGCTGATGTCGAAGGTCGTCGAGGGCTGGCGCGGCGGCATGCAGCCGTTCCGCCGCAACAAGGGAGCCGGCGCGCCGCCGCCGGCCCAGTGACGTCGCGCCCGTGACCACGCGCGCCGTCGACGCCTCGCGCCTGCGCAGGCCGCGCCCGACGCTCAAGGGGCGCGGCGTCGACCCGGCGGCGCTCGCGGAGGTGCGCGCGCTGCTGGGCGACGCGCCGCGGCGGCGCGACCTCCTGATCGAGCACCTGCACCGCGTGCAGGACGCGCACGGTTGCCTGTCCGCCGCGCACCTGGCCGCGCTGGCGCAGGAGATGCGCCTCGCGCAGGCCGAGGTGTACGAAGTCGCGTCGTTCTACCACCACTTCGACGTCGTCAAGGAGGGCGTGGCGGCGCCGCCGCGCGTCACCGTGCGCGTGTGCGAGACGCTGTCCTGCGCGATGGCGGGCGCGGAAGCGCTGCGCCGCGAAGTCGAGCGGCTCGCGGGCGCGGGCGTGCGCGTCGTGCGCGCGCCTTGCCTGGGGCGCTGCGACAGCGCGCCCGCAGCCGTGGTCGGCAAGCGCCCGATCGAACGCGCGACCGCGCAGATGATCGCGGCGGCGCTGCGGGATGGCGCCACCGGGCCGGAACCGCTGTCGGCGACCGACTACGCGAGCTACCGCGCGCAGGGCGGCTACCGCACGCTCGTCGAGTGCGCAAGCGGCAAGCGCAGCGTCGAGTCGGTTATCGCCGAGCTGGAGAACTCGTCGCTGCGCGGGCTAGGCGGCGCGGGCTTCCCCGCCGGGCGCAAGTGGCGCATCGTCCGCGCCGAACCGGCGCCGCGCCTGCTCGCCGTGAACGTCGACGAAGGCGAGCCGGGCACGTTCAAGGACCGCCACTACCTCGAGCGCGACCCGCACCGCTTCCTCGAAGGCGCGCTGATCGCCGCGTGGGCGGTCGGCATCGACGCGATCTACGTCTACCTGCGCGACGAATACGCCGCGTGCCGGGGCCTGCTCGAGCGCGAGATCGCCGCGCTGCAGCGCGACCCGCCGTGCCCGCTGCCGGAGATCCACCTGCGGCGCGGCGCGGGCGCGTACATCTGCGGCGAAGAGTCGGCGATGATCGAGTCGATCGAGGGCAAGCGCGGCATGCCGCGGCTGCGCCCGCCGTACGTCGCGCAGGTCGGCCTGTTCGGTCGCCCCACGCTCGAGCACAACATGGAGACGCTCCACTGGGTGCGCGACATCCTCGAGAAGGGTGCCGCGTGGTTCGCCGGCCACGGCCGGCGCGGCCGCAAGGGGCTGCGCTCGTTCTCCGTGTCGGGGCGCGTGAACAGGCCCGGCGTGCACCTCGCCCCCGCCGGCATCAGCGTGCGCGAGCTGATCGACGAGTTCTGCGGCGGCATGCCCGACGGCCACGAGCTGTACGCGTACCTGCCCGGCGGGGCCTCGGGCGGCATCCTGCCGGCGTCGCTCGCCGACCTGCCGCTCGACTTCGACACGCTGCAGCCGCACGGCTGCTTCATCGGCTCGGCCGCGGTGATCGTGCTGTCGCAGCACGACAGCGCGCGCGAGGCGGCCGTCAACCTGATGCGCTTCTTCGCCGACGAGTCCTGCGGCCAGTGCACGCCCTGCCGCGTGGGCACGGCGAAGGCGGCTGTGCTGATGGCTCGCCCTCAGTGGGACACTGCGCTGCTCGCCGAGCTGTCGCAGGCGATGGCGGACGCGTCGATCTGCGGGCTCGGCCAGGCCGCGCCGAACCCGATCGCTTGCGTGACGAAGTACTTCCCGCAGGAGCTCGAATGAAACGGCCCCCACGCTCACTGCGTTCGCTGCCCCCCAAGGGGGCGGGTCAGTGGCTTGGGACGGCCCGGCGCCACTGACATGAATGCTCCCGCCGAAGGCATCGCGTTCCGGCTGAACGGCGCCGACGTCGTCGCCGCGCCCGGCGAGACGATCCTCGAGGCCGCCGACCGGCTGGGTGTGGCGATCCCGCGCCTGTGCCACACGCCCGGCCTGCGGCCCGACGGCAACTGCCGCGCCTGCGTGGTCGAGATCAAGGGCGAGCGCGTGCTCGCGCCCTCCTGCTGTCGCCAGCCCGCGGCGGGCATGGACGTGCAAAGCGACAGCCCGCGCGCGCGGCACTCGCAGAAGCTGGTCGTCGAGCTGCTCGCCTCGGACGTGGCGGCGAAGACCTACAAGCCCGACTCCGAGCTCGATCGCTGGAAGCGCGAACTGGGCATCGGCAAGCCGCGGTTCCCCTCGCGCGAGCAGCCCTCCGGCGATCTCTCGCACCCGGCGATGGCGGTCAATCTCGACGCCTGCATCCAGTGCACGCGTTGCGTGCGCGCCTGCCGCGAAGCGCAGGTCAACGACGTCATCGGCTACGCGCACCGCGGCGCGCATTCCGCGATCGTGTTCGACATGGACGACCCGATGGGCGCGTCCACCTGCGTGGCCTGCGGCGAGTGCGTCCAGGCCTGCCCCACCGGCGCCCTCGCGCCGGCGCGCGAGGCCTACCTCGCGGCGACGGAGCGCCGCGTCGACTCGGTGTGCCCGTACTGCGGCGTCGGCTGCCAGCTCACCTACCACGTGCAAGGCAACGCGATCCGGCGCGTCGAAGGCCGCGACGGCCCGGCGAACCGCTCCCGCCTGTGCGTGAAGGGCCGCTTCGGCTTCGACTACGTCACGCACCCGCACCGGCTGACGAAGCCGCTGATCCGCCGCGACGGCGTGCCGAAGTCCGCCGACTTCGTCGTCGACCCCGCGAATCCCCTCGCGGCGTTCCGCGAGGCGACGTGGGAGGAGGCGATGGCGCGCGCCGCGGGCGGCCTGCGCGCGATCCGCGATGCGCACGGCCCGCACGCGCTCGCCGGCTTCGGCTCGGCGAAGGGCAGCAACGAGGAGGCGTACCTGTTCCAGAAGCTCGTGCGCACGGGCTTCGGGTCGAACAACGTCGACCACTGCACGCGACTGTGCCACGCCTCGAGCGTCGCGGCGCTGCTCGAGGGCATCGGCTCGGCGGCGGTGTCCAATCCGGTGATGGACGTGCTGCAGGCCGACGTCGTGCTGCTGATCGGCGCCAACCCGACGGTCAACCACCCGGTCGCGGCGACGTGGATCAAGAACGCGGTGAAGGGCGGCACGCGGCTGATCCTCGCCGACCCGCGCCGCTCCGACCTTGCCCGCCACGCGACGTGGTACCTGCAGTTCAAGGCCGACACCGACGTCGCGCTGCTCAACGCGATGATGCACGTGATCGTCGCCGAGGGACTCGCCGACGCGAAGTTCGTCGCCGACCGCACCAGCGGCTACGACGAGCTGGCGCGCAACGTCGCGGCGTTCGGCCCGGAGGCGATGGAGGGCGTGTGCGGCATCCCCGCCGCGACGATCCGCGAGGTCGCGCGGGCGTTCGCGACCTCGCGCGGCTCGATGATCCTCTGGGGCATGGGCATCTCGCAGCACGTGCACGGCACCGACAACGCGCGCTGCCTGATCGCGCTGTCGATGCTCACCGGCCAGATCGGCCGCCCCGGCACCGGACTGCACCCGCTGCGCGGACAGAACAACGTGCAGGGCGCCTCCGACGCGGGGCTCATCCCGATGGTGTTCCCCGACTACCAGCGCGTCGACAACGGCGAGGCGCGCGCGAAGTTCGAGGCGCTGTGGGGGACGGCGCTCGACCCGAAGCCCGGGCTCACCGTCGTGGAGATCGTCAACGCCGCCTACGATCGCCGCATCCGCGGCATGTACGTGATGGGCGAGAACCCGGCGATGTCGGACCCGGACGCCGGCCACGCCCGCGAGGCGCTGGCGAAGCTCGACGTGCTCGTCGTGCAGGACATCTTCCTCACCGAGACCGCGTGCCTCGCCGACGTGATCCTGCCCGCCTCCGCGTTCCCCGAGAAGACCGGCACGTTCACCAACACGGACCGCACCGTGCAGCTCGGCCGGCAGGCGCTCGAGCCGCCGGGGGAGGCGCGCCAGGACCTCGCGATCATCGTCGACCTGGCGCGGCGCATGGGGCTCGACTGGACGTACGCGCAGCCGCGCGAGGTGTTCGACGAAATGCGCCGCGCGATGCCCTCGATCGCCGGCATCACCTGGGAGCGGCTCGAGCGCGAGAGTGCCGTGACCTACCCCTGCGAGAACGAAGGCGACCCCGGGCAGCGCGTCGTGTTCACCGAGCGCTTCCCGACGCCGACGGGGGTGGCGAAGCTGGTGCCCGCCGGCCTCATCCGCGCGGCCGAGCAGCCCGACGCCGAGTACCCGTTCGTGCTCATCACCGGCCGCCAGCTCGAGCACTGGCACACCGGCAGCATGACGCGGCGCACGGCCGTGCTCGACGCGCTCGAGCCGGGGCCCGTCGTGTCGATGCACCCCGACGACGTCGCGCAACTCGGCGTCGCGCCGGACGGCATGGTCAGCGTCGCCTCGCGCCGCGGGGAGGTCGCGTTGTACGCGCGCGCGGACGCCGGGACGCCGCGCGGCACCGTGTTCCTGCCGTTCTGCTTCCACGAGGCGGCAGCGAACCTCCTCACCAACCCGGTCCTAGATCCGTTCGGCAAGATCCCGGAGTTCAAGTTCTGCGCCGTGCGCGTGACCGCCGGCGGCGCGGCGCCGGAGCGCATGGGCTACGACGGCCCGAGGTCCGCGCAGCCCGCCGATTGACGTTTCGACGCGGCCCGCGCGCCGCCCGGAGCCAACCATGACCTCGCGCCGCCTGCGTCACCTCTTCGCCTGCGTGCTCGCGTTCGCCGGCGCCGCCGCCGCGCAGACGCAGGACTTCTCGCGCGTCGAGATCAAGGCCGAGCAGCTCTCGCCGACGACGTGGATGCTGACCGGCTCCGGCGGCAACCTCGCGCTGTCGGCCGGCGAGGACGCCGCGTTCCTCGTCGACGACCAGTTCGCGCCGCTCACCACGCGGATCGAAGCGGCGGTGGCGAAGGTCACCGGCAAGCCGATCCGCTTCGTCGTCAACACGCACTGGCACTTCGACCACACCGGCGGCAACGAGAACCTTGGCAAGGCCGGCGCCCTGATTGTTGCCCACGAGAACGTGCGCAAGCGCATGTCGACCGAGCAGTTCATCGAGTTCCTGAACATGAAGGTCAAGACCGAGCCGCGCACCGCGCTGCCGGTCGTCACGTTCACGCGCGACGTCACGTTCCACCTGAACGGCGACGAGATCGAGATCTTCCACGTGCCCAACGCGCACACCGACGGCGACTCGATCGTGCACTTCCGCAAGTCCGACGTCGTGCACATGGGCGACGTCGTCTTCAACGGGATGTACCCGTTCATCGACGCCTCGAGCGGCGGCAGCGTCGAGGGCGTCATCGCCGCCGTCGACCGCGTGCTCGCGGTGGCGACCGCGCGCACGAAGATCATCCCGGGCCACGGCCCGCTCGCCTCGCGCGCGGATCTCCTCGCGCTGCGCGAGATGCTCGCGACGGTCTACCCGCGCATCCGCGACGCCGCGCGCGCGGGGAAGGGTCTGGAGGACGTGCAGGCGCTCAAGCCCACCGCGGAGTTCGACGCCGCGTGGGGCAAGGGCTTCATCAGCGGCCCGCGCTTCGTCGAGATGATCTACAAGAGCCTGGCGAAGTAGCGTCAGCGCACCAGCGACCACCACGCCATGTAGGCGCCCAGCGCGGCCATGAGGACCGCGAAGGCGCGCCTCAGCTTCGCCACCGGCCAGCGGTGCGCGGTGCGCGCGCCGTAGGGGGCGGCGAGCATGCTCGCGCCGACGATCGCCGCGAGCGCGGGCAGGTGGACGTAGCCGACCGACCAGGCCGGCAGCCCCTCCTGCGCGAGGCCCGCCACGACGAAGCCGATCGTGGCCGCGAGCGCGATCGGGATGCCGAGCGCGGCGGCCGTGGCGACCGCGCCGTGGATCGGCACGTTGCAGCGCGTCATGAACGGGACGGTGAGGAACGCCCCGCCCGCGCCCAGCATGCCCGAGATCGCGCCGATGCCCGTCCCGACGCCGAACATCGCCGCGCTGCCCGGGAGCGTCCGCGCCGCCTTCGCCGCGGCCGGCGCCCGCACCATGCGGGCTGCCGTGAACCACGTGAACAGCGCGAAGATCGCGCCCATCAGGCGCGCGGGAATCGCCGCGGCGAACTGGGGGCCGAGCAGCGAGCCGAGGACGAGCCCCGGGGCCATCGCGCGCACGATGCGCCAGCCGACCGCGCCGTGCGCGTGGTGCGCGCGCGTCGACGCCAGCGACGTGAACACGATCGTCGCCATCGCTGTGCCGATGGCCATCGGCAGGATGTGCTGCAACGGGAACCCCACGTGCGTGAACGCGGCGACCAGCACCGGCACGATCGTCATCCCGCCGCCGATGCCGAGCAGGCCCGCGAGGAAGCCGACCGCCGCCCCCAGCGCGACGAAGATCGCGACCAGCCCGACGTCCATCAGGGCTTCTTCGCCCGGGCGAGCGCGACGACCGCCTTCCACTCCGAGGGCGTCACCGGCGTGATCGACAGCCGGTTGCCGCGGCGCAGGATCACCATGTCCGCAAGCGCGGGTTGCGCGCGCAGCTCGGCGAGCGCGACCAGGCGCGTCTTCTCGACCAGCTTCACGTCGACGTTGAGCCAGCGGGGGCTCGCGCGCGTGGACTTCGCGTCGTAGTAGGGGCTCTCGGGATCGAACTGCGTGGCGTCCGGATGCGCGGACGCGACGACCTCGACGATGCCGGCGATCCCCGGATCGGGACAACTCGAGTGGTAGAAGAACGCGCGGTCGCCTATGCGCATGCCGTCGCGCATGTAGTTGCGCGCCTGGTAGTTGCGCACGCCGAACCACGGCGTCGTCTGCCCGCGTGCGCGGGCGAGGTCGTCGATCGAGAACTCGTCCGGCTCGGACTTCATCAGCCAGTGGCGCACGGTCGTCCCCGTTGCCTCAAGTGCATCGCGCGCAAGTATGACAGTCGCGCCGCCGGCGCAGGCACGCGCCGCTGAAACGAAAGACGCGGCACCGATTGCTCGTGCGCCGCGCCGTCCGGCCCGCCCGGAAGCTTCGTCCCGGGCGCCGCTTCAAGGGTCCCCGCCTGTGCCGTGCTGCCCCGACCCTGAACCGAGGTTCAAGGTGGTCGCCGAGCCCGGGCCGTCAGGCGCTTCCGCATGGGAACGCACACGGGCCCGAATGGACGTCAAAGCGACCTTGCCCAAAGGCATTGGTTCAAGGAGTGCATGGGCAGCGCTCGAACACCGCAGGGGATTGATCGAAAGTCGTCGTGCTTTGCGTGGCCTCTCAGAAGAGCCGCTCCTGCGCGGCGGTGAGCGTGGCGTCGATCGCCGCGCTCATGCGACGGATTCTACCCGCGTCTTCCGCGTCGTCAACGACGACTCCGGCAATCGCAGCGGGTTTCTTGCGTTCGCGCAACAGTTCGTGCGCAATGTTGAGCGCGGCCATCACCGCGATGCGCTCGACGCCGCCACTCTTGCCGCCGTCCCGGATCTCGCGCATCCGCGAGTCGAGGAACGCGACGGCCTCGAGCAGCGCCGCTTTCTCGTCCTCGCCGCAGGCCACGCGGTACTCGCGGCCGAGGATCATCACGTCCAGCTGCGTTGCGGGCTTCACGGCTGCACCAGGTCGGAGGGTAGCCGCGCGATGAGCGCGTCGAGCCGCGCCGAAGCCGCCTGCATGCGCTGCGCCAGCGCGCGATTCTGCTCGCGCGCCGCGGCGACGTCGCGAACGAGGTCCGCGTTCGCCTCGCGCAGCTCCTCGACGAGCGCGACCAGCGCGTACACCTTCTGCTCGAGCCGGGCGAGGTCGTCGGTCATGCGGCCACTATAGAAGGCAGCGCGAGGCAGCGTCAACCGGCGCCGCCGGCCGCGGGCCCGCCGGTCGCGAGCGGCCGATAGGCGATCTCGACGACCTCCAGCTCCTCCGCGCCGGCCGGCGTGCGGAGCGTGACGACGTCGCCCTCCCGCGCTCGCATGAGCGCCCGCGCGATCGGCGAGATCCAGCTCACGTAGCCGCGCGCGGTGTCGGTCTCGTCGACGCCCACGATGGCGAGCGTGCGCTCGTCGCCGCGCTCGACGCCGCGCACCCTGACGGTCGCGCCGAAGAACACGCGTTCGGCCGCGTCGCCGTCGCGCGGCCCGGCCGGGTCCACGATCTCGGCCTTGTCGAGCCGGCGGACCAGGAAGCGGATGCGCCGGTCGATCTCGCGCAGCCGCTTCTTGCCGTAGATGTAGTCGCCGTTCTCGGAGCGGTCGCCGTTGCCGGCCGCCCACGCAATCGTCGCCACGACCTCGGGCCGCTCGCCGCCCACGAGCGCGTCGAGCTCGGCCTTGAGCCGCGCGTGCCCCCCCGGCGTCATGTAGTTGCGCGTGCCCGCCGGCAGCGGCGAGACGTCGTCGTCCTCGTCGTCGTCCTCGCGGTCGGTCTCGCGCGTGAAGGCCTTGTTCATCGGGATGCGTGCGGTGAGGCGCAGGCAAGGCATTATAGGCGCGCGCCCCTCCGGCGCCCGACCGCTTCGCTTCGCGCACCATGCGCGCCCCGCTCACCGCCGCCCGCACGCTCGGCGTCCTCGCCGCGCTCCTCCTCGTCGCCGCCGTCGCGCTGGCGTTCGCGCTGGCCACTGGGACCGTCGCAGTCGCGCCCGCCGACGTCGCGGCGGCGCTGCTCGGCGAGCGTCGCGACGAAGCGGCGCGCATCGTCCGCGAACTGCGGCTGCCGCGCGCGCTCGCCGCCTTCGCGGTCGGGGCGCTGCTCTCGCTCGCCGGCGCGCTGATGCAGGTCCTGCTGCGCAACCCGCTCGCCGATCCTTACGTGCTCGGCCTGTCGGGCGGCGCGGCCGTGGGCGCGCTGGCCGCGCTGCTGCTCGGTGCGAGCGCGCTGGTCGGCCCGTTCGCATTCGCCGGCGCGCTCGCCTCCACGCTCGCCGTGTTCGCGCTCGCGCGCGGCGGCACGCAGGGGGCGTGGGCGCCGACGCGCCTGCTGCTCACCGGCGTGGTCGTCGCCGCCGGCTGGGGTGCGTTGATCGCCCTGATGCTCGCGCTTGCGCCTGCCGCGCAGGTGAAGGGCATGGTGCACTGGCTGCTCGGCGACCTCGCCGGAGCGCCCGACGCGACCGCACCGCTCGTCGTGCTCGCGCTCGTGCTCGTCGCTGCCATGGCGCTCGCGCGCGACCTCAATGCGATGGCGGGAACGGGTCCCGCGGCGGCGACGCTCGGTGTGGACGTCGCACGCGTGTCGCTCGTGCTCTACGTCATCGCGTCGCTCGCCACGGCAGCCGCGGTGACGACGGCGGGCGCGGTCGGCTTCGTCGGGCTCGTCGTTCCGCACGCGCTGCGGCTGGCACTCGGCAACGACCAGCGGCTCCTGCTGCCGGCCGCGGCGATCGCCGGCGGCGCACTGCTCGTCGTTGCCGACACGCTCGCGCGCACGGTGGCGGCGCCGCTGGAGTTGCCGGTCGGCGTGCTGACCGCGCTCATCGGCGTGCCGATGTTCCTGTGGCTGCTGAGGCGAGAGGGATGAGCGGCGCGCCGCTGCTCGAAGCACGCGCGCTGGCGATCGCCGTCGGCGGGCGCGTGCTCGCGCGCGACCTCGCCTTCGCCGTCGCGCCGGGCCAGTGCTGGGCGATCGTCGGCCCGAACGGCGCCGGCAAGACGACGCTGCTGCGCACGCTCGCCGGGCTGCTGCCCTGCGCCGGCGGCGAGGTGCGCTATGGAGGCGACGACGCGAGCGGGCTGCCGGCGCGCGAGCAGGCGAGGCGGCGCGCGTACCTCCCGCAGGACTCGCACGACGCGTTCCCGGCGACCGTCCTCGCCACGGTGCTCGCCGGGCGCCATCCGCACCTCGCGCGCTTCGCGTGGGAAGGCGAGCGCGACCTCGCCCTGGCGCGGGAAGCGCTGGAGCGCTTCGGCATCGCCTCGCTCGCCGGGCGCGACGTGCGCGAGCTGTCGGGCGGCGAGCGGCGCCGCGTGGCGCTCGCCGCGTTGCTCGCGCAGGACGCGCCGCTTGCGCTGCTCGACGAGCCGTCGTCGCACCTCGACGTCGCGCAGCAGGCGCTCGCGATCGAGGTGCTGGTGAGGCTCGCGCGCGAGTCCGGCCGCGGACTGGTGATGGTGCTGCACGACCTGCACCTTGCGCAGCGCTTCTGCGACCACGCGATCGCCATCGGCGGCGGCAACGCACGCGCCGACCGCGCCGGCGCGCTGCTCAATGCCGCGTCGCTCTCCGCGCTGTTCGGCCGCGAGCTGGTCGAGGTCGGCCACGGCGGACTGCGCACCTGGCTCCCCCGCTGAAGTAGGGTCAGACTCGATTCTCCGCGTGCCCGAGTGCCGGATCTCAAGGACGCCCTGGAGAATCGAGTCTGACCCTACTTCAGCGCTGCTTGAGGGCAGCGCAGAGCTGCGCGACGCCGTCGGCGAAGCGCGGGCCGGGGCGGTGCAGCAGGTTCGCGTCGACGACGCGCAGTCGCCCGTCGCGCACCGCGGGGATCCCGGGCCAGCGCCGCCACTCGTCGAGCCACCCGGGACGCTTCGCGTCGTCGGTGCCGGCGACGATCACCTGCGGGCGCGCGGCGATCACCGCCTCCACGCTGACCTGCGGCGCCGGCAGGGCGAGCGCGGCAAACACGTTCTCGCCGCCGCACGTCGCGATCGCCTGGCTGACCAGGTGCCTTCCCCCGACCGTGTAGAGCGGCTCGTGCCAGATCGCATAGAACACGCGCACGCCGCTCGCAGGCACGCCGGCGACGGCGGCGGCGAGCCTGTCGCGAAATGCGCGCGCGGCAACGTCAGCCATTTCGGGTGTGCCCGCGAGCGCACCGAGCCGCTCGATGCTCGCCGCGATGCCGTCGATCGTCTGCGGATCGCTGGTGTAGATCGCCACGCCGCGCGCGCGCAGCTTCTCCACCTGGGCCGGCGCCGTCCACGGCCACGCCACGACGAGGTCGGGCCGCGCGAGCAGGATGCGTTCGACGTCGAGCGCGTGCGCATCGCCGACCACCGGCAGGGCGCGCGCCGCCTGCGGGTGGTCGGAGCCGCGCACGACGGCGACCACGCGCTTGCCCGCGCCCGCCGCGTACAGCAACTCGGTGGCGTGCGGCGCGAGGCTGACGATGCGTCGCGCAGGCGCCGCGAGCACGACCTCCGCGCCGGCGTCGTCGCGCACGCGGACCTCGGCGCCCGCCGCGCCGCAGGCGACGAACAGCAACAGGGCGACGAGCCGCGTCACGGCTGCCAGCGCACGCCGATGAACGCGCGGGCTCCGCCGGTCGCGTAGCCGGCAGCGAGCTCGTAGTCGCGATCGCCGACGTTGTCCGCGCGCGCGAGCACGGTCACGCCGCCGCCCGCGGCCCACTCGGCGGTCAGGTTCACGATCGCGTAGCCGGCAAGTCGCCGCCGGTTCTCCGCGTCGTCGTAGCGATGCGAGGACGCCACGACTTCCGCGCCGAGGCGCACCGGACCGATCGCTTGCGCGTACGCGAACGCGCCGTGCCGCCGCGCGCGGCGCGGCAGCAGGTTGCCGGTCGCGTCGTCGGTCGGATCCTGCAGGTCCAGCGAGAGCCGCAGCGACGCGGCCCGCCAGGCCGCGTCGACGACGATCGTCGCGCCAGCGAGCGTCGCGTCGGCGACGTTGCGCGGCGCGCAGTCGAACGCCGCGTCGCACTGGAACACGATGAGGTCGCTGACGGCGTTGTGCCAGCCGGTGACCCCGGCCGCGATCCGCCACTCGCCCTGCGCGCGCGACCAGCGCACTCCCGCTTCCGCGTTGCGCGCGCGCTCGGGACGCAGGTCCGGGTTGGAGAAGCCGGGGTAGTAGAGATCGTTGAACGACGGCGCCTTGAACGCGGTGGCGTAGCCGGCGGTCACGCGCCACTCGGGCGCGAAGCGCCAGCCCCACGCGATCGCGCCGGTCGTCTGCCCGCCGTACTGGCTCGAGTCGTCGCGACGCAGGTTCGCCTGCAGCGTGTGCGCGTCGCGGTTGAACTGCCACACGCCCACGATCGCGTTCGTCGCACGCTTCGTGACGGCGAATCCCGCGTCCTCTCCGATCGACTCCTCGCGCCGCTCATAGGCCGCGGACAGCACGCCATGCGGCACGGCGACGTCGTGCTGCCACTTGAGCTGGCGCTGCCGGGTGCGGAACGGGAAGTCGCCGTACGCCGTGCGCGACACCGAGTCGTCGCGCGTTTCGCCGAGCTGGAGGTGCGACGACCAGCCGTCGGCGAGACGGTTGCGGCTCGCGACCTGCCAGATCGCGAGCGTCGTCAACGTGCGGTCGTCGAAGTCCGGCCCGCCGTCGAACTGCGCGTCCAGGCGGTTGCGCATCACGCCGGCGGAGAGCTCGTGGCCCGGCGCAATCGCGAACGTCGCGCGCGCGGAGTAGTCCTCGCTGCGATACCCGTCGCGATCGGGGTTGCGCGCGAACGGCGACGCGCCGTCGTTCGTGGCGTCGAATCCCTCGCTGCGGCGGCCGCCGGCGCTCACCGCAAGCCGCGCCGCGCCGAGCGCCAGCGTCGCGCCCGCCGATGCGGTGCGCGTGTCGTAGGTGCCGTAGCCGGCGCTCGCGTCGAGCGACGCGCCCGACGCAGGCTGCTTCGTGAAGATCTGGATCACGCCGCCGATCGCGTCGGCGCCGTACAGCGACGACGCCGGCCCGCGCAGGATCTCGATGCGCTCGACGCGGTCGAGCGGCACGGCCTCGAACGACGGCGCGCCCACGCTCGCCGACGCCACGCGCATGCCGTCGACCAGCAGCAGCGTCTGGCCGCGGTTGGCGCCGCGCAGGAACACGCCCGACGTGGCGCCGGGGCCGCCGTTCTGCGTGACCTCCACGCCCGGCTGGCGCTGCAGCAGCTCGACCACGCCCTGTGCGCCGCTGCGCGCGATCTCGTCGGCGTCGATCACCGTCACGTCGGCGACGAGCCGGTCGAGCGACTGCGGGCTGCGCGCCGCCGTCACGACGACCGGTGGCAGCGTCGCGGGCGGCGCGTCCTGCGCGTGCGCAGCGCACGCGATCGCCGCAACGAGCCATCGCGCGCTCGAGGACGGGGAGAGGCGGGACATGGTGCGGATCCTCATCCGGCCGTGCGACCCCGCACGGCAATTGGCGAAGGACGGCGCGAGCGCGTGCAGCGTCGCGCCTCCGGGATGCAGGCCGGTCTCCGGGCTCGCCATGCGGGACGCCCGCCTTCCCGCCGCGCAGGCGCGGCAGTGGCGTGGGTGGGCGCCCCTGTTGAGGGCTTACCGTTGCGGGGGCAGCTGCGGGATCCGCGCGTCGCGCGTCACCGCATTCCCGTTTCACCCGCCGCGGCGACAACCGCGGCGGACACCTGCAAGGATCGATGGTACTCCTCGCCGCCCGTCACTACCGGCTCCGCTTCCCGCCGGCGCGGGGCGAGGGCCGCCGGGCCGCGGGGCGATGGGTGCCGCGGTCCAGCCGTGCAGGCACGGACGTGGCGCAACGCTGCAGCAACTCCGGCAGGCGGCGGGCCGGTATACTGCGCCCCCTCCCCCCGGACACACCACCGGCCCCGGAGAGCACGATGGCGAAGAAGCTCTACATCCGCACGTTCGGATGCCAGATGAACGAGTACGACTCGGACAAGATGGCCGACGTGCTCGACGCGGCCGGAGGCGCGACGCTGGTCGACGCGCCCGAGGAGGCCGACATCATCCTGTTCAACACCTGCTCGGTGCGCGAGAAGGCGCAGGAGCGCGTGTTCCACGACCTGGGCCGGGTGCGCGAGCTCAAGGCCGCACGGCCGGACCTGATCGTCGGCGTGGGCGGCTGCGTGGCGAGCCAGGAGGGCGCGGGCATCGTGCGCCGCGCGCCGTACGTCGACGTGGTGTTCGGCCCGCAGACGCTGCACCGGCTGCCCGCGCTGATCGAGCGCCGCCGCGCCTCGGGGCAGGCGCAGGTCGACGTGTCGTTCCCCGCGATCGAGAAGTTCGACCACCTGCCGCCGCCGCGCGTCGAGGGCGCCGCCGCGTTCGTGTCCGTCATGGAGGGCTGCAGCAAGTACTGCACGTTCTGCGTGGTCCCGTACACGCGCGGCGAGGAAGTCTCGCGCCCGCTCGACGACGTGCTCGTCGAGATCGCCGACCTGGCGCAGCAGGGCGTGATGGAGGTGACGCTGCTCGGGCAGAACGTCAACGCCTACCGCGGCGGCACCGGCGACGGCGTCGCGGACTTCGCCTCCCTCATCGAGCACGTCGCCGAGATCCCCGGCATCGAGCGCATCCGCTACACCACCTCGCACCCGCGCGAGATGACGCAGCGGCTGATCGACCTGCACGGGGCCTGCGCCGCGCTCGCGCCGCAGCTGCACCTGCCCGTGCAGTCGGGCTCCGACCGCGTCCTCGCGGCGATGAAGCGCGGCTACACCGCGCTCGAGTACAAGTCGATCGTGCGGCGGCTGCGCGCCGCGCGTCCCGACCTGGCGCTCACGTCGGACTTCATCGTCGGCTTCCCCGGCGAGACCGACCGCGACTTCGAGGCGACGATGCGGCTGGTCGACGAGGTCGGCTTCGACGGCAGCTTCAGCTTCCTCTACAGCGCGCGGCCCGGCACGCCGGCCGCCGAGCTGCCAGGCGCGGTGCCGCGCGAAGTCGCGCAGGCGCGCCTCGAGCGCCTGCAGGCCGCGCTCGAGGCGACGTACCGCGCGAACAGCGAGGCACAGGTCGGCAGGCACCTGCGCGTGCTGGTCACCGGCGCGGCGGCGAAGAACGACGCCGAGCTCGCCGGCCGCGCACCCGACAACCGCGTGGTGAACTTCGCCGGCGCGCCCGAGCTGGTCGGGACCTACGCCGATGTCGCCGTGACCCGCGCCTACCCCCACTCGCTGCGCGGCGAACTCCGCCGCGCGAACGGAAGCGCTGACGATGCCCGATAGCGCGAGAATCACGCAAAGAGCCGCCCCCATGGAAACGTTCCCCGCCCTCCCGCGCTGCGCGGCCCTCGCACTCGCTGCCGCCCTCGCCGGTTGCGCAAGCGCGCTCGCGACGAACCCGAGCGCCGCGCCCGCCGCGGTCGAGTCACTCGCGGCGAACGTGGCGCCCGCGCCTTCGCAGACCGGGGCGCCCACGCGCCCTCCGGCGACTGCTACCGCGACGACGCCCCCCGCCGCGACGCCTGCGGCCACGCCGTCCGGGGCCTCGGCTTCCGCGGCCGGCCCGCGCCCGTTCGCCGAAGTGATCAAGGACGCGAAGTCCTCGGACGGGCTGTTCCGCGTCTGGACGAAGGACGAGCGCACCTGGATCGAGATCCAGCCCGAGCAGTTCGGCAAGCTCTACTTCCTCAAGTCGAACCTGAACCAGGGCATCGGCGAGGCGCGCCTGTTCGGCGGGATGATGGACTACCCGGCCGGGCTGGCGCAGCCGGTCGAGCTGCGCCGCAGCGGCACCCTCGTGCAGCTCGTCGCGCGCAACCTCCGGTACTTCGCGAAGCCCGGCACGCCGGAGGCGCGCGCGGTGGCCGCCGGCTTCTCCGACAGCCTGCTCGCCTCGGCCGCCGTGGTCTCGCAGCCGCACCCGGAGCGCAAGTCGGTGCTGATCGACGCGGGCACCGTGTTCCTCGCCGACCTGCCGGGCGCCGCGCTGGTGCTCGAGCGCGTGTACCGCCAGGCGTACGCGTTCGACGCACGCAATTCGACGCTTGCGCGCGCGACCGCGGCGCCGGACATGGTCACCTTCGAAGTCAGCGCGCACTACGGACTCGCGCGCCCGGCCCGGCCGCAGCCGGGCAGCCCGCCGGGCCCGGGGACGCCGACGCTGCCCTCGACGCTGCCCGACGTGCGCAGCCTGTTCCTCGGCTTCCACTACACGCTGGCGAAGCTGCCCGACGAGCCGATGCGCCCGCGCATCGCCGACGAGCGCATCGGCTACTTCACCACCGAGCTGCTCGACTTCACCACCGACGTGCCGCGCGTGCCGGTGACGCGCTACGTGAACCGCTGGCGGCTGGAGAAGCTCGACCCCGCGGCCGAGCTCTCCGAGCCGGTGCGGCCCATCGTGTTCTGGCTCGACCGCAACATCCCCGAGAAGTACCGCGCGCCGGTGCGCGCCGGCATCCTCGAGTGGAACAAGGCGTTCGAGCGCATCGGCTTCAAGGACGCGATCCGCGTGCTGCAGCAGCCCGACGACGCGAACTTCGACACCAGCGACCTCGGCCGCGCGTCGGTGCGCTGGATCACCGCCGCGCGCACGTCGTTCGGCGCCATCGGCCCGACCGTCGTCGACCCGCGCACCGGCGAGATCCTCGACGCCGACATCGGCATCGACGCGACCAACGTGCGCGTCGTGCGCAACCTGCGCTCCGAGTTCGTGCCGCGCGCCCCCGCGCCGCCCACGGCCGGCGCACCGGCGTCGCGTGCGCTCGCCTGCGAGTACGACGAGAAGGCCACCGGCGAGGCCGTGTTCGGCCTCGCGCTGCTGGAAGCGCGCGGCGACCTCGACCCGGAGGGCCCGGACGTCGAGCGCTTCGTCGCCGCATTCCTCAAGGACACGACGATGCACGAGGTCGGGCACACGCTCGGCCTGCGCCACAACTTCCGCGCGTCGACCGTGTACGGCGAAGAGCAGCTCGCCGACCCGGCGTTCACCCGCGCGAACGGCATCGCCGGCTCGGTGATGGAGTACAACCCTTGGAACATCGCGCTGCGCGGCGCCGCGCAGGGCGACTACCAGATGAGCACGCTCGGCCCCTACGACTACTGGGCGATCGAGTACGCCTATCGGCCGCTCGCGCCCGCGGACGAGGCGGCGGGGCTCGCGGCGATCGCCGCGCGCTCGAGCGAGCCGCTGCTGGCCTTCGCCACCGACGAGGACGCAGGCGCCTCCTCGCTCGACCCGCAGAACAACCAGCTCGACCTCGGCCGCGACCCGCTTGCGTTCGCGCATAAGCGCTTCGCGCTGGTGCGCGAGCTGCTGCGCAGCACCGAGGCGCGCGAGATGAAGGCCGGCGAGGGCTACGCGGTGCTGCGGCGCAACTTCGCGCGCGCGCTCGGCGAGGCCTCGCAGGCGGCGCTGTACGCGGCCAAGTACATCGGCGGCCTGACCACGCTGCGCGACCGCGCGGGCACGGGGCGCGACCCGCTGACGCCGGTGCCGGCCGAGAAGCAGCGCGCGGCGCTCCAGCTCATCGCGAGCCAGGTGTTCTCGGCCGACAGCTTCCGCTTCTCGCCGGCGTTCCTGCGCCGCATGGCGGTGTCGTCCTTCGACATCGACGACGCCATCGAGCTCGGCCGCAGCGTGCCGTCCGTCGACTTGTCGATCGACCAGCAGGTGCTGGCGATGCAACGGCAGGTGCTCGGCACGCTGATGGGCGAGAGCGTGGCGCAGCGCCTGGTCAACAACGAGGCCAAGGTCGACGATCCCGCGCGCGCGCTGCGCCTGCCGGAGCTGTACGCGACGCTGCACGCCGCGGTGTGGAGCGAGCTTCCCGCCGGCCGCGACATCCCGCTCGCGCGCCGCAACCTCCAGCGCGACTACGCGCTGCGGCTGGCCGGCGCGCTGACGCGGCCGGCGGCGTCGATGCCCGCCGACGCGCGCTCGCTGCTGCGCGCGGACGCGGTGCGCCTGCGCGGCGAGCTCGCGAGGGCGAAGGACCGCACCGGGCTGTCCGAGGAGGCGAGAGCGCACCTGGCCGAGTCGCTGGCCGTGGTCGACGAGGCCCTGAAGGCGCCGCTGGTGCGGCAGGCGGTATGATCCTCCCGGGGTCCGCGCCGGCGCGCGGCCCCGCGCTCCCGCATCGATGACGCCACGCCGCGCCCAGACGCAGATCTCGCTCGCGCCGCTCGACAACCGCGCGCTCGCCAACCTCTGCGGGCCGCTCGACGCGAACCTGCGCCAGATCGAGGCCGCATTCGACGTCGCCATCAGCCACCGCGGCGGCGAGTTCACCATTGCCGGCGCGGCGCCCCGCGCCGAGCGCGCCGCGCAGGCGCTGCGGCGCTTCTACGACGCCGCGCAGAAGCCGCTGTCGGTCGACGACATCCAGCTGGGCTTGGTCGAGATCACCTCGCACCACGGCGCGATCGAGCCCGCGGTGGCCGAGGACGAGGGCCCGCACCTGCGCACGCGGCGCGTCGACCTGCACGGGCGCACGCCGAACCAGGCCGCATACCTCAAGGACATCCAGGCCCACGACATCACGTTCGGCATCGGCCCTGCGGGCACCGGCAAGACCTACCTCGCGGTCGCCTGCGCGGTCGACGCGCTCGAGCGCGACGCGGTCAAGCGCATCGTGCTGGTGCGCCCCGCGGTCGAGGCCGGCGAGCGGCTCGGCTTCCTGCCCGGCGACTTCGCGCAGAAGGTCGACCCGTACCTGCGCCCGCTCTACGACGCCCTCTACGACCTGATGGGCTTCGACAAGGTGAGCCGGATGTTCGAGCGCCAGGCGATCGAGATCGCGCCGCTCGCCTACATGCGCGGGCGCACGCTCAACCACGGCTTCATCATCCTCGACGAGGCGCAGAACACCACGCCCGAGCAGATGAAGATGTTCCTCACCCGCATCGGCTTCGGCACCAAGGCCGTGATCACCGGCGACGTGACGCAGATCGACCTCGGCCGCGGCCAGAAGTCGGGGCTGATCGAGGCGCAGCGCGTGCTCTCCGGCGTGCGCGGCATCGCGTTCACGCGCTTCACCAGCGCGGACGTCGTGCGCCATCCGCTGGTGCAGAAGATCATCGACGCCTACGAGCGCGACGACCATGCCCGCGGCGCGGACGGCCGTTCGTAGGCGCGGGAAGCCGCCGGCGCTGGGCCTGTGCGTGCAGTACGCGCACGCCGCCGCGGGGCTGCCGGTGCGCTCCACGCTGCGCCGGTGGACGGGCGCCGCGCTGGAGCGCGACGCCGCGGTGACGCTGCGCTTCGTCGGCGCGCGCGAGGGGCGCATGCTCAACGCCCGCTGGCGCGGGCAGGACCACGCGACGAACGTGCTGACGTTCGTGTACGATGACGCCGTGCCGCTCGCCGGCGACATCGTGCTGTGCGTCCCAGTCCTCCGCCGCGAGGCGAGCGCCCGCGGCAAGCCGGCCCGGGCGCACTGTGCGCACCTCGTCGTCCACGGCATGCTGCACCTGCAGGGCTACGAACACGACACCGACGCCGGCGCCGCCGCGATGGAGGCGCGGGAAGCCGCGATCCTGCGCGGCCTCGGCTATCCGGACCCGTACGCACGCGCCTGATCCATGGAACCCGCCGACGCGAGGCCCGCGAAGCCGACGCTGCTCGAGCGCCTCACCGCGCTGCTGACGCGCGAGCCCGAGGACCGCGAGGAGCTGATGGCGCTGCTGCGCGGCGCCTTCGAGCGCCGCCTGCTCGACGCCGACGCGCTGTCGATGATCGAGGGCGTGCTGTCGGTCTCCGAGATGACGGTGCGCGACATCATGATTCCGCGCCCCCAGATGGACTGCGTGTCGATCGACGACACGCCGGAGGCGTTCATCCCGCTCGTCGTCGAGACCAAGCACTCGCGGTTCCCGGTGGTCGGCGAGAGCAAGGACGACGTCGTCGGCATCCTGCTCGCGAAGGAGCTGCTCAACTACTACGCGAACCCGGAGGGCTTCGTGCTGCGCGACACGCTGCGGCCGGCCGTGTTCGTGCCGGAGTCGAAGCGCCTCAACGTGCTGCTGCGCGAGTTCCGCGCCAACCGCAACCACATCGCGATCGTCGTCGACGAGTACGGAGGCGTGTCGGGGCTGGTGACCATCGAGGACGTGCTCGAGCAGATCGTCGGCGACATCGAGGACGAGTACGACTTCGACGAGAGCGAGGACAACGTCATCGCCGAGGGCAACGGCCGCTGGCGGGTCAAGGCGCAGACCGAGATCGAGGACTTCAACGCCCGCTTCGGCACGGCTTTCGCCGACGACGAGTTCGACACCGTCGGCGGCCTGGTGGTGAGCGCATTCGGCCGCCTGCCCAAGCGCGGCGAGTCGACGACGATCGGCGGCATCGCGTTCCGCGTGGTGCGCGCCGACAGCCGCCGCGTGCACACGCTGCAGGTCGAGCGCGTCGAGGGCGGCGAGGCGGCGGGGTCGTGATCGCCCGCGTCCGGCTCGCGTCCCTGCGCGGCCGAGTGTCCCGTACCGGAAGTTCCTTGCACAAGGACGAGCGAGAAATGACGCGCTGCATTGTTGCCGGTCTTGCGGGTATTCACGATACCCGCTGCGACCGGCGTCGCGCAGCGCGCCATTTTCGTCGTCCTTGCGCGAGCGCAGGTGGTTGCTGCGCCGCGATAGGGCAAGGAACTTCCGGTACGGGACACTAGCGTCAGCGTGACCCGCGGCGCCCGAGGCGCATCGGCGGCGGCGCTCGCCGCCCTCGCCGGCGCGCTGACGGTCTTCGCGTTCGCGCCGTTCGGCTTTGCCGCCCTCGCACCGGCTGCGTTCGCGCTGCTCGCCTGGCTGTGGCAGCGCGCGGCGTCCGCGCGCGAAGGCGCGTGGCTCGGCTTCGCGTACGGCGCCGGGCTGTTCGGTGCCGGCGTGTCGTGGCTGACGATCGCGCTGGAAACCTTCGGCGGCATGCCCGCAGCGCTCGCCTTGGTGGCGGTGGGCGCGCTGTGCGCGTTCCTCGCGCTCTACCCCGCGCTCGCCGGCTGGGTCGCGGTGCGCTTCACGCCCCCCGGCTCGTGGCAGCGCGCGCTGGCCGCGGCCGGCGCATTCGTCATCGCCGAGTGGCTGCGCGGCTGGGTGTTCACCGGCTTCCCCTGGCTGACGCTGGGCTACTCGCAGCTGCCCGGCACCCCGCTCGCCTGGTTCGCGCCGGTGGGCGGCGTGTGGCTCGTCTCGCTCGCCGTCGCGCTCGCCGGGGCGCTGGGCGCGCTTTCGATCGACGCGCTCGAGGCGCGGCGGCTGCGCGTCGCCGCCGGTTGCGTCGCGGGGATCGCCACGCTCGCGCTCGCCGGCACGGCGCTCTCCCGCGTGGAGTGGTCGGCGCCCTCGGGGCCGCCGCTCCCGGTGTCGCTGGTGCAAGGCAATGTCGCGCAGGACCTCAAGTTCGACTTCGCGTACCGCGAGAAGACCTTCGACCTCTACCTCGCACTTGCGCGCGAAAGCCGCGGCCGGCTCATCGTGCTGCCCGAGAGCGCCTTCCCGATGGCGCACGACGAAGTCCCCGCCGACGTCACCGCCACGCTGGCGCGGATCGCTCGCGAGCGCGGCGGCGACGTGCTGCTCGGGCTGTTCCTGTTCGAGCCGCCGCTGCCGGGCGAGCGCTGGCCGCAGGTCTACAACAGCGTGGTGACGCTCGGCACCGCGCCGCCGCAGGCGTATCGCAAGCGCCACCTCGTGCCCTTCGGCGAGACGATCCCGCTGCAGCCGGTGGTCGGCTGGCTGATGGAGAAGGTGCTCGCGATTCCCGTCGGCGACCAGGCGCGCGGCGCGCCCGACCAGCCGCCGCTCGCGGTTGCCGGCGCGCGCGTGGCGGCGAACATCTGCTACGAGGACGCGTTCGGCGACGAGCTGCGCGCCGGAGCCGCGGCGGCCGGCCTGCTGGTGAACGTCACCAACGACGCGTGGTACGGCCGCTCCATCGCCGCGCGCCAGCACAACCAGATCGCCGCCATGCGCGCGCTCGAGCTCGGCCGGCCGATGCTGCGCGCGACGAACACCGGCATCACGTCCGCCATCGACCACCGCGGCAACGTCTTCGCCGAACTGCCGTGGTTCACGCGCGGCATCCTCGAGGTCGCGGTGGCTCCGCGCGGCGGCGAGACGCCCTATCTGCGCCTGGGCGACGCGGTCGCGCTCGCCGCGGCGGGGATGGCGCTCGCGCTGGGGGTGGCAAGCGGGCGCGGCGGCCGGAGCCGGTAGAATGGCCGGCTCTTCGCCGCCACCGCACGGACCGATGCCCACCTTCCAGCAAGTCATCCTGAGCCTGCAGGCCTACTGGGACAGGCAGGGCTGCGCGCTGCTGCAGCCCTACGACATGGAGGTGGGCGCGGGCACGTCGCACACGGCGACGTTCCTGCGCGCGCTCGGCCCCGAGCCGTGGCGGGCAGCCTACGTGCAGCCGTCGCGGCGCCCGAAGGACGGCCGCTACGGCGAGAACCCCAACCGCATGCAGCACTACTACCAGTACCAGGTGGTGCTGAAGCCCTCGCCCGCGGACATCCTCGACCTCTACCTGGGCTCGCTCGAGGCGCTGGGCTTCGACCTTGAGTCCAACGACGTGCGCTTCGTCGAGGACGACTGGGAGAACCCCACGCTCGGCGCGTGGGGCCTGGGCTGGGAGGTGTGGCTGAACGGCATGGAGGTGACGCAGTTCACCTACTTCCAGCAGGTCGGCGGCATCGACTGCAACCCGCTCACCGGCGAGATCACCTACGGCCTCGAGCGGCTGGCGATGTACCTGCAGGGCGTCGAGAACGTCTTCGACCTCGTGTGGACGACGTGGAAGGACGCCGACGGCCGCGAGCGCAGGCTCCACTACCGCGACGTGTTCCACCAGAACGAGGTCGAGCAGTCGGCCTACAACTTCGAGCACAGCAACGCGCCGAAGCTCTTCGAGCTGTTCGCGTTCTACGAGTCCGAGGCGAAGCGGCTGCTCGAGGCGAAGCTGCCGCTGCCGGGCTACGAGATGATCCTCAAGGCCGCGCACACGTTCAACCTGCTGGACGCGCGCGGCGCGATCTCGGTGACCGAGCGCGCCGGCTACATCGGGCGCATCCGCGCGCTCTCGCGGCTGGTCGCGCAGGCGTACGTCGACTCGCGCGAGGCGCTCGGCTTTCCCATGCTCCCGGCGCACCTCGCGAGGGCGGCGTGACGGCCGCCGCAACGCTCGCGGTCGAGCTCGCGACCGAGGAGCTGCCGCCGAAGGCGCTGCGGCGCCTCGGCGAGGCGTTCGCCGCCACGCTCGCCGACGGCTTGCGGGCGCGCGGCTTCCTCGGCGACGCGTCCGCGGCGACGCCTTACGCCACGCCGCGGCGGCTCGCGGTGACGATCTCGCAGGTGCGCGGCCGCTCGCCCGACCAGCCCTACAAGCAGAAAGTGCTGCCGGTGTCGGTGGCCTTCGGGGCCGACGGCAAGCCGACGCCGGCGCTCGCCAAGAAGCTCGCGGCGATGGGCCTCGCGGAGAGCGACCTCGCACGCATGATGCGCGAGCCGGACGGCAAGGCCGAAGCGCTGTTTTACGCGGGCGTGAAGCCGGGGCGCGCGCTCGCGGAGGGCCTGCAGGAGGCGCTCGACGAGGCGATCGCGAAGCTGCCGATCCCCAAGGTGATGCGCTACGCCGCCGCGGGCTCGTACTACAACGACATCGCGTTCGTGCGGCCGGCGCACCGCCTGCTCGCGCTGCACGGCGCCGGCGTGGTGCCGGTGACCGCGCTGGGGCTTGCCGCCGGCCGCATGACCGACGGCCACCGCTTCCTCTCGCGCAAGGGCATCGAGGTCGCCACCGCCGACGCGTACGCCGAGACGCTGCGCGCCGAGGGCAAGGTGATCGCGTCGTTCGACGAGCGCCGCGCGACGATCGCAGCACAACTCGACAAGGCGGCGCAGGGCGACCGCGTAGTCGCGCCCGACGCGCTGCTCGACGAGGTGACGGCGCTCGTCGAGTGGCCCGTGGCGTGCGCGGGCACGTTCGACCCGGCGTTCCTCGCCGTGCCGCAGGAGTGCCTGATCCTCACGATGCAGCAGAACCAGAAGTACTTCGCGCTCACCGACGCCGCCGGGAAGATGCGCGCCCGCTTCCTCCTCGTGTCCAACCTCGCCGCGCAGGACACCTCGGCCATCGTCGGCGGCAACGAGCGCGTGCTGCGCGCGCGGCTCGCCGACGCCCGGTTCTTCTTCGAGCAGGACCGCAAGGCGCGGCTCGAGTCGCGGCTGCCGAAGCTCGACGCCGTCGTCTACCTCGCGAAGCTCGGCGCGGAAGGCTCGCAGGGAAAGCGCGTGGCGCGGCTGGCGGCGCTCGCGCGAGCGATCGCGCCGGCCACCGGCGCCGCCCCCGAGGTCGCCGAGCGCGCCGCGCGGCTCGCCAAGGCGGATCTCGTGACGGACATGGTCGGCGAGTTCCCCGAGCTGCAGGGCACGATGGGCCGCTACTACGCGCAGCACGACGGCGAACCGGCGGAGGTCGCCGACGCGATCGCGCAGCACTACTGGCCGCGCTTCGCCGGCGACGCGCTGCCGGAAGGGCCGGTCGCGCAGGCGGTCGCGCTCGCCGACAAGATGGAGTCGATGGCGGGCCTGTTCGGCGTGGGGCAGGTGCCGAGCGGCGACAAGGACCCGTTCGGGTTGCGCCGCGCGGCGATCGGCGTGGTGCGCATCCTCGCCGAGAAGGGCGTCGCGCTGGACCTCGGTCGTCTCATTGCGCTTGCGTTCGCGGCCTTCGAAGGCGTGCCGGGATTCAAGCCGGCGGCCGCCGACCTCGCCGGCTTCATCGAGGATCGCCTGCGCGGCTGGCTGCGCGAGCAGGGCGCCAGCGCGCACCAGGTCGAAGCGCTGCTCTCAGTTCCGGGCGTCCCGCTGCCGTCGCTGCCGGCGCGGCTCGCGGCCGTGCAGGCGTTCGAGTCGCTGCCGGAGGCCGCCGCGCTCGCCGCCGCGAACAAGCGCATCGTCAACATCCTGCGCAAGTCGGGCGGCGAGGCCGCCGCCGCGATCGACAGGGCGCTCCTCGGCGAAGGCGCCGAGCGCGACCTGTGGCTCGCGTTCGGCCGCCTGGGACCGCAGGTGGACGCCGACATGACCCGCGGCGACTACGCCGCGGCGCTGCGCGCGCTCGCCACCGCGAAGCCCGCTGTCGACCGTTTCTTCGACGACGTCATGGTCATGGCCGAGGACCCGGCAGTGCGTGCCAACCGCCTCGCCCTGCTGCGCAGCGTGGCCGCGACGATGAACGCCGTCGCCGACATCTCCAGGCTCGCGGCCTAGGCCATCCTTCGCTACACTGCGCCCACTGCGCGCCGGCGCGCGCGCCACTCGCGGGAGAAGCGGCGATGACTCGATGGCCGATGGTCGTGCTGGCGCTGGCGCTTGCCGGCGCAGCGGGCGCACAGAACGTGAAGATCACCCCGCTCGGCACGCACGCGGGCGAGCTGTGCGACCGCGACCGCGCGACCCTCTTCGAGGACCCGACCGGCGTGCGCATCCTGTACGACGCCGGCGCCTCGGTCACCGGCAGCGACGACCCGCGGCTCGGCGCGGTCCACGTCGTGCTGCTCTCGCACGCGCACGGCGACCACATGGGCGATCAGCGGCTCAAGGGACAGGGCGCCGGCACCTGCGCGCGCCCCGAGCTCGTCTCCGCCGCGCCGCACTCGACCACCGCCGAGATCGCGGCGGCGAAGAACTCGGCGCTGCTCATGATGATCCCGATGGCGAGCTTCCTCGGGCGCAAGGTGGAGAACATCCGCGGCAAGCCCGCGCCGGCGTGCCCGCAGACGGGCGGCGCGCTGGTGGCGCCGCTGGCCGAGCCCTGCCTCGCCGGCGTGCACATCGGCGGCGCGCAGCGCGTGCGCACCGCGGACGCCGGGAGCGCTGTCGAGATCACGGCGGTGACCGCCGCCCACGAGAGCACGGTGTCGCGCAGCCTGCTCTCCGACCCCGAGCGCAAGAGCCTCGAGCCCGACAACGTGAGCCTCACGCTCGGCCCGTCGGGAGGCTACGTGATCAGGTTCACGAACGGCCTCGTCGTGTACCTCTCCGGCGACACCGGGCTGCACGCCGAGATGAAGTCGATCGTCGCCGACTACCACAAGGCGAACCTGATGATGCTGAACCTCGGCCCGAACGCCGTCACGATGCACTCCGCCGCCTACGCGGTGAACGAATTCGTGCGTCCCGCCGCGGTGATCGCCTCGCACCCCAACGAGGCCGCCACCGCGGGCGGCAAGGTGCGCGAGGGCTCGCGCATGGCCGCGTTCGTCGCCGGCGTGACCGGCCGCCCCGTGCACATGGCGCTCTCCGGGCGGACGATGGAGTTCGACGGCGGCGCGAAGTGCGTCGCCGGCTGCCAGTAGCGCCGTCGTGGTCCAGCTCGCCTCCGAAGCCGTCGAGAAGACCCGCGCGGTCAAGCTGATCGTGCTCGACCGCGACGGCGTCATCAACCACGACAGCGACCAGTACATCAAGTCGCCCGACGAGTGGCGGCCGATTCCCGGCAGCCTCGAGGCGATCGCGCGCCTCAACCACGCCGGCTACCGCGTCGTCGTGGCGACGAACCAGTCGGGCGTGGGGCGCGGGCTGTTCGACATGGGCACGCTCAACGCGATCCACGAGAGGATGCACCGCTCGCTCGCGCAGGTCGGCGGGCGCATCGACGCCGTGTTCTTCTGCCCGCACACGGCGGACTCCGCCTGCGGCTGCCGCAAGCCGAGTCCCGGCCTGCTGCGCGAGGCGGGGCTGCGCTTCAACGCCGACCTCGAGGGCGTGCCGGTCGTCGGCGACGGCCTGCGCGACCTCAAGGCCGCCGAGAGCGTGGGCGCGCGTCCCGTGCTGGTGCTCACCGGCAAGGGCGAGCGCACGCTGCGCGAGGGCGCGCTGCCGGCGAACACCGCGATCTATCCCGACCTCGCGTTCGCGGTGTCGGCGTTGCTCGCCGACGGGTAGCCCATGGCCGCGGACGTCGCCTCGGTGCTGCGCTCGCTTGCGTTCACGCTGTTCCAGCTCGTCGTCACGCCGCTGTACGCGATCGCGGTGGTCGGCTCGTTCTGGCTGCCCCCGGCGCAGCGCTTCGCGCTGTGCGCCAACTGGTGCCGCACGGTCCTGTGGGGCGCGCGCGCGATCTGCGGCATCCGCCACGAGGTGACGGGGCTGGAGAACCTCCCCGCGACGCCGCACGTCGTGCTGTCGAAGCACAGCTCGACGTGGGAGACGCTGTTCCTGACCCAGCTCGGCAAGCCGATGGCCTACGTCGCCAAGAAGGAGCTGCTGGCGATCCCGTTCTTCGGCTGGGCGTTCCGCTTCGCCTCGCCGATCACCATCGACCGCAAGGCGGGGCGCGACGCGATGGCGCAGATCGTCGAGCAGGGCCGCGAGCGCTTCGCGGACGGTTTCTGGATCGTGATCTACCCGGAAGGGACGCGCATCCCCGCCGGGCAGCGCGCGAAGTACAAGACCGGCGGCACGCGGCTCGCGGTGGCGCTGGGCACGCCGGTCATACCGGTCGCCCACAACGCGGGCTGGCTGTGGCCCAAGGGCGTGCTCGGCAAGCAACCGGGGACGGTGACGCTGTCCATCGGCGCGCCCATTCCCGCGGCCGGCCGCGCCCCTGTCGAACTCATGCAGGAGGTCGAGAACTGGATCGAGGGCGAGGTCGAGCGCCTGGGCAATCCGCTGCGCAGGCGCGGCCCGGATGCGCGCGCGGAGGCGGCCGCGTGAAGGGGCGCCTGGGCAGCGGCGAATCGGGAACGATGCGTCGCATCGCGCTCTCGGGCCACGTCGTCGACTACCGGCTGGTGCGCACGCGCCGGCGCACGATCGGCATCGAGATCGACCTCGACGGCCTCACGGTGCGCTCCCCGCGCTGGGTGACGATCGCCGAGATCGAGGGCGCCCTGCGCGAGCGCGACCGCTGGGTCGTGCGCACGCTGGAGGCGTGGCGCGGACGCCGGCGCGACCTGTTGCCGCGCGAGTGGAGGACCGGCGCGCCGATCCACTACCAGGGCCGCGAGCTCGCGCTGGCCGTGTTCCCGTCGCGCCGGCCGCTGATCCGCGTCGACCTGTTCGACCTCGCGGTGCTGCACCCCGACGCGCCGGACGAGACCCACGTGGCCGCCGCGGTCTCGCACTGGCTGCGCGAGGAGGCGCTGCGGCTCTGCGTGCCGAGCGCGGTGTCGTTCGCCTGCGCGCTCGGCCTGCCGCCCCCGCCCGTGCGGCTGTCGACGGCGCGTACCGAGTGGGGCAGCTGCAACCACCGCGGCGAGATCCGCCTGCACTGGCGGCTGGCCCAGCTGCCTCCCGACCTCGCCAGCTACGTCGTCGCGCACGAGGTCGCGCACCTGGTCGAGCTCAATCACTCGCCGCGCTTCTGGGCGGTCGTCGAGCGGCTGCTGCCCGGCCACGCGGCGCAGCGCCGCGCGCTCGACGACTGGACGGCTCTGTTGGCCGCCTGAAGTAGGGTCAGACTCGATTCCCCGCGCAAGTAGGGTCAGACTCGATTCCCGCGGCTTGACGCAGGGCAACACGCCCCCCTGCGCGGGAAATCGAGTCTGACCCTACTTGCGCACTGCGCGGGAAATCGAGTCTGACCCTACTTACGAGCGCAGGAGCGGAACGGCGATCGCCAGCCCCGACTGCTCGCGCACGAGCCGTGCGATCTCGGCGCCGAGCTCGGCGCCGCTGCGCGTGTCGCGCCACGCGCCGTCCTGCGGGCGGAAGTGGAAGCCGCCGCTGCGCGCAGCCACCCAGATCTCGCGGTTGGGGACGTGGCGGTTGACGATCATTTTGCTGCCGTCCTCCCACTCCGCCTCGAGGATGCCGTCGTTGAGGCTCCAGTCGGCGTCGACGTCGCTCGCGGCGAGCGCCGCGTCGATGGCTTCGGCGATCCTCTGGAGCGCCGCGTCGGCGAGCGCGATGAACTGCGAATCGGTGGTCATGAAGGCGCCGGAACGCGTGATAGCATCGTCGTCGATGTTACGACATCCCCGCCGCGCCGCACGCGTCGCCCTGCTTGCCACGCTCGCGCTGGCCATCGCCGGCTGCGGCATCAAGGGTCCGCTCGTGGCGCCGCCGAAGCCCGAGACCGCCGCGCCCGCGGACGGCGCTGCGACCGGCGAGCGCGCCAGGCGGCCCGACCCCAAGCTGTGACGGCGGCCGCCGCGCATCCGCCCCGATGAGCGGGTTCCATTACGCCGAAGGCGAGCTCTGCGCCGAGGGCGTGCCGCTGTCGCGCGTCGCCCGCGAGTTCGGCACCCCCGCCTACGTGTACTCGCGCGCCGCGATCGAGGCGAACTTCCGCGCCTTCGACGCGGCGCTGGCGCCGCTGCCGCGCCTCGTCTGCTACGCGATGAAGGCCAACCCGAACCTGGCCGTGCTGAGCGTGCTGGCGCGACTCGGGTGCGGCTTCGACATCGTCTCCGGCGGCGAGCTCGCGCGCGTGCTGGCCGCGGGCGGCGACCCGGGGAAGGTGGTGTTCTCCGGCGTCGGCAAGAGGGCGGACGAGATGGCCGCGGCGCTGCGGGCGGGCATCCGCTGCTTCAACGTCGAGAGCGAGCCCGAGCTCGATCGCCTTGCGGCCGTCGCCGCCGCCGCCGGCGCGCGCGCGCCCGTGAGCTTCCGCGTCAACCCGGACGTCGACCCGCGGACGCACCCCTACATCTCGACGGGGCTCAAGGAGAACAAGTTCGGCGTCGACTTCGCCGCGGCACCGGCGCTCTACCGGCGAGCGGCGTCGCTGCCGTCGATCCGCGTGGTCGGCATCGACATGCACATCGGCTCGCAGATCACCGAGCTCGCGCCCTACCGCGAGGCGCTGGTCAAGCTGCTCGCGCTGGTCGACGCGCTCGCCGCGGACGGCATCCGGCTCGAGCACGTCGACGTCGGCGGGGGGCTGGGAATCCGCTACCGCGACGAGTCGCCGGTGCCGCTGCCGGCCTACGCGGCGATGCTCCGCGAGCTCGCGCGCGACCGGCCGCAGACGCTGGTGTTCGAGCCGGGCCGCCGGCTCGTGGGCGACGCAGGCGTGCTGCTCGCGCGCGTCGAGTACCTGAAGCGGGGCGAGGGGCGCAACTTCGCGATCGTCGACGCGGCGATGAACGACCTGCTGCGCCCGGCGCTCTACGACGCGTGGCACCCGGTCGACGCCGTTCGTCCCCGCGAATCGCCCGTCGATACCTGGCAGATCGTCGGCCCGGTCTGCGAGAGCGCCGACTTCCTCGCGCGCGACCGCGACCTCGCGCTCGCCCCCGGCGACCTCCTCGCGATCGGCGCCGCCGGCGCCTACGCGATGGCGATGAGCTCGAACTACAACGCGCGCCCGCGCGCCTGCGAGGTGCTCGTCGACGGCGAGCGGGCGCATCTCGTCAGGCGCCGCGAGCGCGTCGAAGACCTCTTCGCCGGCGAATCGATCGCGCCCTGATGGGCCGCAGCGCTCGCCGACGCCGCCCAACGGGGCGGTGCATATTCGCAACACTTCGCGCGCGCCCTCATACCAAACCCTGCGGAATCTTGCAAATCGTTGAAAGTTGTCTAGAATGCAGGCAGCAGGTTGGAGTGGGTTTGTCAAGAGCTTCGCGCAACGTCGACGACCCCGCAGCAGCCTGCGTTGCAGCCGAAGCAACATAACAGTTACATCGAAACTCAGACAGGAGAAACCCGAGATGATGGCTGACATGATGTCGATGATGGCGCCTGCCGCCGCGCCGGCCGCCCCGAAGAAGAAGGCGACGAAACGCAAGGCCGCCAAGAAGGCCGTGAAGAAGGCGGTCAAGAAGGCGACGAAGCGCAAGGCCGCCAAGAAGGCCGTGAAGAAGGCGAAGAAGGCCGTCAAGAAGGCCGCCAAGAAGGCGAAGAAGGCCGTCAAGAAGGCCACGAAGAAGAAGGCCACGAAGCGCAAGGTCGCCAAGAAGGCGAAGAAGGCCGTCAAGAAGGCCACCAAGCGCAAGGCCACCAAGAAGAAGGCCGCCAAGAAGGCGACCAAGCGCAAGGCCACCAAGCGCAAGGCCACCAAGCGCGCCAAGAAGGCGAAGAAGTAACAGTTCGCCTTTCTCGCGCCGTCGCAGTCGTGTGACGGCCTGAAAACGGGCGACGCTCGCAGCGTCGCCCGTTTTGCATTGCGGCCCCCCCGCGCGGGGGGCGCTTCCTCCGGCCCTCGTCAGCGCCGTGCGGCGGCCCGCGGGCGCTTCGCCGGAGGCGCCTTCGCCGCGGGCTTGACCGACCGGGCCCCTCCGGTGGCAACCGCCGCGCGCGAGCGGCCGCGCGCCGTCGACTTGCGCACCACGTCGCTGGTGACGCGGACCTGCTGGCCGGCCTTCACCGCCGACTGCGTCATCCCGTTCCAGTTGCGCAGATCCTCCACGGTCACGCCGTAGCGTGCGGCGATCGAGGTCAGCGTCTCGCCCCGACGCACGGTGTGGAAGAACGTCCGCCCCTGCGGGACGACGGTGAACACGGCCCGCTGCAGCGACGCGTCGGCGGCGTCGGCGCGGCCTCGCTCCGCAGGCACGAGCAGCACGTGGCCGCCATGCAGCCGCGCCCGCGAGCCCAGCCCGTTGACCGCGCGCAGCGTCTCGACGGACATGGCGAAGCGTGCGGCGACCTGCTGCAACGTCTCGTTCGGCCTCATCCGGTAGGCCTGCCAGGACACCAGCGGCTGGTCGTGCAGGTCCAGCTTGGCGGCGAACAGCTCGGCCTTGTCGATCGGCAGGAGGATGGTGAACTCGTCGGCGCCCGCCATCACCGGCCGGTTGTGCTGCGGGTTGAGCGCGAGGAACTCGTCCTCCGGCAGCTCGGCGAGCTCGGCCGCGCGCTTCACGTCCATCTTCCTGCCCACCTTCACCACGGTGAAGTAGGGCGCGTCGGGCATGTCGGCCAGCGCGAGGCCGTACTTCTCGGGGTCGCGCACGATGTTCTTGAGCGCCTGCAGCTTCGGCAGGTAGTTGCGCGTCTCGTCGGGCATCGCGAGCGCCTCGTAGGTCCCGGGCAGCCCCTTGGCGCGGTTGCGCTGCAGCGCGCGCCCGACGTTGCCCTCGCCCCAGTTGTACGCCGCGAGGGCCAGCTGCCAGTCGCCGAAGTCGCCGAACAGCTTCTGCAGGTAGTCGAGCGCGCGGTCGGTCGCGGCGATGACGTCGCGGCGCGAGTCGACCCAGAAGGTCTGGTCGAGGCCGTACTGGCGGCCGGTCGACGGGATGAACTGCCAGATGCCCGCCGCGCGGGCGGACGAGATCGCGCGCGGGTTGAACGCGCTCTCGACCATCGGCAGCAGCGCGATCTCCAGCGGCATGCTGCGCTGGTCGACCTCGCTGACGATGTGATAGAGGTAGCGCCGGCTGCGGTCGACCATGCGCGCGACGTAGTCCGGCCGCTCGGCGTAGTACCGCTCCCACTTCTCCACCAGCGGTCCCTCGATGTCGGGCACCGCGTAACCCTTGACGACGCGGTCCCACAGGTCCTCGGCGGGCTCGGGCAGCGGCTCGAGTTCGGCGGCGACGTCGGCACGAAACGGCAGCGCGATCACCTTCGGCATCGGCTCCGCGACGATCCGAGGCGCCGCCGGCTTCAGCCCCTGGAGTTCCGGCTGCGGCTCGACGGCCGCCGCCGAGGCGGATGCCGGCGAGAGCGGCGCAGTTGCGGGCGACGGGTCGGTCGGCGCCGTGGCGCAACCGGCGAGCGCTACGGCGACGAAGAGGGCGAGGAGCGGCGCGTTTCGCAATTCGGTGGCAGCCGCGGCGGGCGGGAGGGGGCGGCGCGCGGTCGGCCGATGGTAGGCGGACGATGCCGGACCGTCAACCGCCGATCTCCGGGCATGGCCTGGCTCCGCCTACGCGAACACGTCCTTCCAGCGCCGCACTGCGGCGAACACGTCGACCTCGCTTGCGAGCTCGCGGCCTTCGTGCTCCTGCGCGGCAGCCCGTACCTCCGGCACCGCCGCGCGCAGGAAAGGGTTCGTCGCGCGCTCGTCCCCGATCGTCGACGGCACCGTCGGCTCCCCTCGCTTGCGCCTGGCGAGATCGCGCGCCGCGCGCGCAGCGAGCGCCGCGTTGCCGGGCTCGACCTCCTGCGCGAACTGCAGGTTGGCGAGCGTGTACTCGTGCGCGCAATAGACCGCGGTCTCGGCGGGCAGCGCGGCGAGCCGCGCGAGCGAGGCGTGCATCTGCGCGGGCGTGCCCTCGAAGAGCCGCCCGCAGCCGCCCGCGAACAGCGTGTCGCCGCAGAACGCCACGCGCTCGCCGCCCACCTCGCCCGCGTAGGCAATGTGGCCCAGCGTGTGGCCGGGAACGTGGATGACGGCAAGGTGCGCGTCCAGTTCGGCCAGCTCGACCGTGTCGCCGTCGTCGAGCGCGCGCGTGCGGGCCGGAATCGTCTCGAAGGCGGGTCCCAGCACCGGCGCGCCGGAGCGCTGCGCGAGCGCCGCCACGCCGCCGACGTGATCGGCGTGGTGGTGCGTCACCAGGATCGCCGCGAGGTCGAGCCGCTCGGCGGCGAGGTAGGCGAGCACCGGCGCGGCGTCGCCGGGGTCGACGACCGCCGCCCGGCGGTCGTCGCGCAGCACCCAGATGTAGTTGTCCCTGAATGCGGGGACCGCGATAATCGCCGGCATGGACGCATCTTCGCGAGCGCCGGAGGGGCTGTCAACGACGCTCGCCGACTGGTTCGCGACGCCGCTCGGCCGCTACGTGCTGGCGCGGGAGCAGGCCTACTTCGACGGCGCGGTCGCCGACATCTTCGGCTACTACGCTCTGCAGGTCGGCCTGCCCGAGGCGCGCTTCCTCGGCGCAAGCCGCATCCCCTCGCGCTGGTGCGTCGACTACGACCCGCCGGCCGACGTCGTCGCCGACCCGCACTGGCTGCCGTTCCCCGACAACGCCGTCGACCTGATCGTGCTGCCGCACGCGCTCGAGTTCACCGACGACCCGCACCAGATGCTGCGCGAGGCCTACCGCGTGGCGCGGCCCGGGGGCCAGGTCGTCATCGCCGGGTTCAACCCGTTCTCGCTGTTCGGCGCCAAGCGCTACTTCGGCCGCGAGCAGTCGCCGCCGTGGAACGGCAACTTCATCGCGCTCTACCGCGTCAAGGACTGGCTGACGCTGCTCGGCTTCGACGTCGTCGGCGGGCGCCTCGACTGCTACGTGCCGCCGTTCGCCCGCGAGCGCTGGATCGAGCGCAGCGGGTTCTTCGAGAAGGCCGGCGACCGCTGGTGGCCGATCGGCGGCGGCGTGTACTTCCTGCGCGCGACCAAGCACGTCCACGGCATGAGCATCATCACGCCGGCCTGGCAGCGGCGCGAGCGGCGGCGCGCGTTCGTGCCGGCGGCGCGCGCCCGCGAGACGCTCACCGCCGTCAACGAGCGGCGGCGCGCTTGAGCGGCGGTGGATCGAAGCGCACCGTGAGTGCCGCGGGGCCGTCCCAAGGCGCTCACTCCGCCCCCCCTGGGGGCAGCGACGCGGCGTCAGCCGCCAGCGTGGGGGTCGTCACGTGAGCGCCGCAGGGCCGTCCCGAGGCGCTCACTCCGCCCCCCCTGGGGGCAGCGACGCGGCGTCAGCCGCTAGCGTGGGGGTCGTTATCTACACCGACGGCTCGTGCAAGGGCAATCCCGGCCCCGGCGGCTGGGGCGCGCTGCTGGTGGCCGGAGGGCGCGAGCGCGAGATGCACGGCGGCGAGGCGGCGACCACCAACAACCGCATGGAGCTGACCGCGGTGATCCGCGCGCTCGAGACGCTGAAGCGGCCCTGCGAGGTCGACCTCTACACCGACTCGCAGTACGTCAAGAACGGCATCCAGTCGTGGATCAACGCCTGGAAGCGCAACGGCTGGAAGACCGCCGATCGCAAGCCGGTGAAGAACGCGGAGCTGTGGCGCGAGCTCGACGAGCTGGCCGCGCGCCACGTCGTGCGCTGGCACTGGGTGCGCGGACACTCGGGGCACGACGGCAACGAGCGCGCCGACGAGCTGGCGAACCGCGGCGTCGCCGAGGTGGCCGGTCGCTGACCGCGCCCGGCACGACGGCTGGAAGAACGGCCCGGATGCCGTCGACGCGCACCGCACCGCTCGCGCTCGCCGACGTCCGCGCGCTGCGCGAGGCGGCGCAGCGCTTCGGGCCGGCCGCCCGTGCCACGAAGACGTCGCTCCTCGCCGCGCTGCGCAGGCGCGGGCTCGCCCGCCCGCGCGTGCTCGCGGAGTACCACGACGCGCTGCTGTTTCTCGCCGCGTACGCCGATGACGAGGCAGTGGCGGCGCTCGCGGACGCGGAGCTCGCGCGCGTCGCGCGTTGCGCGCGCAAGCTCGCGGCGGCGGGCGCTGCCACGCCGGGAAGCTCGGGGATGGCGTGGTGCTCTATCTCCGCGGCGCTGAGCTACGACATCGCCCGCTGGCTCGACGCGCGCTTTCCCGGCCGCGTCGAGCTCACCTCCTTCGGGGATGGCGGCGCGCAGCTCGCCGACGTGCTGGCGCTCGCGCTGCCGGCGATGGAGGCCGACTCGCTCGCGCTCGGCGACGAGCCGATCGCGCTGCTCGATCGCCTCAAGGGCCGCGCGGGGACGCGGCTGCGTTTCCTCCTCGCCCACCTCGCGCGCATGCGCGTGCCGGCGGCCGTCCGCGGCCACCTCTACGAGTCGCTGACGCCGTTCGTGACGATCGAACCGCGCGACACCCCCGCGTCGCGCACGTTCCTGCGCGGCCTGCCCGCGCCGGTCCACCGGCAGGACGCCCCGCTCGTCCGGTCTCTCGCCGATCCGCGCGCCGTCATCGAGCGCCCGCCGCCCGCACCGCGATCGCTGTCGGCCGGCGAGCGCGCAGCGCTCGTCGACACGGCGCGCGCGACGCTGGCGATGCTCGCGCGCGAGACCGACCCGCTGACCTGGCCCGCCGTGGACGCGGTGTCGCTGCACGAGCTGGAAGGCGGCTGGTCGGTCGCGCTGTACCCGATGGACCCGGAACGGCGCTTCGCGCTCGACAGCCACACCGGCTACCTGCTGTTCCGCAACCGCGTCCCCGTCGCCTACGGCGGCAGCTGGCCGTTCCTCGGCGTGTGCCGCACCGGCATCAACGTGTTCCCGGCCTTCCGCGGCGGCGAGTCCGCGCTCGCCTTCGCGCAGGTGCTGCGCGTCTACCGCGCGTGGTACGGCTGCGCGCGCTTCGTCGTCGAGCCCTATCAATTCGGCGCCGGGAACGCCGAGGGGTTGCGCTCGGGCGCGTTCTGGTTCTACTGGCGCCTGGGCTTCCGGCCGGTGGAGGCACGCCTGCGCCGGCTCGCAACACGCGAGTTCGCGCGCCTGCAGCGCGAGCGCGGGGCGCGCTCGCCGCTGCCGCTGATGCGCGAGCTGACCGGCGCCGACCTGGCGCTCGACCTCGCGCCGCTGCCCGCCGAGCAGCGCATCGAGGCCGGCAGCCTCGCCTTCGCCGTGTCCGCCTGGATCGCGCGCGCGCACGGCGGCGACCGCGAGGCGGCGCAACGCGATGCGCTGGAGCGCGTGCGCGCCGCGCTCGACGTGCGCGACGATGCGCAATGGCCGGACGGCGAGCGCGCGGCGTTTCGCTCGCTCGCGCTCCTCGTCGGACTCGTCGACGACCTGGCGCAGTGGAGCGCGTCCGAGAAGTCCGCCTGCGTGGCGCTGATGCGAGCCAAGGGCGCCGCGGACGACCGGCCCTACTTCCTCGGCCTCGCCGCGCACCCGCGGCTGCCCTCCTCGCTCGCGCGCATCGTTCGTGGCCACGCGCGCCCCTGAGACGGCCGCCGCTGCCGCGCATTGCGCGGGCCTGCGCGCGCCACTATAGTCGTCCACCCGCCGCGCGAGCCCCGAGAGACCCGTCGTGCCCGCTCACGTACGTCGCCTCGCCGCGATCGTCCTCGCCGACGTGGCGGAGTTCTCGCGCCTCATGGGCGAGGACGAGGAGGGCACGCTGGACGCGCTGAAGGACGTGCGCGAACGGGCGGTCGATCCGGCGGTCGCCAGGCACGGCGGTCGACTCGTGAAGACGATGGGCGACGGCTTCCTGCTCGAGTTCGCCAGCGCGCTTGCCGCGGTGCGCTGCGCGATCGACGTGCGCAACGCCACGGCGCCCGGCGAAGCTCCGTCGGGTGCGCCGGCACTGCGCTTCCGCATCGGCGTCAACCTGGGCGACGTCGTCGTCGACGGCGACGACATCCTCGGCGACGGCGTCAACGTGGCGGCACGCCTGCAGGCGCTCGCGGAGCCGGGGACGATCTGCGTGAGCAAGGCCGTGCGCGACGCCGTGCGCGGCAAGCTCGACGTCGATCTCGAGCCGCTGGGCCCGCAGCGCGTCAAGAACATCGCCGAACCCGTCGAGGTCTATCGAATCGGCACGCGCACTTCCGCCCCCGGCCGGCCGGGAACGACGTCGCGCACGCGATCGCGCACGCTTCGCCGCATCGCGCCGGTCGCAGGTCTCGCCGCGCTGATGGCGGTCGGATTCGCGGGATGGCTCGCCTTCCAGCGCCTTGGGCCCTCGACGCCTTCGCCGGCTCCGCCGCTGAGCGTGGCGATCGAGCCCTTCGCCCACGACGGGAGCCCCGCGGGACAGCGATGGGCCGGCGCTCTGGGACGGCACTACGCCACCGGCCTGTCCGGCGAGATGTTCGTCGTCGTACCGATGCCGGCAATCGGAACCGGCGACGCGGCCGCGCGCGCGGCGCAAGCCGGGAAGACGCGCTACCGCGTCGAAGGGGAAGCGAGGCCGGCGAACGGTCGGGTGAGCGTGAGCGCCCGCGTGGTCGACGTGGCGACGGGGAGCCAGGTCGTAGCGACGCAGGACACGCTCGACACCGCGACAGTCGAAGGCCCCATGTCCCCGGCGCTCGCTCGGATCATCCGCAAGGCGCGCAGCGCGATCGTCCTCGCGGACAGGCAGCGCGCGCTGCGGCAACCCGAGAGCGCGCTGACCGCCAGCGAGTGGGTGCTGCTCGCGGAAGATGCCGTCGACAAGGACCACTCGCTCGCGGGAATCCGCGCCGCCAGGCGCTTCGCCGACCGGGCGACCGAGCTCGACCCCAACCTGGCGGCGGCCTGGAAGATCAAGGCGCGCCTGGTGAACATCGAGGGCGACGTCGACCCGGACCAGGACCGCGACCGGATCGGCCGCGAGCAGGACGCGTTTTCCAATCGCGCCATCACTCTCGACCCCGCCGATCCGCTCGCCTGGGAGATTCGGATGAACGCGCTCGTCTATCTCTCGCGCTGGGACGGTGCTCTGGAAGCGGCCGCGCGCGTGGTTCGCCTCGAGCCGCACCTGCCTTCGAGCCGGCTCAACGAGGCGTGGACCCGCGGCCTGATGGGCCGGCCGCAGGAGGCGCTGGCCATCGTCGACGAGGTCGTGCGCGCCGATCCCGAGGCCGCGCCCGGAACGGCGCGCGTGGCTTGCGAGGCGCACGTCCTCGCCGGCCAGGCCCCCCTGGCCGTCGCGGCGTGCGAGAAGTCGAACCTGTTCGCCGGCGACTGGATCAGCAAGGTCTACCTGCTCGCCGCGTACGCGAACAACGGCGAGTCCGCCAAGGCCGCGGCGCTGAAGGCGGAGGTGCTGCGCGACGTGCCCAGCTACTCGATCGCGCAGCTGCGCGCGAAGCGCTACTCGGACCACCCCGACTACCTGGCGCTCGCCGAGAAGAACTGGTACTCGGGCCTGCGCCGCGCCGGCATTCCCGAGCGCTAGGCGATCGACGCAAACGGCGTTCGGGAGCGCGGCGGATGCCGCGACGCCGTCACTGGCGGATGAACTCGCCGCTCTCGCAGTCGACCCGGCGCAGCGGGTAGATGATCTGCCGCGCCTCGCCCTTGAGCTTGCCCTCGACGTGCACGTAAAGCCAGCCCTCGCTCGCACGGCGGTACACGATGCGCTGCGGGAAGTCGTGCGCGGGGTTGGCGAACGTGTAGACCGCGTCGGGGCCGTCCATCTCGCGCCCGGCGAAGCGGAACGACGCCTCCCTCTGCCCGGAAGGCACGGCGACGTAGTGCACGCCGTCGGCGCGCGGCTCGAGGCGGATGTACTCGTAGTCCTGCGTGCGCCCGCCCGCGACGTTGTGCCCGGTGCCGAGCATGAGATTGCCGCGCAGCGGCATCCAGTGCTCGCGGAACTCGCGCTGGTTGACCGTGCCGCGCCAGCAGCCGGCGAGCCACGCGAAGTCGGCGAGCGGGCCTTCGGGCGCGGGCGCCGCGGCCGGCGCGGGCGCTGCGGCGGGCGGGGGCACTGCGGCGGGCGCGGCCGGGTCGGGTGCGGCGGGCGGCGGCGTCTGCGCGAAGGCGGCGCCGGCGGCGAGGAGGAGTGCGGCGGCGTGTCGGGACACGGCGGAACGTTTCGTCATTGCGTCCGGGCGAGTGGCAGGTTGAGGAGCAGGTTCTGCGGCTTGAGCTTCAGGCGCGAGCGCTCGTCGAGCGCCATCGCGAGGTAGACCGGCGCGCCCGCGACGGCGGGCCGCACGACGTTGCGGTCGGCGAACTCGAGGCGGAACAGCGACAGCAGGCGCTCCATCCTCGCGTCGTCGACCTCGACGCGATTGTAGAGGTCGTTGAGGATGCCGCTCGCCTGGGCGTCGAGGCCGACGTGCCAGAGCCAGCGGTCGTCGTCGATGCGCCGCTCGGGCCGGATCGCGACCGCCACGCCCAGGAAGTGCGCGATCCACTTCTCCAGCACGCGGCAGAGCGCGTCGAGCGGCGGCTGGCCGCGGTTCAGCGCCACCGAGAAGTCGTGGCGCTCGTCGCGCTCCCAGTACGTCGCGGCGTTCTCCGGTGCGAGCACGTCGAGGTCGATCGAGCGCGTGGGGACGGCCTGCCGCTTCAGCAGCTCGCCGAGGCTGCCGAAGCCGCCGGTGGTCGCATGCAGCTCGACCACCTCGTCGTCGGCCGCCATGACGCTGCCGTTGTCGAGCACGGCGACCTTCTGCGGCCGGTACAGCATCTCCGCCATGCGCGCCTCGAGCGGGTCGCAATGCTCGCCGAGGACGTGGCGCAGCAGCACCTGGGTGAGCTGGTGGACGAACATCGGCGGCACGTCGACGCCGTCGCCGCGGAACAGCGCGACGTAGGCCGCCTCGAGCGAGGGCGCCGCGAGCAGCCGCTCGCGAAAGCGCAGCCAGATGCGGTAGTTGTCGCGCGCGTCGGCGTCGGCCAGCGCGTCGAGCTCCCGCCCGCCGACCTCGCGGCGCGGCAGCTTCATCAGCGCGTCGTGCAGCGCGAGCTCGGCAGCGCAGGACTCCGGCACCGGGGCGAGCTCCGGACGCGCGAGGTAGGTGCGCAGGAACGCGTCGGTGACGGTGAGCCGGCCGTCGCCGCCGACGGCGAGGAGGCGATAGCCGCAGGAGGGCCAGAAGTCGGGCATGGGGTCGGATTATCCCCTCACCCGCAACCCCTCACCCCCGGCCCCTCTCCCCACTGTCGTGGGGCGAGGGGAGAACTGCACCCGTCGTAGGGCGAGGGGAGAGCTGCTCTCACCTCTCCCCGCCGTCAGGTGGGAGAGGGTCCGGGGCGAGGGCCGGCGGTGAGGAGCGCGGGCCGAAGCCGCCTACAGGCCGAGCAACGCCTTGCGCAACCCGTCCTGCGCGGGCTTCGCGCCGATCCAGATGCGGGTCAGCGCGTGGTTGAACGCGTCGCCCGCGATGGCCCCCTTCGGCTCGCCGTTGTGCGCGATGCGCGTCGCGCCGCCGTGGAAGTCGAGCATGACGACGTCACCCGGCTTCGCCTGCCCGATGCTGCGCACGATCACGGCCAGCTGGTCGGCCTGCGGCTTCATCGAGGCGAACTCCTCCGCCGAGGCGTTGTCCCTGAGCCCGGCGACGAGGAGGTCGGCGAGATCGCCGCCGGAGTAGCCGCGCAGGAGGTCGAGCCGGATGCGCCGCGGCCCCTTCGACACGACCGCCGGGTAGCTGCGGGCCTTCGCCGGCAGGTAGAGGCTGGCGACGTAGTCCTTGAACAGCAGCATCCGCGTGCGCACGCCCGCGCCGTTCAGCACCAGCGCCTGCCCGCCCACGCTCGCGCCGTCGTCGAGCCTGACCCCGCCGACTTCGGCTGCCTGCACGGCGCCGGCGAGGCAGGCGACGACAGCCGCGGCACCGATCGCTCGCCTCACGCTGCCCCCTGGCGAATGCCGGCTACACGGCCTCGAACACGCCGGCCGCGCCCATGCCCGTGCCGACGCACATGGTGATCATGCCGTACTTGCCGCCGCGCCGGTGCAGGCCGTGCACCAGCGTCGCGGTGCGGATCGCGCCCGTGGCGCCCAGAGGGTGGCCGAGCGCGATCGCGCCGCCGAGCGGATTGACCTTCGCCGGATCGAGGCCGAGCTCGCGGATCACCGCGAGGCTCTGCGCGGCGAACGCCTCGTTGAGCTCGATCCACGCGAGGTCGTCCTGCTTCACGCCGGTGCTCCTGAGCACCTTCGGGATCGCGGCGATCGGGCCGACGCCCATGATCTCCGGGGCGACGCCCGCCACCGCAAAGCCTGCGAAGCGCGCCAGCGGCGTGAGCCCGTAGGCCTTGAGCGCGCGGTCCGAGACGAGCATCACGGCCCCGGCGCCGTCGGACGTCTGCGAGCTGTTGCCCGCCGTCACCGAGCCCTTCGCCGCGAACACGGGCCGCAGCTTCGCGAGACCCTCGAGCGTGGTGTCGGCGCGCGGGCCCTCGTCGCGGTCGACGCGCTTCTTCCTCTCCGCGACCTTGCCCGTCGCGAGGTCCGGCACGTGCTCGACCACGTCGAACGGCGACGTCTCGGCGGCGAACTCGCCGCCTTCCTGCGCGGCGAGCGCGCGGCGGTGCGACTCGGCGGCGAACGCGTCCTGGTCCTCGCGCGACACCTTCCACTGCAGCGCGACGCGCTCGGCGGTCAGCCCCATGCCGTAGGCGATGCCGAGGTTCTCGTCGCGCGCGAACACCTCGGCGTTCATCGCGAGCCGGCCGAGCATCGGGATCATGCTCATGCTCTCGGTGCCCGCCGCGAGCATCACGTCGGCCTCGCCGGTGCGGATGCGGTCGGCGGCGATCGACACCGCGTTGAGTCCCGACGAGCAGAAGCGGTTGATCGTCATGCCGGCGGTGCCCACCGGCAGCCCGGCGAGCAGCACGCCGATGCGCGCCACGTTCATGCCCTGCTCGTACTCGGGCATCGCGCAGCCGACGATCGCGTCCTCGATCGCCTCCTTCGGCACCGACGGCACGGCGGCGGTCACGCGCCGCAGCACGTGCGCGAGCATCGAGTCCGGCCTGACGGTGCGCAGCGCGCCGCGCGGCGCCTTGCCGACCGGTGTGCGGGTCGCCGCGACGATCCACGCGTCCTGGAGTTGTCTCGTCATGTCAGTCCCGATGGGCCGTCCCGAGGGACTGACCCGCCCCCTCGGGGGGCAGTGAACGAAGTGAACGTGGGGGTCGCGCCATCTTGTTGTCCCGTACCGGAAGTTCCTTGCACAAGGACGAGCGAGCAATGACGCGCTGCATTGCTGCCGGTCTTGCGGGCATTCACGATACCCGCTGCGACCGGCGTCGCGCAGCGCGCCACTTTCGTCGCCCTTGCGCGAGCGGAGGTGGTTGCTGCGCTGCGACAGGGCAAGGAACTTCGGGTACGGGACACTAGTTCCTCAGCGGCTTGCCGGTGGCCAGCGTGTGCGCTATGCGCGCCTGGGTCTTCTCGTTGCGCAGCAGCTGCATGAACTCGGCGCGCTCGACGTCGAGCAGCCAGCGCTCGTCGACGAGGCTGCCGGCGTCGACGTCGCCGCCGCACATCACGCGGGCGATCGCCAGCCCGATCTCGCAGTCGTAGGCGCTGACGAAGCCGCCGTCGCGCATGTTGACCAGCAGCATCTGCAGCGTGGCGATGCCGGTGCGCCCGGCGACCGCGATGTCTCGCGCCGGCAGCGGCGGCCGATAGCCGGCCTCGGCCATCGCGCGCGCCTGCGCCTTCGCGACGTGCAGCACCTCGTGCGTGTTCGGGACGACCACGTCGCAGGGCCTGAGGTAGCCCAGCGCCTTCGCCTCCGGCGCGCTCTTCGAGACGGCGGCCGTGGCGACCTGCTGGAAGTAGGCTCGCAGCACCGGCAGCATGTCGATCTGGCTGCCGGCGGCGCCCCGCCGGCTCTCGAGGTGAGCGCGCAGCGCCAGTTCCTTGCACCCCGCTCCGCCCGGCAGCAGGCCCACGCCCGCCTCGACCAGCCCGATGTACGACTCCATCGCCGCGACCGTGCGGTCGGCGTGCAGCACGAACTCGCACGAGCCGCCGAGCGCCATGCCGCGCACCGCCGCCACCGTCGGCACGAGGCACGAGCGCAGCCTCATCGAAGTGTCCTGGAACTTCTTCACCACGGCCTCGATGCCCGCCCACTGCTTCGCGGCCGCGGCCGGCGCGATCCCCGAGAGGTCCGCGCCGAGCGAGAACGGCTCCGCCGGCTGCCAGATCACCAGGCCGGCGAACGACCGCTCAGCCTCGTCGCAGGCGCGCTGCAGGCCGTCGAGCACCTCTTCGCTGACCGTGTGCTTCTTCGTCTTGAACGACACGATGGCGACGTCGTCGCCCAGGTGCCACATGCGCAACGCGTCGTTCTCGAACACCGTCGTGCCCGCGTCCGGGCGCTCGGTCAGCACCGGGTCGGGGCGCAGCTGCCGCTCGTAGACCGGCAGCGTCGAGCGGCCGCGGAATGCGTCCGGCGCCGGCGCGTAGGAGCCCTTCGGCGTGTGCACGCCGCCCGCCGATCGCACGCGCTCGCCGCCCACCCACTCGGGCAGCGGCACGCCGGCGAGCGCCTTGCCTGCGGCGATGTCCTCGGCGATCCAGCCCGCGACCTCGTTCCATCCTGCCGCCTGCCACGTCTCGAACGGCCCCTGCTGCCAGCCGAAGCCCCAGCGGATCGCGAGGTCGACGTCGCGCGCGTTGTCGGCGATCGACGCCAGGTGGAACGCCGCGTAGTGGAACACGTCGCGGAAGATCGACCACAGGAACTGCGCCTGCGGGTGCGGACTCGCGCGGAGCTTCGCGAGCTTCGGCCCGATCGCGCGCTCCTTGAGGATCTCGGCCAACTCCGGCGCGACCTCGCCGGTCGACGGCCGGTACGCGCCCGCCGCCGGATCGAGCACCTCGATCGCGCGGCCCTGCCGGCGATAGAACCCCGCCCCCGCCTTCTGGCCCAGCGCGCCCTTCGACACCAGCGCGGCGACCACCTTCGGCACCGCGAAGCGCGCGTGCCACGGGTCGCCGGGCAGCGTGTCGCGCATCGTGCCGATCACGTGCGCCATCGTGTCGAGGCCGACGATGTCCGCGGTGCGGAACGAGGCGCTCTTCGGCCGGCCGATCGCCGGGCCGGTCAGCGCGTCGACCACCTCGTAGGGCAGGCCGAGCCGCTCGGTGTGCAGCATCGTCGCGACGATGGAGAACACGCCGACGCGGTTGGCGATGAAGTTCGGCGTGTCCTTCGCGCGGATCACGCCCTTGCCGAGCGCGGTGGCGAGGAACGCCTCGAGCCCGTCGAGCAGCGCCGGCTCGCTCTGCGGGCCGGCGACGATCTCGACCAGGTGCATGTAGCGCGGCGGGTTGAAGAAGTGCACGCCGCAGAACCGCGGGCGCAGCGCCGCGGGCACCGCCTCGGAGAGCGACGCGATCGACAGGCCCGAGGTGTTCGTGGCGAGAATCGCGTGCGGCGCGAGGTGCGGCGCGACCTTCGCGTAGAGGTCGCGCTTCCAGTCGAGCCGCTCGGAGATCGCCTCGATCACGAGGTCGCAATCGGCCAGCTTCGCGAGGCCGCTCGCGTAGTTGGCGACCTCGACGTGCGCGGCGAGGTCCTTCGACGCGAACGGCGCGGGCTCGAGCTTCGCGAGTCCCGCGAGCGCCTTGCGCACGATGCCGTCGGGGTCGCCTTCCTTCGCGGGCAGGTCGAAGAGCACGACCGGGACGCCGCAGTTGACGAGGTGCGCGGCGATCTGCGCGCCCATCACGCCGGCGCCCAGCACGGCCGCCTTGCGGATGATCGGGGGACTCACACTGGACATGGCTGCCACCGGGATGCCCGCGCGGGAACGTCGGCGAGCGACGCTCCCCATTCTACGGGCCGCGATTTGGTGTTTTGCTCTAGAACAGCCGGCGCCGGGCGCGGCGCCAGTGCAGTGAGTCGGTAGTTCGTTGACGAACTTCCGCCGGGTCGAAGCGCCCCGCACAATCCGGCCGCGCTCGCTTCCAGCCGCGGCGCCCCTGCGCGGCGAGGTTGGGCACCTGCCGCGCAGGGGCAACAATGGCTGGGAGCGAACTGGCCGGATTGTTCAACGAACTACCGACTCACTGCACTAGGCTGCGGCGTCCGGCAGCGCGCGCGGCCGGCGGTCCTCGCCGACGGCCACGTAGGTCAGCGTCGCCTCGGTGACCTTGACGTTGACTTCCTCGCGCGGGTTGCGCGTCGCGTAGACCTCGACGTTGACGGTGATCGACGTGCGCCCGGTCCTCACGATGTCCGCGTAGATCGACACGACGTCGCCGACCAGCACCG
>JAOUIA010000016.1 GCA_029884335.1 Betaproteobacteria bacterium
ATGCGCCCCGAGACGATTGCAAGGGGCCGCGACCAAGCGACTTGCATTCCCGAAACGGCTCATCGCGGCCCCTCGCCGCTGGGCGAACGCCGCTCCCTCCGGGGGCAGCGCAGCCGCGCACGCGGCAAGCGTGGGGGTACACCTGTGAGCTTCGTCGTCAGGCTCGGCCACGACGGGCCCCCGCTCGACCTCGACGTCACGCTGCCGGCGGGCGAGATCGTCGGCATCGTCGGGCCGTCGGGCAGCGGCAAGACGTCGATCCTGCGCTGCATCGCCGGCCTGCTGCGCCCGGTGAGGGGGCACGTCGCGCTCGCAGGCGAGGTGTGGCTCGACAGCGCGCGCGGCATCGACCGGCCCACGCGCGAGCGTCCGATCGGCTACGTTCCGCAGCGCTACGGCCTGTTCCCGCACCTGACGGCTCTCGGCAACGTCGCCTGCTCGCTGTCGCACCTCGCCGCCGGCGAGCGCGACCGTTGCGCGCGCGAGCGTCTCGCGCAGGCGCACGTCGCGGGGCTGGACGACCGCCTGCCCCGCGAGCTCTCCGGAGGCCAGCAGCAGCGCGTGGCGATGGCCCGCGCGCTCGCCAGGAGCCCGCGCGTGCTGCTGCTCGACGAGCCGTTCTCGTCGGTCGACCGCAGCACGCGCAAGCGCCTCTACGTCGAGCTGAAGCGCCTGCACGAGGAGCTCAAGCCCACGGTGCTGCTGGTGACACACGACCTCGACGAAGCGGCGCTGCTCGCCACGCACCTCTGCCTCGTCCAGCGCGGCCGCGTGGTCCAGCATGGCGCCACGCACGAGGTGCTCACGCGTCCGGCGACGGTGGCCGCGGCGAGGCTGCTGGACCTGCCGAACCTGTTCGAAGGCACGGTCGAGGGGACGAGCGAGGCGCGCCGCCTCGCCTGGGGACCGCACCGGCTGGAAGTGCCCGACGGCGCCGCGTTCGAGCGCGAGGGGCCGCTCGCGTGGACGATCCTGCCCACGCGCGTCGTGCTGCACCGCGTGGACCGACCCTCGCGCGGCGAGCACGAGAACCCGGTGTCGGCGCGCATCGCCGACATCGTCACGCTCGGCGACGACGTGATCGCGCGGCTTCAGCCGGACGGGCTGCCGGGCGCGCGGCTCACGCTCAAGGTGTCGCTGCACGTCGCGCAGCGCAACGCGCTCGCGCCGGGCCGCGAGGTGACGGTCTCGCTGTTGCGCGAGGCGATCGTGCCGCTGCGGCGGGAACAGGCCTGAGGCGCCCCCTCACCCAACCCTCTCCGCCGGCTCCGGGGGAAAGGGGGCACTGCTGCCCCTCCCGCTGCTTCTTCCGTCGTCGTCCCCGCGGAGCCTGCCCCCGAGGACTGCATTCGGGGGGCGGGGATCCGGCGTCCTTCGATGCCCCGACCGCCGGGCCAGGACGAAGACACGGGGTTCCCGCTTTCGCGGGAACGACGGCTAGGCGTTCGCCGCGGCCTTCCCCGGCTCCAGGGCAAGCACGCCCTGCGCGACCGCGCGGTCGACCGCGCTGATCACGGCCTTCAGCGTCGCGGTGACGATGTTGGGATCCAGCCCGACGCCGAACACGGCGACCTCCTGCCCGATGCGCAGCTGCACGTAGGACACCGCGGTGGCATCCTCGCCGCTGCCCGTGGCGTGCTCGTGGTAGTTCTGCACGTGGATGTCGGCGCCGAGCTCGGCTCTCAGCGCGTGGACGAACGCGTCCACCGGCCCGTTGCCCTTGCCGTGCAGGCGCAGCTCCGTCCCGTCGAGACGCAGGCGCGCCGCCAGCTGCTCGACGCGCCCGTCGCCGCTGTGATTCGTGCGGTGGTCGACGTAGGCGAGCGGCCGCGCGACGTCGACGTACTCGCGGTCGAACGCCGCGCGGATCTCGCGCGACGAGAGTTCCTTGCCGGAGGCGTCGGTGATCCTCTGGATCACCTGGCTGAACTCGATCTGCAGAAGGCGCGGCAGCACGAGCCCGTGGTCGCGCTCGAGCAGGTAAGCGATGCCGCCCTTGCCCGACTGGCTGTTGACGCGGATCACCGCGTCGTACGTGCGGCCCACGTCCGCGGGATCGATCGGCAGGTACGGCACGTCCCACGCCGCGTCGCCCTGCGCCGCCATCACGCTGCGCTCCGCGAGCCCCTTCTTGATGGCGTCCTGGTGCGAGCCGGAGAACGCGGTGAACACGAGGTCGCCGGCGTACGGGTGACGCGGATGCACCGGGATCTGCGTGCACGACTCCGCGACGCGCACCGCCTCGTTGATGTCGGAGAAGTCGATGCCGGGATCGACGCCCTGCGTCCACAGGTTGAGGCCGAGCGTGACCAGGCACACGTTGCCGGTGCGCTCCCCGTTGCCGAACAGGCAGCCCTCGACGCGCTCCGCGCCGGCGAGCTGGGCGAGTTCCGCCGCCGCGACGCCGCAGCCGCGGTCGTTGTGCGGGTGCACGGACAGCACGATCGCCTCGCGGCGCGCGAGGCTGCGGTGCATCCACTCGATCTGGTCGGCATAGACGTTCGGTGTGGCCATCTCCACGGTGGCCGGGAGGTTGATGATGGCCTTCCGCTCGCGCGTGGGCTGCCAGACCGCGGTCACGGCGTCGCAGATCTCCTTGGCGAAGTCGAGCTCGGTGCCGGTGAAGCTCTCCGGCGAGTACTCGAACGTCCACTGCGTATCCGGATACCGAGCAGCGATGTCGCGGATCAGCTTCGCCCCCTGCACCGCGATAGCGACGATGCCGGGCCGGTCGAGGCCGAAGACGACGCGGCGCTGGACGGTGGAGGTCGAGTTGTAGAGGTGCACGATCGCTCGCTTGCAGCCCACGAGCGCCTCGAAGGTGCGGCGAATCAGCGGCTCGCGCGCCTGCGTGAGCACCTGCACGGTGACGTCGTCGGGGATGCGCTTCTCCTCGATCAGCATCCGCACGAAGTCGTACTCGGTCTGCGAGGCGGCGGGAAAGCCGATCTCGATTTCCTTGTAGCCCATCGCCACCAGCTGGCCGAAGAGCCTGAGCTTGCGCTCGCTGTCCATCGGCTCGATGAGCGCCTGGTTGCCGTCGCGCAGGTCGACGCTGCACCAGATCGGCGCGCGCGTGATCGTGCGCGAGGGCCAGTGGCGGTCGCCCAGGGCGATCTGCGGGAACGAGGGGTACTTCTGCGCAGGGTCGATGTTCATGGTCGGCTCGGCTTTCCGTGGCGCGCGCGGCGCGGGTGCGTCTTGCTGCCGTCCCGGTCTTGCCGGACGGCGCGGGCACTGCTCGAATTGGGGGTAGGTTGGTTAGCTGTGCGCGGGGCACAGCAGCAGCAGGCCGCGGATGAGGTCGAGCGCGCCCGCGGGCGTGGCCCGGGGACGGTCGATGGCGGCGCTGAGGATGCTGCTCACGATCATGCGACCGTATACGAAATTCCGCCGGCGCGCAAGCAGCGCCCGGCGCCCGCCCGGCTCCGGATGTCGCCCGGCCGCCACAGCGCGCCGCCGGCCGCCCCTAGCAGCTTGATGCGAAACACCGCAATGGGGCGCCGCGCGTCGCACAACGCGCGGTGTTGCGTGCCGTTCGAGGCGGGCGCCGACGGGCCGCCCCCTAGGGGCCCGCCCTGACTTCAACCCGATGCAAAAGGCGCAGCGCCGACCCCCCGAGTTCTTGCCGGCCCTGCGAACGCCCTTTGCATCGGCCCGCTAGGTCAGGCCGCGGGCGGCGGCGCGGCGCGCCGCTTGCGCAGCGCGAGCCACGCCGACACCACGTAGCCGGACAGCGAGTACGCGACGAACATCGCGAACAGCACCGTGGCCGGCTGGTAGGAGAGCAGCGCGAAGAACACCACGATGAGGAAGATCGCCACGAACGGGTAGCTGCGCCGCAGGTTGATCGTCTTGAAGCTGTAGAACTTGAAGTTGCTCACCATCGTGAGGCCGGCGAACAGCGTCACCGCGAGCGCGGCCCAGCGCACGGCCTCCGGGTCGACGCCGTAGTCGTCCATCACGAACACGAAGCCGGCCACCAGCGCCGCCGCCGCGGGGCTCGGCATGCCCTGGAACCAGCGCTTGTCCGCGACCTCGAGCAGCGTGTTGAAGCGCGCGAGCCGCAGCGCCGCGCCGGCCACGTAGACGAACGCCGCGATCCAGCCGAGCTTGCCCATCCCGCGCAGCGTCCACTCGTAGATGATGAGCGCGGGCGCGGCGCCGAAGCTGATGACGTCGGCGAGGCTGTCGTACTCGGCGCCGAACGCGCTCTGCGTCTTGGTGAGGCGCGCGACGCGGCCGTCGAGCCCGTCGAGCACCATCGCCACGAAGATCGCCGCCGCGGCCTGGTCGAACGCGAGGTCCATCGCGCGCACGATGGCGAAGAACCCCATGAACAGCGCCGCCGTCGTGAACAGGTTCGGCAGCAGGTAGATGCCCCGGCGCCGGATCCGGTTCTTCTCCAGCATCCGCTGGCGCTGGTGGTCGTCGTGCATCAGGACAATTCGGCGAGTATCGTCTCGGTGGCGCGCACCTTGTCGCCGATCGCCACCTTCGGCTTCGCGCCCGGCGGCAGGTAGACGTCCACGCGCGAGCCGAAGCGGATGAAGCCGTAGCGCTGGCCGCGCACGAGCTTGTCGCCCGCTTCCGCGTAGCACAGGATGCGGCGCGCAATCAGCCCGGCGACCTGCACGCAGGTGATGTCGGCTCCATCGGCCGTGACGAGGTGGAGCGCGTTGCGCTCGTTCTCCGTGGACGCCTTGTCGAGCGCCGCGTTGACGAACGCTCCGGCGTGGTACCAGAGCCCCCGCACGGTGCCGTCCACCGGGCTGCGGTTGCTGTGCACGTTGAACACGTTCATGAACACGCTGACGAGCAGCGCGTCGCGCTCCAGCCAGGGATCGCGGGCGGGGCCGACCCTGACGATGCGGCCGTCGGCGGGCGAGAGCACGGCGTTGCGCTGCGCGGGGGCGTCGCGCGCCGGGTCGCGGAAGAACTGCAGCATGAACGCGACGACGATCCACGCCAGCACGGCGACGGCGTTCCAGCCCAGCGCGTGCAGGACCAACGCCGCGACGACCGCGGCGGCGATGAACGGCCAGCCCTCGCGGGCGATGATCGGATGCGGATAGTCGGTCATCGAAGCGGCGATGGTGCTTCGCGCGATTCTAGCATCGCGACCCCGCGGCTACCGCGCCGGCGCGGCGCCCTGCGCCGGCTCGCGGGCCTGGTCGCGATCCACCGACCGCTCGAAGCGCTCGATGCGGGAGCTGCCGCCGCCGAAGACGATCGTCGCCACGCGCGCCACGAGCGCCAGCGCAGCAGCGACGATCAGCGCGAGCGCGATGCGGCCGATCCACGCCCGGTCGAAGTGCGGGCGGCTGCCCTGCGAGCGCCCGCCGCGAGAGTCCGGCTCAGCGCGCTTGCTCATCGACGTGCCGGGCGCCTTCCTGCGCCCGCTCGAGCACCATCGCCTCGGCGCCGCGTGCCCGCTCGACGGGCGCTCGCTGGGCCGGCGTCGCTGCGGCGTCGACAGCCGCGGGTGGAAGCCGGTCCTGCGGTCGCGACGCAGCGGTGACGGAGGAGAAGTACTGCGTGAGCGCGTCACGCGCGAGGTAGGCCACGATCGCGAGCGCGACCAGCACGATCAGCAATGCCCAGCCGCGATGGCGTTCCATCGGCGCGGATCCTCGTAGGTGCGGGCGCGATCGCCCGCCGTGCATTCCAGCATGGACGAGCGTGCACGGGCGATGCGGGGTGGCCGTACGGGTGGTGCCCCGCGGCCGCCGGGTGGTTGCCTCCCCCTCCCCCTCACACTGCCCTCTCCCCCGTGCCGGGGGAGAGGATTGCCTCACTCCCCTCTCCCGCCGTCGGGCGGGAGAGGGGTTGGGGGTGAGGGCCGTCAGGCCGGAAAGGGGCCGGGAGCGAGGGAAATCAGTTGCGCGACTGGTCGACCAGCTTGTTCTTGCGGATCCAGGGCATCATCGCGCGGAGCTTCTCCCCCACCACCTCGATCGAGTGCTCGGAGGTGATGCGCCGCCGCGACATGAGCGTCGGCGCGCCGGCCCGGTTCTCGAGGATGAAGTCCTTCGCGTACTCGCCGGTCTGGATGCGCTTCAGCATCTCGCGCATCGCGTCCTTGGTGGCCGGCGTGATCACCTTCGGCCCGCTCACGTACTCGCCGTACTCCGCGTTGTTGGAGATCGAGTAGTTCATGTTCGCGATGCCGCCCTCGTAGATGAGGTCGACGATGAGCTTGAGCTCGTGCAGGCACTCGAAGTACGCCATTTCCGGCGCGTAGCCCGCCTCGACGAGCGTCTCGTAGCCCGCCTTGATCAGCTCGACGGTGCCGCCGCACAGCACGGCCTGCTCGCCGAAGAGGTCGGTCTCGGTCTCCTCGCGGAAGTTCGTCTCGATGACGCCGGCGCGCGCGCCGCCGATCGCCGCGGCGTAGGAGAGCGCGATGTCGCGCGCCTTCTTCGAGGCGTCCTGGTGCACGGCGATCAGCATCGGCACGCCGCCGCCCGCCGCGTACGTCGAGCGCACGGTGTGGCCCGGCGCCTTCGGCGCGATCATGATCACGTCGACGTCGGCGCGCGGCACCACCTGGCCGTAGTGGACGTTGAAGCCGTGCGCGAACGCGAGCGCCGCGCCCTTCTTCATGTTCGGCTCGACCTCGGAGCGGTAGACGGCGGCGATGTGCTCGTCGGGCATGAGCATCATCACCACGTCGGCCCCCTTCACCGCGTCGGCGATCTCGGCGACCTTGAGGCCGGCCTTCTTCGCCTTGTGCCACGACGCGCCGCCCTTGCGCAGCGCCACCGTGACCTTGATGCCCGAGTCGTTCAGGTTCTGCGCGTGCGCGTGGCCCTGCGAGCCGTAGCCGACGATCGTGACCTTGCGACCCTTGATCAGGCTGAGGTCGGCATCCTTCTCGTAATACACCTTCATGTCGTGTCCCCGTGGTTGGCTTCGTTGCCCTGTCAGACCCGCAGTATCCGCTCGCCCCGGCCGATGCCGGATGCGCCCGTGCGCACCGTCTCCAGGATCACGCCCGGCTCGATGGCGGTGAGGAAGGCGTCGAGCTTGCTGCCGGTGCCGGTCAGCTCGATCGTGTAGCTCTTGTCGGTGACGTCGAGGATGCGGCCGCGGAAGATGTCGGCCAGCCGCTTCATCTCGTCGCGGTCCTTGCCCGCGGCGCGCACCTTGACCAGCATCAGCTCGCGCTCGATGTGGTTGCCCTCGGTCAGGTCGACCACCTTGACGACGTCGACGAGCTTGTTGAGCTGCTTGGTGATCTGCTCGATCACGTCGTCCGAGCCGGTCGTGACGATCGTCATCCGCGACATCGTGACGTCCTCGGTGGGCGCCACCGTCAGCGACTCGATGTTGTAGCCGCGCGCCGAGAACAGGCCGGAGATGCGCGAAAGCGCGCCGGCTTCGTTCTCGACCAGGATGGACAGGATGTGTCTCATAGAATGAGTGCCCCCACGCTCGCCGCATGCGCGGCTTCGCTGCCCCCCAAGGGGGAGCAATTCGCGCCTTGGGACGGCCCTGCGGCGCTGACCTGTACCCCCACGCTCGCCGCATGCGCGGCTTCGCTGCCCCCCAAGGGGGAGCAATTCGCGCCTTGGGACGGCCCTGCGGCGCTCATAGCTCCTCCGCCAGGATCATCTCCGTCAGCCCCTTCCCGCCGGGCACCATCGGGAACACGTTCTCGGTCTGGTCGGTGATGAAGTCGAGGAACACGAGGCGCTCCTTCAGCTTGAAGGCCTCCTTCAGCGCGCCCTCGACGTCGCCGGGCTTCTCGATGCGCATGCCGACGTGCCCGTAGGCCTCGGCGAGCTTGACGAAGTCGGGCAGCGCGTCCATGTACGACTCCGCGTAGCGGTTGCCGTAGAAGAACTCCTGCCACTGGCGCACCATGCCCATGTAGCGGTTGTTCAGGTTCACGACCTTCACCGGGATGTGGTACTGCTTGCAGGTCGAGAGCTCCTGCAGGCACATCTGGAACGACGCCTCGCCGGTGACGCAGGCGACCGTCGCGTCGGGGTTCGCGAGCTGCACGCCCATCGCCGCCGGCAGCCCGAAGCCCATCGTGCCCAGCCCCCCCGAGTTGATCCAGCGCCGCGGCTTGTCGAACTTGTAGTACTGCGCGGCCCACATCTGGTGCTGGCCGACGTCCGAGGTGACGAACGCCTCGCCTTTCGTCTCCGCGTACAGCGCCTCGATGACCGCCTGCGGCTTGATCTTGTCGCTCGACTTGTCGTACTTCAGGCACTCGCGGCGCTGCCACTCCTTGATCTCGGCCCACCACGCCTTCAGCGCCTGCGCGTCGGGGCGCTGCGGCGACGACTCGAGGATGCGCAGCATCTCGTCGAGCACGTCGCCGACGTAGCCGACGATCGGCACGTCGACCTTGACGCGCTTGCTGATCGAGGAGGGGTCGATGTCGACGTGGACGATCTTGCGGTCGGCGCGGAAGAAGTGCTGCGGGTTGCCGATCACGCGGTCGTCGAAGCGGGCGCCGATGGCGAGCAGCACGTCGCAGCTCTGCATCGCCATGTTCGTCTCGTAGGTCCCGTGCATGCCCGGCATGCCGGTGAACTGCGGGTCGGTGGCGGGGAAGCCGCCCAGCCCCATCAGCGTGGTCGTGCACGGGAAGCCGAGCAGGCGCACGAGGCGCGTCAGCTGGGCGCTGGCGTTGTTGAGGATCACGCCGCCGCCGGCGTAGACCATCGGGCGCTTCGCCTCCAGCAGCAACTGCACCGCCTTCTTGATCTGCCCGGCGTGGCCCTTCGTCACCGGGTTGTACGAGCGCATCGCGACCGTCTTGGGGTAGTGGTACTCGGTCTTCGCCTGCGTGACGTCCTTCGGGATGTCGACCAGCACGGGGCCGGGGCGGCCCGTCGCGGCGAGGTAGAACGCCTTCCTGATCGTGGTGGCGAGGTCCTTCACGTCCTTCACCAGGAAGTTGTGCTTGACGCAGGGCCGCGTGATGCCGACGGTGTCGCACTCCTGGAAGGCGTCCTGGCCGATCGCGTGCGTCGGCACCTGCCCGGTGATGACGACCATCGGGATCGAGTCCATGTACGCGGTCGCGATGCCCGTCACCGCGTTGGTGACGCCGGGCCCCGAGGTGACCAGGCACACGCCGGTCCTGTGCGAGCTGCGCGAGTAGCCGTCGGCCGCGTGCGCGGCGCCCTGCTCGTGGCGGACGAGGACGTGCTTGACCTTGTCCTGCTTGAACAGCTCGTCGTAGATGTTGAGGACCGCGCCGCCCGGATAGCCGAAGACGTATTCGACGCCCTCCTCGGCCAGGCACCGGACGACGATTTCGGCACCCGTGATCGTTTCCATGTCGACCCCTCTGCAGTGATGAACGCGCTCGCGCGCGATGCGCGTGCGTCGACCGGTGTCTGCAAAATGCGGCGCGCCTGAAGGTGGGGCGCGTGGAAAGCTGGGCTGGGGTGGTAGCCGGTTCCGCCGCCGACCCGGTCGGGTGCTCCGCCCGCGCTTGTGGCGCCGGCGAAGGGGAAGGCAGCGGCCGTTTTGCAGTACAGCATGCGGGCGCACCCGCAAGCTGGCACCATAGCCGGAAGCCCTTGTTCGGTCAAGCGAAATCCCGCTCCCCGCCCTGCACCATCGCCGCCGGCCGGGTGCCCCGTGCCTATAATCTGCCGCCCCCTTCCCGGCCCAGCAAACTGGCTACCCCACAGCAGCTGTCGGCGTTCCTCGCCGAAGTCGAGCGGCGCGCGTTCAAGCACGCGATGTACGCCGTGCGCAACGAGGACGCGGCGCTCGACATCGTGCAGGACGCGATGCTCAAGCTCGCCGAGAAGTACGGCGACCGCCCGGCAGAGGAGCTGCCGCCGGTGTTCCAGCGCATCCTGCAGAATGCGATCCACGACCACTTCCGCCGCGGCAAGGTGCGCTCGGCGTGGACCGTGCTGCTCTCCGCGCTGGGGAGCGGCAAGGACGACAAGGACGAGGACTTCGACGCGCTCGAGGCGATCGCCGCGGAACCCGAGTCCGGCGTCCCGGTCAATCCGTCCGACCAGCTGCAGCAGAAGCAGGTGATGGCGGCGATAGAGGGCGCGATCGCGCAGCTTCCCGCGCGTCAACGGGAGGCGTTCCTGTTGCGTTACTGGGAGGAGTTCGACGTGGCGGAAACCGCCGCGGTCATGGGCTGCTCCGAGGGGAGCGTCAAGACGCACTGCTCCCGGGCTGTTGCCGCACTCTCGGCAGCGCTCGCAGCCAGAGGCATACGGCCATGACCCCAAGCGAAGAAGAACTTGCAGGAAAACTAAGGACTTACCTCGATCGGGCCGCCGGCGAGCTGCGGCCCGGGCTCGCCTATCGCCTGCAGCAGGCGCGGGCGCAGGCTGTCGGCCGGCTGACCGAAAACACCCAGCCGGCCGTCGCCGAAGGACTCGTCGGCGCGCGCGGGTTGGTGGGCGCGGGAGCCGGCGGCGGCTCGTTCGGGACGGACGGCGGGCGGCCGTTCGTGACGAGGGGCAAGTTCTGGCTGGCCGCGGGGTTGCTGGCGCTGGCGGTCCTCGGCTGGCAGCAATGGGTCGCCTGGCGAGAGATCGCGGAACTCGAGGACATCGACGCGCAGATCCTGACCTCGGACCTGCCGATCGACGCGCTCGTCGATCGCGGCTTCCGGCTGTTCCTCGAGATCGCCCCGACGCTGCCGGAGGCGCAGGACGCGCCGGCCGCGGCCGTTGGCGCGGAGGCCCAGGCAATGGACACCCCGGCGCCGGCGGGCGCCGCGGCGAAGCCGGCCGAGTGATCCGCACGGCATTCGCCGCCGCGCTGCTCGCCTTCGCGGGCGCAGCTGCGCACGCGCAGCTGCCGCTCTCCTCGCCCAAGTGGTCCGAGCTGCCGCAGCAGGAGCGGCAGGTGCTGGCGCCGCTCGCCCCCGAGTGGGACAAGCTGGATGCATCGCGCAAGCAGAAGTGGCGCGGCATCGCCAACCGCTACCCCCGCATGTCCCCCGACGAGCAGCAGCGCGTCCAGCAGCAGATGCGGCCGTGGGCGCAGCTCACGCCGCAGGAGCGCGCCTCCGCGCGCCAGCAGTACAAGGACCTGCAGGGCCTCCCGCCGGAGAAGAAGGACGAGGTTCGCCAGCGCTGGCAGCAGTACCAGAGCCTGCCGCCGGAGAAGAAGGAAGAGCTCGCGCGCAGGGCACCGCCGGCGCCTGCGCCGACCGGCGCGCGGCCTGCGCCGGCAGCATCGCCGGCGCCTGCGGGGGCGAAGCCCGCCGCACCGGGTCCGTCGCCCGCCGCCCCGCCACCGGCCGCCGCACCGGGCGGTCGCGTGAGCGCCCCGACGATGGCGCCCCCGCCGGGCGAGCGTGCTCCCTCCCGCTGAGTTCGCGCCGGCGTCGCTGCGGCGGCGCTTCGCGTCCCTGCTCTACGAGGCGCTGCTGCTGGTCGCGCTCGTGCTGGTCGCGAGCTTCGCCATCGCGCCCCTGGTGTCGCCGGGCAGCGCGATGTCCGGCCGCCTTGCGATTCCCTCGATGGCCGGCCGCGCGGCGTCGTTCGCCGCGCTGTTCGCGCTGGGCGCCGCCTACTTCGGCTACAGCTGGAGCGACGGGCGGCGCACGCTGCCGATGAAGACGTGGAAGCTCGCGCTGGCAACGATCGACGGCGCGCCGCTGAACGTGCGTCGTGCGCTCGCGCGGTATGCCGCCGCGTGGCTCGCGCCGGCGGCCGCGCTCGCCTGCTACGCGCTGCTGCAGCCGCGCGGCTACGGCGCCCTGGCGTGGCCGCTGCTCGCGCTCAACTGGCTCGCGGCCTTCGTCGACCGCGACCGCCAGTTCCTGCACGACCGCGTCGCCGGGACGCGCCTCGTCAGCGCCGCGTGAGCGCGGCGCGCAGCGCCTCCATTTCGGCGCGCAGCGCATCCACCTCCGCCACGCGCGCCTCCAGCGCGGCGATGCGCCTCTCCTTGGCCGCCAGCGCACGGTGCAGCCCCTGGATCGCGGCGAGCGCGATGCCGTCGGCGTCCACGGCGCTGATCGCCCGCTCGCTCTCGCCCACGCCGAACGCGGCGTGCACGTCCTGCGCGGCCGGGCCGACGTGGCGAATCTGCGGCCCCTGTTCGCGCCAGTTCCACGTCGCGATCGGCAGCGCTGCCACGCGCTCGAGGATCGCGTCGGCATCGACCGGCTCGAGATTCTCCTTCGCGGCGCGATCGGAGAGGATCGACCAGGAACCCGAGCCCGCCGCGAGGAGCGCGCCGGTGTAGGCGCCCTGCGTCCCGCCGGTGATCAGCGAGAAGCCGCCCTTCGCGCGCGCGACGAACGCATTGGCCGCGGTGCACGGCGTGCGGTCGGTGGGCGACGACGCGTCCGAGAACACGAAGCAGCCGTTCGCCGTCGCGTCCGCGTTGTGCCCGAGCGCGACGGCGTGATCGCCGGCAGCGGTGTTGCCTGCGCCGCCGGGAATCGTCGCGCGAAGGCCCCCGGCCACGTTGTCGAATCCTCCGCCGACTGCGGCGCCGTTGCCCGTCGCGGCGTTCTCGCGCCCGCCCGCGACCGTCGACTCGTCGCCCGTCGCCTCGTTGAGATAGCCGCCGCCGACCACGCCGTAGTCGCGCGCCTCGTTGCGCCGCCCGCCCGCGACGGTGGCGTACGCGCCCGCCGCGACGTTGAGCTGTCCGCCGCCCGCAGTGGCGAACGGCGCGTCGTCGACGAATCCGTCGTCGCCGGCCTGGTTGCCGAAGCCGCCGCCGACGAAGCCGTAGTGGTCGGTGACGCGGTTGCGCGCGCCGTTGGGATAGAACGGGTCGGATGCGTCGGCGACGCCGCCGCCGGCCACGGCGGCGCCGCGCACGCCCGCCACCGCCTGGTTGTTCGCGTGCCCGCCGACGACGTTGGGGCTGGTTGCGTTCGGCTCGAGGCGCAACGCGCGTGCGCCGTGCACGCGGAAGTCGAGCGGCTGCGTGTCGGTGGTGCCGAGCAGCGCGGGACTGCCGAAGGCGTTGCCGCCCTGCAGGAACGCGTTCGCCGCGCCCGTGGCGTCCGCGGCGCACGCCCACGTCGCGCCGTTCCACTTCATCACCTGCCCGGTCGCGCACGTGAGCGGGAAGAGCGCATCGGCGAGGCGGTGCAGGAACGCGGCCATCTGCTCGCGCGGCGTCGGATCCCCCGGGCAGAACAGGCCGCTCGCGCAGCCGTTGGTGACGCCGCGGTTGAACATCCACTGGATGTCGGCGCAGAACGGGTGCGCGGCCGGCACGTCCGCGAACGGCGCGCAGGTCTGCGAATAGGCGGGCAGGCTCGCGGCAAGCAGGAGCGCTCCCGCGATCCGGCTGTGGCGGCGGTTCATCGCTTGCTCCTTCGAAGGCCGGCGGCGCCGGCTCACGCCGTGGAGCCTCCTCCCTCGCGCCCGGAGCCGCAACGCCGTTGCGCAAACTCCGTCGTCGGTCGGGGTTGCGCGGCCGCCGCGGCAGGCCCAGGTGCGCCGAAAACCGCCACGCCCGGCGCCCGCGCCCGGCTCAGGTGCGGGGCGCAGGCGCCGTGGGCCGCGCCATCGCGACGGCCACGACGATGATCGCCATGCCGGCGATCTGCACCGCGTCGAGGCGCTCGTCGAACAGGAAGTACGCCATGACCGCGGTGACCGGCGGAACGAGGTAGAACAGGCTCGCCACGCCCGCCGCCGCCCCGTGCCGCAGCAGCCAGTACAGCAGGCTGATCGCGCCCAGCGACAACACCACCACCGACCAGCCGATGGCGAACGCGAACTGCGGCGTCCAGTTCACGTGGAGGTCGCGCTCGAACACGAGCACGAGCGGCAGGTACAGCGCCGCGCAGGCCGCGAACTGGATGACGGCGCCGCTGCGCATGTCGACGTGCGCCGCGTGGCGCTTCTGCCAGAGCGTGCCCACGCTGATCCCCAGGAGCGCGCAGCCGGTCGCGACGAATGCCCACGGGTCGGCGTCGAGGCTGAAGCGGTGCCGCACCACCAGCCACAGCCCGACGAGCCCGAGCGCCAGCCCGGCCCACTGCCGCGCGACGACTCGCTCGCCGAACCACGCGCGGGCGAGGAACACGGTGAGCAGCGGCTGCAGGCCGACCAGCATCGCCGCCGTGCCGGCCGCCATGCCTCGCGACAGCGCGACGAACACGCCGCCGAGGTAGACGCCGTGGACCAGCCACGCGGCGAGCACGCAGTGCATGACCTCGCGCCGCGACGAAGGCCACGGCGCCCGGACGACGGCGACCACCGTCGTCATGAGCGCGGCGACGAGCGCGAAGCGGATCAGCAGGAACGTGAGCGGCGGCGCGTACGGCAGGCCGAACTTCGCCGCGATGAAGCCGGTGCTCCACAGCAGCACGAACAGCGCCGGGAACGCGGCCGCGGCACGTGTCATCGCGGCTCGCTTCGTGCCGGCGGCGGCGTTTCGCGTCTCAGAAGTGCGGCTTCGGCGCGGCGTTGCGGTAGCGCTCGATCGACTCGAGGATCTCGCGCTTGGCCTCTTCGGGCCCGACCCAGCTGCCGACGCGCACCCACTTGCCCGGCTCGAGGTCCTTGTAATGCTCGAAGAAGTGGGCGATCTGCTGCGTCTGGATCTCCGGCAGGTCGCGCGGCGACTGGACGCTGCGGTACAGCGCGGAGAGACGGTCGATCGGCACCGCGAGGATCTTGGAGTCGCCGCCCGCCTCGTCGTCGAGCTTCAGCATCCCGATCGGCCGGCAGCGCACGACGACGCCCGTGATCAGCGGCATCGGCGAGAGCACGAGCACGTCGCAGGGGTCGCCGTCGTCGGACAGCGTCTGCGGGATGTAGCCGTAGTTGCACGGATAGTGCATTGCCGTCGACATGAAGCGGTCGACGAACACGGCGCCGGTCTCCTTGTCGACCTCGTACTTGATCGGGTCGGCGCGCATCGGGATCTCGACGATCACGTTGCAGTCGTTCGGAACGTCCTTCCCGGCGGGAACGCGGTCGAGGCTCATGGGGGCGGCATCCGGCGAGGCAGGCCGCCCGATTATACGGGTCGCGTTCCGGCGGCGCGGTATCATCGCCGCCACGATGAATGCGCCGCGAACCTCGTCCGCCGAAGCCGGCGCGATGCCCACGCTCGCGCCGCAGCCGACCATCGTCGAGCAGGCGTACCGCGCGATCCTCGACGCGATCTGCGAGGGCCGGCTCGAGCCGGGAGAGCGGCTCACGCAGGAGAGCGTGGCGGCGAAGCTGGCCGTCTCGCGCCAGCCCGTCGGCCAGGCATTGCTGCTCCTCAAGCAGCAGAAGTTCCTCGTCGAGGCCGGCCGTCGCGGCCTGATGGTCGCGCCGCTCGACCGCGACTTCATGCGCTGGATCTACGAGCTGCGCCTCGGCATCGACCCGCTGGCGGCTTCCCTCGCCGCGCGGCGCGGCGGGGCCAGCCTGCGCGAGCGCGGCGAGGCGATCGTCGACGAGGGCAAGCGCGCGGTGCGCGAGGGCGGCGTGCCCGAATTGATCCGCGCCGACATGGCGTTCCACATGCTGCTCTACGAGGCGTCGGGCAACCGCCTGTTCGTCGACACGATGGGGCAGCTGTGGAACCACCTGCGCCGCGCGATGCGCGAGGTCCTGCTGCAGCGCGACTACCGGCGCGCGATCTGGGCCGAGCACGCCGAGATCCTGCGCGCGACGGTCGCCGGCGACGCCGAAGGCGCAGCTGCGCTCGCCCGCGCGCACCTCGTCAGCGCGGCCCAGAACGTCGCCATCGCCCTGCCTCCCGGCAAGTAGCCGGAAATGAGGGTCAGACTCGCATTTCCGGGAAAGTAGGGTCAGACTCGACTTTCGCATGGAAGTCGTGGCCTGACCCCGATTTCCGAAAGTCGAGTCTGACCCTACTTTCCGCGATAGTCGCGCGAGTACCCGACGTAGGTCTGCGCGCCCTCGGCGAACCAGGCGCGCTCGGCGTCCCTGACCGCGCGAAACGGTCGCGCGGGCCGGCCCGCCCAGATCCACCCGGCCTTCACCACGGTGCCGGGCTCGACGTGCGCGCCGGCGCCGATGCAGCCGCCCGGCTCGACGACCACGCCGTCGCCCACCTTCGACGCCATGCCGATGAGCGCGTCGTCCCCGAAGCGGCCCGAGCCCATGCGCACGTTGTGACCGACGGTGACGCGCTTGCCCATGATCGTGTCGCCGCGCTGCGCGTCGGTGACGATCAGCGTGTTGTCCTGCACGTTGGTCGCCTCGCCGACGACGATGCGCGCGCCTCCCGCGGCGAGCACGCAGGCGAAGTAGACGCCCGCGTCGTCGTGCAGCTCGACGTCGCCGACGAGCACCGCCGTCGGCGCGACGTAGGACTGCCCGAGCCGCGGCGAGCGGCCGCGGAACGCGTGCAGCACGCCCTCGAACGGCCCCTGCGGAACGAACGGCAGCGCGTCGAGCGGCGGCAGGTCGTCGGACGTGCCCAGTGCGCTGGGCCGGCCCGCGCGGATCGCACTCGCGACCTCCGCGAGCTCGTCGCGGCCGATCTCGCGCGTCGGTGTGGCCGGGTGACCCTCGTAGACGTAGCCGCCCGCCAGCACCTTGCGCGGCGGCACCAGCGCGCCCGGGGCGATCAGCGAATACGCGCCGACCACGGCCCCGTCGGTCACCGACGCGCCGTCGGCGACCACCACGCCGTCCTCCAGCGTGCACGCGTGCACGAGGCCGAAGCGGCCGACGGTGACGTCGTCGCCCATCTTCGCGCCGAGCACGCCGTGCGCGATGTGCGAGGTGGCGCGCTCGCCGAAGAAGCCGTTGCGCCCCACGCGCACCGACTCGCCGTCGGCGCGCAGGATCGCGTACGGGCGCATCGTCAGCCCGGCGCCCGCGCTCGTGCGACCGGTGACGGCGGCGTGCGGCGCCAGGTCGAACGGCGGCGCGAGGTCCGGAACGAAATCGAGGTAGGGAATCCGCATCTTCGGTCAGCGCCGCTCGCGCCAGCGCCGCTCCGCATCGTCCCACGCCGCCAGCGGCGCGAGGTCCGGGACGACGGCGAGCCCGCTTCGTGCGTCGGAGGATACCGCGTCCGGCGAGACGACGACGTCGAGCAGCGCAGGAAGGCGGCCGAGCGCGCGCGCGAACGCCGCGGGCAGCTCGTCCGCGCTCGCCACACGCTCGGCGTGCAGCCCGAACGCGCGCGCCATCGCAGCGTAGTCGGTGGCCGCGAACTGCGTGCCGACCACGCGCCCGTAGCGGCTGCGCTGGTCGTGCACCTCGATCTGCCACGCGTCGTTGTTGGCCACGACGACGAGCAGCGGCACGCGATGGCGCGCCACCGTCCCGAGTTCCATCGCCGAGAAGCCGAACGCGCCGTCGCCGGTGAGGACGACGACCTGGCGGCCAGGCGCGGCGAGGCTCGCGCCCACGCCGAACGGCGTGCCCACGCCGAGGCAGCCCAGCGACCCGGGATCGAGCCACGCGGAGGCGGCGATGCCCACCCGCGCGAAGCTCAGGAAGTCGCCGCCGTCGGCGACGACGATCGCATCGCGGTCGAGCGCCTCCTGCACGTGCGCGAGCAGGCGCTGCGGGTGGACGCGCCCCCGCGCGTCGTCCGGCGCGGCGCGCATCGCCTCGCGCAGCTTCTGCGTGCGGCGCGAGTGTTCGGCGCGCAACCGCTCGACCCATGCAAGATCCGCGCTCGGCGCGCGGCTGCGCAGCGCTGCGGCGACGGCGCCGAGCGCGAGGTCCGCGTCGGCCAGGATCTCCGCGTCGCCGCGGCGGTTGTCGGCGAGCTCGGCGACCGTGTCGGCGATGCGCACGAAGCGCGCGTCCGGGAACACCGCCGGCGCGCCGTAGGCGAGCTGGAAGTCGAGCCGCCGTCCCACGGTGAGCACGAGGTCGGCCTCCGCCATCGCGGCCGCGCGCATCGCGCCGACGAACGACGCGTGGCCCTCGGGCACGAGGCCGCGCGACTCGCCGGTGTCGAGGTACGCCGCGGGCAGCGCGTCGAGCAGCCGCACCAGCGCGGGACCGGCGCGCCGCGCACCGCGTCCCGCGATGACGAGCGGCCGGTGCGCCGCCGCGAGGAGCGCCGCGGCCCGTGCCACGGCCTCCGGATCCGGAAGCAGCGCCTGCCGCGCCTTCGCAGCCATGTGCTCGCCGCGCCAGAACATCGGCGCCAGCTCCGAGCGCAGCACGTCGATGGGAAAGTCGACGTACGCCGGCCCCGGCTCGCCGCCGAAGCCCTCGCAGCGCGTGATCGCACAGTCGAGCTCCTGCGGCACGAGCGTGGGCTCGCGCACCGTGCGCGCGTAGCGCGTGACCGGCTGCAGCATCGCTACGTGCGGCAGGTCCTGGAGCGCGCCCTTGCCCTCCTGCGCGCGCGGCGGCACGCCCGCGAGCACCAGCACGCCGGCCCGGGCGACGTGCGCGTTGGCGATGCCTGTCGTCGCGTTCGTCACGCCGGGGCCGGCGGTGACCAGCGCCACCCCGAGCCCGCCGCCAATCTCGGCGTACGCATGCGCCATGAACACCGCGGAGCGCTCGTCGCGCACGTCGACGATGGCGATGCCGGCGTCGTCGAGCGCCATCCACAGCGGCATCACGTGCCCGCCGCACAGGCCGAAGACGCGCGTCACGCCGCGCGCCTTCAGCGTGGCTGCGACGTACGCTGCTACCGATCCGCCGCCCTCGCTCATGGGATCAGAAGACGGGACGCTCGCGGTAGGTGCCCCACAGCCCCTTGAGCTTCTCGACGACGTCGCCCATCGACGCCCCGGCGGCGACCAGCTCGATGGTCACCGGCATGACGTTCTGCGTCTCGTCGCGCGCCACCTCGACGAGGCGCTCCAGCAGCGCGGCCACCTTCGCGCCGTCGCGCTCCGCGCGCACGCGGTTCAGGCGCGCGATCTGGCGCTGCGCCGTCGACTTGTCGTACGGATGCAGCTCGACGTCGTCGAACGTCTCGTGCGGGTCGACGTACCTGTTGACGCCGAGCACCGGCTTCTCGCCCGACGCCTTCTTGAGCGCCGTCTCGTAGGCGAAGTCGGCGATGCGCCGCTGGAACCAGCCCTCCTCGGTCAGCTTCACCGTGCCGCCCTTCGCGTCGACCTCGTCGATCACCGCGAAGATCGCCTTCTCGTACTGCGTGGTCAGGCTCTCGACGAAGTAGCTGCCGCCGAGCGGATCGACCACGCTCGCCACGCCCGACTCCTCGGCGACGACCTGCTGCGTGCGCAGCGCGATCCTCATCGCCTCCTCGGTGGGAATCGCGAACGCCTCGTCCATGCCGTTCGTGTGCAGGCTCTGCGCGCCGCCGAGCACGGCAGCGAGCGCCTGCAGGCTCGTGCGCACGATGTTGACCTTGTGCTGCGGCCTGGTGAGCGAGGCCGCCGCCGTCTGGCAGTGGAAGCGCAGCCGCATCGACTCCGGGTTGCGCGCGCCGAAGCGCTCCTTCATGATCTTGGCGTACACGCGGCGCGCGGCGCGGAACTTCGCGATCTCCTCGAAGAAGTCGGCCTGGCAGACGTAGAAGAACGCGAGCCGCGGCGCGAACTCGTCGACGTGCATCCCCGTCGCCGTCACCTGCTCGACGTAGGCGATGAGGTTGCACATGGTGAACGCGATCTCGTCGAGCGGCGAGCTGCCGGCCTCGGACACGTGGTAGCCCGAGATGTTGATCGGGTTGTAGCGCTTCATGTGCCGCGCGCAGTAGGTGATGCAGTCGCGCACGATGCGCACCGACGGGGCCACCGGGTAGATCCACTCCTTCTGCGCCTGGTACTCCTTCAGGATGTCGGCCTGGATCGTGCCCGAGAGCTTGTCGAGGTCGAGGCCTCGCCTGCGGGCCAGCGCCACGTACATCGCGAGCAGGATCCACGCGCTCGGGTTGATCGTCATCGACACCGAGATCCGCTCGAGGTCGATGCCGTCGAAGAGCGCCTCCATGTCGGCCAGCGTGTCGATCGCCACGCCCTCGCGCCCCACCTCCCCTTCGCTCATCGGGTGGTCGCTGTCGTAGCCCATCAGCGTGGGCATGTCGAAGTCCGTCGACAACCCCGTCTGGCCGTTGGCGATCAGGTACTTGAAGCGGCCGTTCGTGTCCTCGGCGGTGCCGAAGCCGGCGATCTGCCGCATCGTCCAGATGCGCCCGCGGTACATCGTCGGGTACGGCCCGCGCGTGAACGGGTAGCGGCCCGGCAGCCCGATGTCGGCGGGCGGCGTGTCGGCGACGTCGGAGGGCGTGTACACGCGCTTGAGCGGGAAGCCGCCCAGCGTGGCGAACTGCGCCTTGCGCTCCGGGGAGCGCGCGAGGAACTTCGCGACCTCGTCGGCCTCCCACTCCGCCACTTCCTGCGCCCACCGGGCCGCGTCGCGCGCGGGTTCGTTCATCGCGTCCCTCCTTCCGCCAGTTCGTCGAGCAGCGCTCGCGCCGCCGCCCGCGGGCTGGCACGGCGCTCGACCAGATCCTGCAGCAGCGCGGCGATGCGCTCCTCGCCTTCGCGGGAGAAGCGCTCGCGCAGGATGTCCTCGCCCGCCTTCACGAGCCGGCGGCGCGCGATCTCGCGCCGGCGCGCGAGCAGCCCGCCCTCGGCGTCGAGCGCCTCGCGGTGGCGGTCGATCGCCTCGCGCAAGGCGCCGATGCCCTCGTCGCGCAGCGACGCGACCGGCAGCACCGGCACGCGCCAGAGCGGCCGGCGCGACGTCGCGAGGTCGAGCGCGAGCATGTTCCTGAGGTCGGCGATCGCGCGGTCGGACTCCGGGCGGTCGCACTTGCTGACGACGTGCACGTCGGCGATCTCGAGGATGCCGGCCTTGATCGCCTGGATGTCGTCGCCGAGGCCCGGCGCCGACACGACGACGGTCGTGTGCGCGGCGCGCGCGACGTCGACCTCGTCCTGGCCGACGCCGACGGTCTCGATCAGCACGACCTCAAAGCCGGCGGCGTCGAGCACGTCGACCGCCTCGAGCGTGCCGTGCGCGAGCCCGCCGAGCGCGCCGCGCGTGGCCATGCTGCGCACGAACACGCCGGGGTCGCCGGCGACCTCCGCCATGCGTATGCGGTCGCCGAGGATCGCGCCGCCGGAGTACGGGCTCGAGGGGTCGACCGCGACGACGGCCACCCTGCGCCCGGTGCGGCGGATGTCGGCGACGAGCTTCGCCACCAGCGTCGACTTGCCGCTGCCCGGCACGCCGGTGATGCCGACGACGTGCGCGCGACCCGCGGCCGCGTACGCCGCGTCGAGCGCCTCGCGCGCCTCCGCCGCACCCGCCTCGGCCCGCGTGAGCAGCCGGGCGATCGCGCGCGTCTCGCCGGCGAGCACGCCGGGCAGCAGCGACATCGACGCGACGTAGCTCACCCGAGCGCGCGTCAGCCGACGCGCTCCTGCATGGCGCGGAACACCTCGCGGTCGTCGATCACGCGGCGCGCCTTGAAGTCGGTGCGCGGGAACGTGCCGGGCGGCACGACCTCCACCTTCGCGCGCAGGCCCAGCACCTTCTGCAGCGACTTCGCGGCCGCGTCGCGCAGCGCTTCCGCGCCCGTCGCGTGCGCCTCGGCCGCGGCCTCGACGCGGACCAGCAGCTCGTCCATCGCGCCCTCGCGCGAGATGACGATGCGGTGCTCGCCGCCGTAGCCGGCGAGCTGGCTGACCACAGCGTCGACCTCGCTCGGGTAGACGTTCTCGCCGCGGATCGTGAACATGTCGTCGATGCGCCCGAACACGCCGTGCGGCAGCCGCGGATACGTGCGCCCGCACGCGCCCGGCCCGTCCTCCCACAGCGTGAGGTCGCCGGACACCAGCCGGATCATCGGCTGCGACGTGCGCTCGAGGTGCGTGTACACCGGCGTGCCGCGCCGGCCGTAGGGTACGCGGCGGAACGTCGCCGGATCGCAGACCTCGGTGTAGACCACGTCCTGCCAGCAGAGCATGCCGTCGCTCTGGGCGGTCCCCGAGACGTTCATGAACGGCGTCATCTCGGCCATCGAGCCGCAATCGATGACGCGCGCGCCGTAGGCCTCGGCGATGCGGTCCCGCACGCCGGGCACCGAGGCGCCCGGCTCGCCGGAGAAGAACATGATCTCGATGCCGAATGCGCGCGGATCGTAGCCTTCGCCGCGCGCGACTTCGGCCAGGTGCAAGGCGAAGGAGGGTGTCGAGTAGAACGCCCGGGGCTTCGCGATGTCGAGCCACATCGCGGCGCGAGCGGTCATGCCCGGCGCGCCGGCGCCGAACGGGAAGGCCTTGCAGCGCAACCGCTCCGCGCCCGCGAGCGCGCCCCACGAACCCAGGTAGAGGCTGAAGATCGCGGCGACGAACACCTTGTCGCCCGGCCGGATGCCCATGCCCCACATGATCCGGGCGTGCGCGTTGGCGATCGCGTCCCAGTCGTCGCGTCCGATCGCGAACGCCGTCGGCCGCCCGGTCGTGCCCGACGTGCCGTGGATGTGGTGCACCTCGGCGTCGGGAATGCACAGGTAGTCGCCGAACGGCGGCACGCGCGACTGCGCCTCGCGCAGGTCCGCCTTGCGGATCACGGGCACGCGCGACTCGAAGTCCTCCAGCGAGCGCAGGTGGTCGGGGTGGAAGCCACCCTCCTCCCACTTGCGGCGGTAGAACGGTGACGCATCCCACGCGTAGCGCGTCAGCTCCCTGAGGCGCGCCAGGATCGCGCGTTCGCGGTCGGCGGGCGGCATCGTCTCGCGGACTGGGAACCAGTAGCGCGAGCGCGCGTCCGGCAGGTACGCCGGGTCGAAGCGCGGCGGGAACGACCACTGCTCCATCGCGACCATGGTCAGCGTGCCCCGCGCTCGGCGACGACGCGGCGGATCATCGCCACGATCGCCTCGGGCGGCGTGTCCTGCAGCATGAGCTCCCGCACGCCGAGCCGCTTCAGCGCTGCGGCTTCGTCGTCGGGGATCACGCCGCCGCCGACCACGACGATGTCCTCGGCCTGCCGCGCGCGCAGCGCGTCGAGGATGCGCGGGAACACCGTCATGTGCGCGCCGGAGAGGATCGACACGCCGAGGACGTCGACGTCCTCCTGCACCGCGGCCTCGACGACTTCCTCGGGCGTGCGGTGCAGGCCGGTGTAGATCACGTCCATGCCGGCGTCGCGCAGCGTGCGGGCGACGATCTTGACGCCGCGGTCGTGCCCGTCGAGCCCCACCTTGGCGACGAGGACGCGGATGCGGTCGGCGGACGGGTCCATGGGCGCTCCGGCAGTTTGCCCGGGATCGGCTGGGGAACCCCGGGATTATTGAATTCCGTATACAGTAATGGAGCGATCCGCGGGCGTCAACCGGCTCGCCACGCGCCCCGTCGGCCGCCGCGGCCCTTGCGGACGAATCCGGATGGCCTTCCCGTACCATCCAATTGGCGTTGCCCCTCTCCCGCCCGCCCCATGCGCCGCCTCGCTCTCCTGCTCGCCATCCTCGCCGTCATCGCCGTGGGGCTTGTCCTCGCCTGGTCGACGCTGCGTCAGGGGGACGCTGACGGGGACGGGGAACGCACCGGGCAGACGGTCCCCGTCGGCGCATTTCGCAACGTCGAGGTGAGCGGCCACGCCGACGTCGTCCTGGTGCAAGGGGAGGCCGAGGCCATCGACGTCGAAGCCTCGCCGAAGCGGCACGCGCGGGTGCGCGTCCGCGCCCAGGGCGGCACGGTGAAGATCACCGTCGGCGAGGACGCTCCCTGGTGGTCCGGCCTGTCCGGTGGCAGCTCGCGGCCGCCCCGGCTCACCGTGCGCTTCCGGGAACTCGAGTCGATCGCCATCGCGGGCGCGGTGCGCCTCTCCGGCGACGGCGTGAAGGCGACGCGGCTTGCGGTGCGGGCCAGCGGCGCCGCGGCGGTCCGCCTCGACGACCTCGACGCGGGTTCGCTGCGCTTCTCCGGCAGCGGCGCGGTCAAGGCCGAGGTGAGCGGACGCGCCACCGGGCAGGAGGTCTCGATCTCCGGCGCCGGCACGTATCGCGCGCCGCGCCTGGTCTCCGAGAGCGCCGAGATCAAGGTGAGCGGCGCCGGGCGCGTCGTGGTCAACGCCAGCCGCTCTCTCGACGCTGCGATCTCCGGCGCCGGGGCGATCGACTACCACGGCAGCCCGCAGGTGCGCCAGCGCATCAGCGGCGCCGGCCGCATCCGCCAGGTCTCGGAGGCCGTCGCGCCCGCGCGCGTCGCGGTCGCCGCGACTGGCGCAGTGACTCGGTAGTTCGTTGATCAATCCGGCCAGTTCGCTCCCGGCCATTGTCGCCCCTGCGAAGCAGGTGCCCAACCTCGCCGCGCAGGGGCGTCCCGGCTGGAAGCGAACGCGGCCGGATTGTGCGGGGCGCCCCGATCCGGTGGAAGTTCGTCAACGAACCGCCGACTCGCTGCGCTGCGGGCGCGTCAGTGCGCCGTTGACGCGCCCGGCATCGTCTCCGGCTTGAACATCAGCGGCCCGCCGGTCAGCGGGTCGCGGTCGTCGTGCACGCCGGCGACGATGCGCACGTCCGCGACGCGCGCGTCGGCGCACAGGTCGGCGAGCATCTGCGCAACGTCGCCGACCCGCTCGCCGGGCAGGATCGGGCAGCGGAACCCGTGCGCGTCGCGCTGGGAGAACGGCGACGACAGCGACAGGCGCAGCTCGCCGCCGCCGGGCGCGTCCGCGGCGCGGTGTGCGCCGATCACCGCGACCGGCTCGCCGACGCTCGCGCGCAGCTCGCGGATCGCGTTGCTCGCGAAGAGCTGCGCCGACACGTCGCGCTGCGCAGCGCGGCCCTGAGCGACGGCGGCGAGCGGCGCGAGTGCCGGACGCGGCAGCGCCAGCAGCGTCGCGCCCGCCGCCGCCAGTTGCGTGGACAGTGCCCTTGTCAGCGGAATGCCCCAGCGGCCGGTGGTCGCCTCGCGCGTCACGTCGAGTCCTGCCGCGCCAACCGCGCTGCCGACCAGGAACCGCAGGTGGACGCTCTCGCCGGCGGGCAGCACGAGTTGCGCAGGCGGCAGCTCCAGCGGCTCGCCACGCGACAGCGCCGCCCGCCGCGCCGCCAGAAGCGCCGGCGCAGCTGCGACGTCGAGCGCGTCGGCGGCGACCAGCGAGGTCGCGAGCGCGAACGAGCGGTTGCCGCCGAGCGCGCCGTGTTCGACGAGGGCCGCGACCAGCGCGGGCGCATCCGGCAGCGTGCCGGGGACGGTCGCGCGCGCCTGCGGGCCGCCGCCCACGCCGGCGACGATCACCAGCGGGATGGCGAACAGCGTGACGGCAATGCCCTCACCGTGCGGCGGGACGGCGGCGCGATGCGCCAGGGCGCGCCACAAGTGCCGGTACACCGCGACGGAAGGCGCGCTCGCCAGCCACTGCGCGAGCCGCCGGCCCGCCGCGCTGGCGTCTGCCGCGGCGAGTTCGCGGTCGATCAGCGCGTCGAGCGTGGCGTCCGCCGCCTGCGCGTCCGGGCCCGAGGCGGCCAGGCTCGCCTGCGCAAGCGCGTGCGCTTCGCGAGCGTCATCGGGAGCTGCTGCGGGATCGGGAAAACTGCGGGGATCGGCGAGCCCGGCCATCGCGGCGCATTCTCGCATGCGAGCCGCGACGCCCCTCCGCGCTTCAGGGGGGCACGATGCAGAATGGCCCGTGCGCCAACGCTTCGGGCACGAGCAGCGCCCGATACAGGCCGGCGAGCGCGAACGCCGCGATCACCGCCGCCGCGGCCAGGCGCCAGCCCGGAGCCTGCAGCCACCCGCTGCTTCGTCCGGCGACGTAGCCTGCCGCCAGCAGGTTGGGCAGGGTTCCCACCCCGAACGCGAGCATGATCCACGCCCCGTCGGCCGCGCTGCCCGCCAGCATCGCAACGGGAAGCACGCTGTAGACGAGCCCGCAGGGCGTGAGTCCCCACAGGAAGCCGAGCGCGACGCGCGGTGCCAGACCGCGGCCGCGCCCGAGGCGTCCGGCAGCGGGCAGGATGCGACGGTAGAGCGCGAGCCCGGCCCGCTCGAGCACCGCGAACGGCGATCGACCGCTCGCCACGGCGACGGCGAGCGCGAACAGCAGCAGGTTGGCGACGACGTAGAGACCCCTCTGCACGGCGGGCCACTGCGCGCCCAGCGCCGAGCCGCCGGCCGCCCCGAACAGCGCGCCCAGGGCAACATAACTGGACAAGCGGGCGAGATTCGGCACCGCGTGGCGGACGAGCAGCGCCCGACCATGTAAAATCGGTTTGGGACCGTTTACAGGTGCCGCCGCCAAAGCGCCGACGTAGCCCCCGCACATCGCCATGCAGTGCAACCCGCCGAGCAACCCGGCCAGGAATGCCGCGATCAGCGCAGTCTGTGCCATGACGATTCCGCGCTTGCCGCCCGCCGCGCGCTGACGCCAGCCGCGCGACGCCCCCGAACCCGCAGGCGCCTACCTCCCCCCACATGCCAGTCCAGCCGCGACAAAGTCCCGCCCCCGCGGGCGCCACCCCGCACGCAGCCCCGGTCATCTCGATCCGCGACCTCAAGTCGCACTGCACGTCGTGCAGCATGCGCGAGCTCTGCCTGCCGGTGGGCCTCGGCCCCGACGACCTGAAGCTGCTCGACAGCGTCATCGGCTCGCGCGCGCGGCTCAAGAAGGGCGAGTCGCTCTACCGCGCCGGCGAGCCGTTCCACGCGCTCTACGCGGTGCGGCTCGGGTCGCTGAAGACGACGGTGCTCGCCGAGGACGGGCGCGAGCAGGTCGCCGGCTACCACATGCTCGGCGACATCATCGGGCTCGACGGCATAGGCACCGACCGCCACGGCTGCCAGGCCACGGCGCTCGAGGACACCGAGGTCTGCATCATGCAGTTCCAGCGCCTCGAGGAGCTCGCGCGCAAGGTGCCGGCGCTGCAGCACAACCTGCACCGTTTCCTCGCCCGCGAGATCTCCCGCGACCACGGCGTGATGCTGCTGCTGGGCAGCATGCGCGCGGAGGAGCGGCTTGCCGTGTTCCTCGTCAACCTGTCCGAGCGCTACCGCCGGCGCGGCTACTCGTCCACCGAGTTCGTGCTGCGCATGACGCGCGAGGAGATCGGCAGCTACCTCGGGCTCAAGCTCGAGACCGTGAGCCGCCTGTTCTCGCGCTTCCAGGACGAGGGCGTGATCCAGGTGCAGGGCCGCAACATCAAGGTCCTCGAGATGGCGGCGCTGCACCGGCTGGTCGGGCAGAAGTAGCTCCCCGGCCGATCGACGCCAAAGGCGTGCGGGAGCGCGGTGGATGCCGCGCCGTCGATGTGGCGCCTCTTGCATCGGGCCGTGGATCACGGGAGGTCGCGCGCGACGCCAGGTTGCGCAGGGAATCCCGGTCGCCCGTCAGCGACGGGCCATCGCCACCGCGAGCCAGGCCGCCGCAGCCGCCACGGCCCAGAAGGCGAAGAAGCCGACCGTGTACATCACCTCGCGCGAGGCCTCGACCGGCCGGCCGAAGAACGTGAGGTCGTGCGGATCGAACGCCGTGAAGAAGAGCGCGTTCGCCGCCGCGGCGACGAGGAACGCCGGCCACAGCACCGCCATCAGATTGCGTCCGCGCGCGACCGGCTCGTCCATCGGTTCCTCCGCTTGAGTCGCGCCGTCAGCGCGGCGCCGCGAGCGCCACGCCGTCGCGCGGCCCGTCGATCTCCACGGCCGGCAGCCGCCACTCGTCGGTCTCGACGTGAAGCCGCCAGCGCCCGGGCGCCGGCGGCGCCACCTTCCCCGCGTAGCTGCCGTCCGGCGTGCGCACGAGCGTTGCGCGCGAGTCCTCGCCGGAGCGCGTCGGGTGCGCGATCACGACGCGCACCGCGGGCGGCCGCGCGGCGCCGTCCGCGGAAGCGCTAGCGAGGCGCACGCGCGCGAGGCCGTCCGCGCCGAGGTCGACGGTCGCGGCCAGCCCGAGCGCTGCCGCGCGCTCGCCGCGCTCGATCTGGCGGTTGATGGCCAGCCCGCGCTTGTAGTAGTCGTCGGCCACCAGGCCGTCGTCGCTGCGCACGGCGAGCCACGTCGTCACGCCGCCCGCGACGACGACGAGCGCCGGACCGAGCATCAGCAGCCACGGCCAGCGATGACGGTACCAGGGGCGCGCGTCCGCCGCGCCGGGGCCGGGTGGCGCGGCCGCGCTCATGGCCTGGGCAGGATGAACGTCGACGGCTCGCGCCGGGCGACCGTCGCGTCCTCGAGCGCGGTCACGACGAACTCGATGCGATGCGTGCCGGGCGCCGCCGCGTCCGCGGCCACGCGCAGGCGCAGCGGGACGAGCTTCGCGCCCTCCGCGTCGAGCGCGACCGGCTGCGCGACCCCGACCACCGCGAGGCCCGGCAGGCCGCTCGCCTCGATCGAGTAGCGCCGCGCCACCGCGTCGGTGTTCATGACCTGCAGCCGGTACACGTTCTCGATCACGCCCGGCTCCGCCTCGCGCGCCAGCGCGCCGCGGTCGCGCAGCACGTCGACCTTGAGCGGGTTGCGCCCGGCGAGCGACACCGCGGCCGCGGCGACGATGACGGCGAGGATCGCCGTGTAGACGAGCGTGCGGCCGCGGAAGGCGCGCCGCCACATCGTCGGCGCGTCGTAGCCGCGCTCCAGGCCGTTCTGCGAGACGTAGCGGATGAGTCCGCGCGCATAGCCCACGCGGTCCATCACCTGGTTGCAGCCGTCGATGCACGCGGCGCAGCCGATGCACTCGTACTGCAGCCCGTCGCGGATGTCGATGCCGGTCGGGCACGCCTGCACGCAGATGCCGCAGTCGACGCAGTCGCCGAGCCCCTGCGCGCCCGCGCCGGCCTTGCGGCTGCGCGGCCCGCGCGGCTCGCCGCGCTTGCCGTCGTAGGCGATGATCAGCGTGTCGCGGTCGAACATCGCCGACTGGAAGCGCGCGTACGGGCACATGTACTTGCAGACCTGCTCGCGCAGCCACCCCGCGTTGCCGTAGGTGGCGAGCGCGTAGAACAGGATCCAGAACGTCTCCCACCCGCCGAGCCGGAACGGCAAGCCGGCGACGAGCTCGCGGATCGGCGTGAAGTAGCCGACGAAGGTGATCCCGGTCCAAAGCGACAGCGCCATCCAGACGGCGTGCTTGCCCGCGCGCTTGGCGAGCTTGCCCGCCCCCATCGGCGCCGCGTCGAGGCGTATGCGCGCGTTGCGGTCGCCCTCGATGCGCCGCTCCACCCACATGAAGAGCTCGGTGTAGACGGTCTGCGGGCACGCGTAGCCACACCAGAGCCGGCCGGCAACCGCGGTGAACAGGAACAGCGCGTACGCGGCGATCAGCAGCAGGACGGTGAGGTAGACGACGTCCTGCGGCCAGAACACCAGGCCGCCGATGTAGAACCTGCGCGCGCCGATGTCGAACAGCACGGCCTGGCGAGCGTTCCACTCGAGCCACGGCAGGCCGTAGTAGACGAGCTGTGTTGCGAAGATCAGCGCCCACCGCCACGCGAAGAAGCGGCCGCTCACCGCGCGCGGGTGGATCTTGCGCCGGACCTCGTAGAGCGAGACCGTGCCGTCGTCGGCCGCGGGGGCGATCGGGACGATCTTCTCGGAGGCGTTCATCGTGCTCGTCGATGGCAACGGGCGACCGCGGCGGAGGTCGCCCCTCCGCCGCCGAGCGCCGCGACTGCCCTGTTCTACTTTGCCGCGGCGGTGTTCGACAGGCTCCAGACGTACGCCGCCACGAGGTGGATGCGCGCCGGGCCGAGGACGTCCTTGAACGCGGGCATGGCCAGCGTGCCTTCGGACACGTTCATGTTGCGGCCCTTGGTGACGGTCTCCGTGATCGCCGCCTCGGTGCTGCCGTGCAGCCACACCTTGTCGGTCAGGTTCGGGGCGCCGACCGCCGGGTTGCCCTTGCCGTCCGCGCCGTGGCAGGCGGCGCAGGAAGCCATGAACTTCTCCTTGCCGAGCTGCGCCTTGAGCGGGTCGGCGGTGAGGCCGGACAGCGACCGCACGTAGGCGACGACGTTGCGCACGCCCTCCTCGCCGAGCGCGGCGCCCTGCGGCGGCATCACGCCCATGCGCCCGGCGGTGACCGATTCGACGATCTTCGCGGGCTCCCCGCCGTACAGCCAGTCGCCGTCGCGCAGGTTCGGGAAGCCCTTCGCCCCGCCGGCGTCGGAGCCGTGGCACTGCGCGCAGTTGTTGAGGAAGATGCGCTCGCCCATCGCGCGCGCCTGCGCGTCCGCCGCGACGGCCGGGATCGGCATCGCCGCGTACTTGTCGTACAGCGGCTTCACGCGCGCTTCGACCGCGCTGCGCTCCTTCTCGTACTCGCCGACCTGCGACCAGCCGAGCACGCCCTGGAACGTGCCCATCCCCGGGTAGAGCACGAGGTAGATCGCCGAGAAGACGAGCGTGATCCAGAACAGGTTCATCCACCACTTCGGCAGCGGGTTGTTGTACTCCTCGAGGTCGCCGTCCCACACGTGGCCGGTCTTGTCCGGGCCCTGGCCGCCCGGCTTCACGCGGACCTTGCTCTGGTACCAGAGCAGGACGCCGCAGGCGACGATCGAGACGAACGTGATGACGACGACGTAGACGTTCCAGAAGCCCGACGTGAAGTCGCTCATTGGTGTGCCCCCACGCTTGCGGCTTGCGCCGCTGCGCTGCCCCCCGGGGGGGCGCAACGGGCGCCTTGGGACGGCCCTGCGGCGCCCGAGTTGTCTCCGCCCGCCGCATCGTCAGGGAGCGCGAAAGGCTCGTTCGCCGCGGCGTCGAACGCGGACTTGCGCCGGCCGCTGTACGCCCACGCCACGATCGCGAGGAACGCGACGAACGCGACCACCGTGGTGATGCTGCCGAGCAGCCCGGACCAGTTGAATTCGGCCATCGTCGCCCCCTACTTCGCGCCGCGCATCGCGAGCCCGAGGCCCTGCAGGTACGCGACCATCGCGTCCAGCTCGGTGCGGTCCTTGAGCTCCTCGGGCGCCTTCGCGATCTCGTCGTCCCTGTAAGGCACGCCCAGCGTGCGCAGCGCCCTCATCTTCGCCTGGATCGTCGCCGCGTCCGCGGGCGCCTTCGCGAGCCACGGGTACGCGGGCATGTTCGACTCGGGCACGACGTCGCGCGGGTTGACGAGGTGCACGCGGTGCCACTCGTCGCTGTAGCGGCCGCCGACGCGCGCGAGGTCCGGCCCGGTGCGCTTGCTGCCCCACTGGAACGGGTGGTCGTAGACGAACTCGCCGGCCACCGAGTAGTGCCCGTAGCGCTCGGTCTCGGCGCGGAACGGCCGGATCATCTGCGAGTGGCAGTTGTAGCAGCCCTCGCGGATGTAGACGTCGCGGCCGGTCAGCTGCAGCGCGCTGTACGGCTTGAGGCCCGCCACCGGCTGCGTCGTCGACTTCTGGAAGTACAGCGGGACGATCTGCACCAGCCCGCCCACCGAGACGACCAGCAGCACCAGCACGATCAGCAGCGTGACGCTGCGTTCGATCCTGTCGTGAGTCAGCATCGTTTCGCTCCCCGCCCCGTCACGCGTGCGCCGGCTCGGGGATGCGCGCCTCGGTCGCGCGCCCGCCCGCCGCCGTCCTCCAGACGTTCCACGCCATCACCACCATGCCGGCGAGGAACAGCGTGCCCCCGGCGAGCCGGATCGCGTAGAACGGGTACGTGGCCTTCACGCTCTCGACGAACGCGTAGGTCAGCGTGCCGTCCGCGTTCACCGCGCGCCACATGAGGCCCTGCATGACGCCGGCGATCCACATCGACGCGATGTAGAGGACGACGCCGATCGTGGCGATCCAGAAGTGCGAGTTGACCGCCTTCGTCGAGTGCATCGCCTCCTTGCCGAACATGCGCGGGACCAGGTAGTAGACGCAGCCGATCGAGATGAACGCCACCCAGCCGAGTGCGCCGGAGTGCACGTGGCCGATCGTCCAGTCGGTGTAGTGCGACAGCGCGTTGACCGTCTTGATCGACATCATCGGCCCCTCGAACGTGCTCATGCCGTAGAACGACAGCGACACGATCATGAACTTGAGGATCGGGTCCTCGCGCAGCTTGTGCCACGCGCCCGACAGCGTCATGATGCCGTTGATCATGCCGCCCCACGAGGGCGCGAGCAGGATCAGCGAGAACAGCATGCCGAGCGACTGCGTCCAGTCCGGCAGCGCCGTGTAGTGCAGGTGGTGCGGGCCCGCCCACATGTAGGTGAAGATCAGCGCCCAGAAGTGCACCACCGAGAGCCGGTAGCTGTACACGGGCCGGCCGGCCTGCTTGGGCACGAAGTAGTACATCATCCCGAGGAAGCCCGCGGTGAGGAAGAAGCCCACCGCGTTGTGCCCGTACCACCACTGCACCATGGCGTCCTGCACGCCCGGGTAGGCCGAGTACGACTTCCAGAACGTGACGGGCATCGCCGCGCTGTTGACGACGTGCAGCAGGGCGACCGTGAGGATGAACGCGCCGAAGAACCAGTTCGCCACGTAGATGTGGGCCGTGCGCCGCTTGACCAGCGTGCCGAAGAACACGACGGCGTAGGCGACCCACACCAGCGTGATCAGCACGTCGATCGGCCACTCGAGCTCGGCGTACTCCTTGCTCGTGGTGATGCCGAGCGGCAGCGTGACCGCGGCGAGCACGATCACGAGGTTCCAGCCCCAGAACGTGAACGCGGCCAGCGCGTCGGAGAACAGCCGCACGTGGCAGGTGCGCTGCACGACGTAGTACGACGTCGCGAAGAGGGCGCAGCCGCCGAACGCGAAGATCACCGCGTTCGTGTGCAGCGGCCGCAGCCGGCCGTAGGAGAGCCACGGCACGGCCGGCAGGACCTCCGGCCAGAGCAGCTGCGCGGCGATGATCACGCCGACCAGCATGCCGACGATGCCCCAGACGACCGTCATGATCGTGAACTGGCGCACCACCTTGTAGTTGAACGTCGCTGCGGACGAAGTCGCCATCGTGGTCCGGTTCCCCTTGTTTGCCGCGGCGGCCGACGCCGACGTGGCCCCCCCCATTCCCGGTCGCGGATCGGAGCCGGGCGTGCAAACGCCCCCTCCCCGTCCCGCGGAAAACAGGCCGGATGCTATCGGCGGTGCTCCCCGTCGGGCTTGATCTCAATCATATCGCGCGTTTCCCCCGCGGGGACGTCGTGCGCGGCGCCCGCACGGTCGTCGTCGGCGAGGATGCGGTGCGCGGGCCCCTCGAGGTCGTCGAACTGCCCGCTCCTCACGCTCCACCAGAACGCGCCCGCGATCAGCGCGACGAGCACGACGGACAGCGGGATCAGCAGCATCAGGACTTCCATGCGCGCCCGCTCATGTGCGCCGCGGCGCACGCCCAGGCGCGATGCGCGCGACGCGCAGCGCGTTGCCGACGACCGCGAGCGACGACGCCGACATGCCTGCCGCCGCCAGCAGCGGAGTCACGTACCCGAGCGCGGCCGCGGGGATCGCCACCGCGTTGTAGAGGCTCGCCCAGGCGAGGTTCTGGCGCACGACCGCCAGGCTGCGGCGCGCGTGCGCGACCGCCTCCGGCACGCGGGCGAGCGCATCCGACAGCACGACGACGTCGGCGGTCCACTGCGCGAGCGCCGTCGCGCTGCCGAGGCTCACCGACACCTGCGCCTGCGCGAGGGCGGGCGCGTCGTTCACGCCGTCGCCGACCATCGCGACCACCGCGCCTTGCGCCTGCAACGCACGGATCGCCGCGAGCTTGTCGTGGGGCTTCAGGTCCCCGCGCGCGTCGGCGATGCCGACTGCGCGCCCGGCAGCGTGCGCGGCCTCCTGCCTGTCGCCGGACATGAGCACCGTCGACACTCCGAGCGAGTGCAGCGCGGCGACCGCATCGGCCGCATCGGTGCGCGGCGTGTCGCCGAGCGCAATCGCGGCGAGGACGGCGCGCTCGTCGGCGAGCAGAACGACAGTCCCCGGCGCGCGCGCGGCGAAGTCGCGCACCGGCGCCGGCAGCGCGCCGCACAGCGCCTCCACGAACGCGGGCCGCCCGATCCGGTGGCGCACGCCGCCGACGACGCCCTCGACGCCCTCGCCCGCCACGCTTCGCGCCTGAATCGCAAGCCGCTTCGCGGCCGGCGCGGCCCGCAGGATCGCCGCGGCGATCGGGTGCTCCGAGCGCGCCTCCAGCGCGGCGGCCAGAGCGAGCGCGCCCGCCTCGTCCAGCGCGCCGAACGTCGCCACGTCGCTCACGCGAACTTCGCCGAGCGTGAGCGTTCCCGTCTTGTCGAAGACGACGTGCGTGACTTTCGCCAGCGCCTCCAGCGCATCCGGGCGGGCGAGCACGACCTGGCGCCGCGACAGCGCGCCGGCCGACGCCGCCAGCGCGGCAGGCGTGGCGAGCGACAGCGCGCAGGGGCACGACACGACCAGCAGCGCGAACGTCACGGCGAGCGCGCGCGAAGGATCGGCCAGCGACCACGCGACGGCGGTGACCAGCGCGAGCGCGAGGAGCGCGCCGACGAACCACGCCGCCACGCGGTCGGCCACGCGCGCCGCGCGCGGGCGCGCGCTCGCCGCCTGCTCGACGAGGCGCAGCACCGCGGCGAGCCGTGTGGCCTCGCCCGCGGCGGTCACGCGCACGACCAGCGCGCCGTCGCGGTTCACCGCGCCCGCCAGCACCGCGTCGCCCGCGCGCTTCGCGCGGGGCCAGCTCTCGCCGGTGAGCACCGCCTCCTCGACGTGCGAGGCGCCGTCGACGACCACGCCGTCCGCGGGCACCGTCGCGCCGGGCCGCACGAGCACGTGGTCGCCGGGCGCCAGCGAAGCGGCGGCGACGGTCTGCGCGGCGTCGTTCGACGGCCAGCCGGCGATGCGCTCGGCGATCGCGGGACGCGCGCGCGCCGCGCCTTCGATCGCCTCGCCCGCCTTGTGCCGCGCCGCGAGCTCGGCGTAGCGCGCGACCAGCAGCAACGCCACGAACATCGTCACCGAGTCGTAGTAGACCGGCCCGCCGCCGCCCAGCGTCGACCACGCGCTCGCCGCGAACGCCGCGGCCAGGCCCAGCGCCACGGGCACGTCCATGCCGAGCCGGCGCATCGCGAGATCGCGCAGCGCGCCGCGGAAGAACGGCAGCGCCGAGTAGAACATCACCGGCAGCGTCAGCGTGAAGCTCGCCCAGTCGAGCAGCGCGCGGTGCTCGGGCGCGACGCCGTCGTCGCTCAGGTACGCCGGCACGGCGAGCATCATCACCTGCATCATCATCAGCAGCGCGACCGCCATGCGCAGCAGCAGCGCTCTCCGCTCGCGCCGCGCCAGCGCTTCCCGCTTCGCCGGATCGTACGGGTGCGCGCGGTAGCCGACGGCGGCCACCGCGCGCAGCACGTCGGCGAGCCGCGCGTCCGGGGCGCGCCAGACGACGCGCGCGCGGCGCGTCGCGAAGTTGACGCTCGCCGACTCCACCCCCGGCTGGCGCGCGAGAAACGTCTCGATCAGCCACACGCAGGCGCCGCAAGTCAGGCCCTCGAGCAGCAGCGCGGCCTCGCGCCGGCCGTCGGGCAACTCCCGGACGAGCCCTGCCGCGCGCGCCGCCTCCTCGTGGCGGGCCCACTCGCCGTCGGCGTTCCCCGCCGGCCACGCCGCCGCGGACGTGCGCGCGGCGTAGAAGCCCTCGAGGCCGGCCGCGTGGATCGTCTGCGCGACTGCCAGGCAGCCGGCGCAGCAGAAGCGGCGTTGCTCGCCGCGGATCGGCGCCTCGAAACGGCGTCCCGGCGGGTTGGGCTGGCCGCAGTGGAAGCACCCGGCAGCCGCTTCGCCGGTGGGCCGCGGAGGCGCGGCAGTCTGCGCGGGGGCGGATGTCGGTGCCTGCATGATGAGGGCGCGACGCCAAGCGGCGACGCTCGGCGCGCGGCCACGCTCGCGCCTGCAATCGTATTCGATTTCCGGCAAGCCGGTTGACACCCGTCAAGGGGCGGCCGCGACGGGCGGCCTAGTGTAGTGACTCGGTAGTTCGTTGAAGTACCCCCGCCCAGTCGAGGCGCCCCGCACCATCCGGCCGCGTTCGCTTCCAGCCGCGACGCCCCTGCGCGGCGAGGTTGGGCACCTGCCGCGCAGGGGCAACCATGGCTGGGAGCGAACTGGCCGGATTGTTCGACGAATTGCCGAGCCACTACACTTGGATGGCGTGGCACTCCCAATGCGAAAGGAGAGCGCATGTACAAGCAGATTCTCGTCGCGACCGACGGGTCGAAGCTCTCGCTGAAGGCCGTCACGCACGCGATCGGCCTCGCGCAGTCGCTCGGCGCGGGGCTCACCGTGTTCTACGCGTCGCCCGACTATCCGCTGCCGGCGTACGCCGACGGCGTGGTCTACGAGCCGGTGTCGAAGAAGGAGTACGCGGCGCTCGCCAACAAGGAGGCCGCGAAGATCCTCGAGTCCGTCTCCGACAAGGCGCGCGCCGCGGGCCTCGAGTGCACGACGGCGCACACGATCGCGGCGTCGCCGTGGGAGGCGATCCTCGCCGCGGCGAAGAAGGCGAAAGCCGACGCGATCGTGATGGCCTCGCACGGCCGGCGCGGCGTCTCGGCGCTGCTGCTAGGCAGCGAGACGCAGAAGGTGCTCACGCACAGCAAGATCCCGGTCATCGTCGTACGCTAGTCCCCTCCACGCCCGCCGTCCCGTCCGTCGCCGCCGGACGGCGGGGCGTTGCGCGCGGGTTGCCGCGACAACGCTCCGAAAGGTAGAGTCGTCCCCCCGGCTCGGCGCGCGCTCGCGCGCGCCGAGCGCGGGCCTCCCTTCCCGCGGCCCCCGTGTCCAACATCATCGTCGGCCTCTTCGCGATCCTCCTCTGCGTCGTCAACGCGGTGGTGTGGACGCTCGTGTCCGAGCTGCCGTTCATGGGCGCGGCCTGGGCGCTCGCGGCGGTCGCCTGCATCTGGATGCAGAAGTGGTCGCGCAACTGACCGGCCGGTCGAAGAGCGGGGCCGGACGCTCGTACGGCTCGTTTCGCGCGCAAGCCGCGGGTCGGTGGGGGAAAGCGGGCGACTGACCCCGCCTTTCGCGCGATCCGGCCGTCGGCGGGAAAGCGGGTAAGATTCAAGGTTTTGCATCCTCCGCCCGCCCGATGCGCGCCTCCCGCTTCTTTCTTTCCACCGCCAAGGAAGCCCCTGCCGAAGCGGAGGTCGTCAGCCAGAAGCTGATGCTCCGCGCAGGCATGATCCGCAAGCTCTCCGCGGGCATCTACTCCTGGATGCCGCTCGGCCTGCGCACGCTGCGCAAGGTCGAGCAGGTCGTGCGCGAGGAGATGGACCGCGCCGGCGCGCTGGAGACGTACCTGCCGCACGTCGCGCCCGCCGAGCTGTGGCAGGAGACCGGGCGCTGGGACAAGTTCGGCCCGCAGCTCCTCAAGATCAGGGATCGCCACGAGCGCGACTTCCTGTTCGGCCCGACGCACGAGGAGGTGATCACCGACATCGTGCGCCGCGACGTGCGCAGCTACCGCCAGCTGCCGGTCAACTTCTACCAGATCCAGGTCAAGTTCCGCGACGAGATCCGGCCGCGCTTCGGCGTCATGCGCGGGCGGGAGTTCCTGATGAAGGACGCGTACTCGTTCGACGTCGACCGCGACGCGCTGATGAAGAGCTACGACGCGATGTACCGCGCCTACGAGCGCATCTTCACGCGGCTGGGCCTGCGCTTTCGCGCCGTCGAGGCGGACACCGGCGCGATCGGCGGCTTCGCCTCGCACGAGTTCCAGGTGCTCGCGGACTCGGGCGAGGACGCGATCGCGTGGTGCCCGCAGTCGCAGTACGCGGCCAACGTCGAGCAGGCCGAGGCGGTCGCCCCGCCGGGGCCGCGTCCCGCCCCCGGCGAGGCGATGCGCAAGGTGCCCACCCCCGGCCAGTCGACCTGCGAGGAAGTGACCGCGTTGCTGGAACTTCCGCTCGCGCGCAGCGTCAAGTGCCTGATGGCGACGGCCGGCGACAAGGTGCACATGCTGCTCGTGCGCGGCGACCACATGGGCAACGAGGTCAAGATCGGCAAGCTCCCCGGCTTCGCCGGCTGGCGCTGGTCGACCGAGGCCGAGATCGTGCAGGCGACCGGCTGCGCGCCCGGCTACCTCGGCCCCGTCGGCCTGCCCGCGGGCGTGCCGCTGGTCGTGGACCGCGCGGTCGCCGTCATGGCCGACTTCGTCTGCGGGGCCAACGAGAAGGACTTCCACCTCGCCGGCGTCAACTTCGGCCGCGACTGCCGCGAGCCCGACGCGGTCGCCGACCTGCGCAACGTGGTGAGCGGCGACCCCTCGCCCGACGGCAAGGGCGCGCTCGAGATCGTGCGCGGCATCGAGGTCGGGCACGTGTTCGCGCTGGGCACGCGCTATTCGCGCGAGATGGGCGCGAGCTACCTCGATGCGAACGGGGCGTCGAAGCCGATCGAGATGGGCTGCTACGGCATCGGCGTCACGCGTGTCGTGGCCGCCGCGATCGAGCAGAACCACGACGAGCGCGGCATCGTGTGGACCGCGGCGATGGCGCCGTTCGGCGTCGCGATCGCGGCGGTCGGCTACGACCGCAGCGAGGCCGTCCGCGCGGCCGCTGACAGGCTCCACGACGAGCTGGAAGCGGCGGGCGTGGACGTGTTGCTGGACGACCGCGGCGAGCGGCCTGGCGCGATGTTTGCTGACCTCGAGCTGATCGGCATCCCGCATCGCGTGACGATCGGCGAGCGGGGCCTCAAGGACGGCAACGTCGAGTACCAGGCGAGACGCGACAAGGCGGCAACGCCGGTCCCGCTGGCGTCGATCGCGGCCTTCGTGCGCGACAAGCTGGCGGCAGGACGGGAGAACGGGTGACGCTGCACGGCACGATCTGGCGGCTGCGGACGGTCGCGGCGCTCGCGCTGGCGGCCGCGGTCGCGCTCGCGCCGTCGCCGGCGCGCGCCGGCGCGCAGGCCGAGGAGGCGCTGGCGCCGTCGGTGGTGACGGTCCTCGCGCGCTCGATCTCCGATCGCCCCGTGCCGTCCGACTACGCTTTCCGCGCCGAAGTGCAGGCGTGGCTCGCGGCGACCGCCCCCAGGCTCGCGCCACGCGTCGCCGACGCGCGCGAGCGCCGCGAGCTGCTCGCCACGATCCACTACGAGGCCACGCGCGCGGGCCTCGACCCGCTGCTCGTGCTCGGCGTCATCCACCACGAGAGCGCATTCCGGAAGTACGCGGTGTCGTCGGCCGACGCGCGCGGCTACATGCAGGTGATGCCGTTCTGGACGCGGCTGATCGGCGCCCCTCAGCACAACCTCTTCCACCTGCGCACGAACCTCCGCTACGGTTGCGTGATCCTGCGCCACTATCTCGACCGCGAGAGCGGCGACCTCTTCCGCGCGCTCGGCCGCTACAACGGCAGCCTTGGCCGCAGCGAGTATCCGCAGGCGGTGCTCGCGGCGATGCGCCGCTACGATGCCGCGCCCGCGCCGCGCACCGCGTCGCTCGGGGCCGCGCTTCCGCTGAAATGAGGTTGAGAGTCGAATTTCCGAGTCCTGGAAGTTCATTCTCCTCCGCGGAAATTCGACTCTGACCCTCATTTCCTGACCCTCGTTTCGGGGACGAGGGCCGTCGCGCATTCGCACGATGAGCTACGTCGGCCGTTTCGCTCCCTCGCCCACCGGGCCGCTGCACTTCGGCTCGCTCGTCGCCGCGCTCGCGAGCTGCTGCGACGCGCGCTCGCGCGGCGGCCGCTGGCTCGTGCGCATCGAGGACGTCGACGAGCCGCGCTCCCAGGCCGGCGCGGCCAGCGACATCCTGCGCAAGCTCGCGCGCTGCGGGTTCCGCTGGGACGGCGAGGTCGTCGTGCAGTCGGCGCGCACCGCGCTGTACGAGGCGGCGCTCGCGCGCCTCGTCGCCACGGGCCTCGCGTATCCCTGCGCGTGCACGCGGCGCGAACTCGAGAGCGCACCGATGGGCGCCGGCGGCGAGCGCGTGTACCCGGGCACCTGCCGCCAGGGCGTGCCGCCGGCGATCGCCGCGCGGACGCAGCGCGCGTGGCGCGTGAGGGTGGGCGAGGCGACGATTCACTTCGACGACCGTTTGCAGCGCCGCTGCTCGCAGGCGTTGGCGACCGCGGTCGGCGACTTCGTGGTGAAGCGCGCCGACGGCCTTCACGCCTACCAGCTCGCGGTGGTCGTCGACGACGCCGAGCAGGGCGTGACGGACGTCGTGCGCGGCTTCGACCTGTGCGCATCGACGCCGCGGCAGATCCACCTGCAGCGCCTGCTCGGGCTGCCCACCCCGGCCTACCTGCACGTGCCCGTCGCGGTCGACGCGTCCGGCGAGAAGCTCTCCAAGCAGACGCGCGCGGCTGCGCTGCCCGAGGATCCGCTGCCGGCGCTCGTCGCCGCGTGGCGCTTCCTCGACCAGCCGGCGGGCGCCGCGGCGCCGCGCAGCGTCGGCGAGTTCTGGAACCACGCGCTCGCCGCGTGGGACGCGGCGCGCCTGCCGCCGGCGGCGATGCTGCCCGCGCCGCCCGGCGTATAATCCGCGGCCCTTGAGCCAGCCAGGTCCCGCATGACCACGCTCGTCGCCGTGCGCAAGCACGACCAGATCGTCATCGCCGCCGATTCGCTCACCACGTTCGGCGACATCCGCCTCGGCGCGCAGCACGACGCGAGCTACGACAAGATCGTCCGCCACCGCGACAACTACATCGGCCTGTGCGGTTCGGCCGCGCACCAGCTCGTCTTCGAGAGCCTGCTCAAGCGCCACCCCGAGTGCGACTTCGGCTCGCGGCTCGCGATCTTCGAGACGATGCGGAAGTTCCACCCGATCCTCAAGGAGCAGCACTACCTCAACCCGAAGGAGGAGGAGGACGACCCCTACGAGTCGACGCAGATCACCGCGCTCGTCGCGAACCCGCAGGGCATCTTCGGCGTGTACTCGATGCGCGAGGTGTTCGAGTACACGAGCTTCTGGGCGGTCGGCTCGGGCAAGGAGGTGGCGCTCGGCGCCATGCACGCGCTCTACCCGCGCCTGCGCACCGCCGAGGCCGTGGCGCGCGCCGGCATCGAGGCCGGCGCGATGTTCGACAAGAATTCCGCGCTCCCGATGACGCTGTACTCGCTGAAGGCCGCCGGTGGCTGACGCGCTCTCGCGCTTCCTGTTCGAGGGCGCGGGCGTGCGCGGCGCGCGCGTGAGCCTGGCCGGCTCGGTCCGCGCCGTCGTCGGCGCGCACCCCTACCCGCCCGCGGTCGTGCACGTGCTGCGCGAGCTCGCGGCCTGCGCGACCCTGCTCGCCGGGTCGCTCAAGTTCGACGGGACGCTGATCGTCCAGCTTGCCGGCGACGGTCCCGTGCGCCTGATCGTCGTCGAGTGCACCACGACGCTCGCGCTGCGCGCCACCGCGCAGTGGGACGAGGCGCGCGTGCGCGCGCTGGGCGACGACGCGACGCTGCGCGAGCTCTCCGGAGGCCCCGAGTCCGCCCGCCTCGCGATCACGCTCGACCCGCGCGCCGAGGGCGCGATGACGCAGGGCATCGTCGCGCTGGAGGCGGGCTCCGTCGCGCAGCTGTTCGAGCACTACCTGACGTCCTCCGAGCAGATTGCCTCGAAGCTCGCGCTCGCGCAGTCCGGCGGCGAGGTGGCCGGCGTGCTGCTGCAGCGCCTGCCCGGTTCGACGGCGCACGACGACGCCGTGTGGCGCGAAGCGTGCGCGGCGCTGGACGCCGCCGACATGCCGGCGCTGGGGCTCGCCGCCACGAGCGACGCCGGGCTCGCGGCGCTGTTTCCCGGACGCGACCTGCGCGTCTTCCGCCCCGCGACGCCGCGCGCCGAGTGCTCCTGCTCGCCCGCCCGCGTCGAGGGCGCGCTGCGCATCGCCGGGCGGGGCGAGATCGAGGCGGCGCTCGCCGAGCAGGGCCGCGTCGAGGTGGTCTGCGAGTTCTGCGGCCGGCAGTACGTGTTCGCGCCCGCCGAGGCGCGCGCGCTGTTCGCGCCGCAGGGCAAGGCGCGAGTCACGCGGCACTGACGCGCGAGGCGCGATGGCGCTCTACGTGCCCCCCGCATTCGCCGCCGGCGACCGCTCGCTCGCGCTGGCGCTGATCGACGAGCACCCGTTCGCCACGCTGGTGACGCCCGCGGGTGCCGAGCCGCAGGTGACGCATCTGCCATTGCTGCGCGACGGCGACGTCCTGCTCGGCCACGTCGCGCGCGCGAACCCGCACTGGCGCAGCTTCGCCGAAGCCGACTCGCTGGCCGTCTTCGCCGGCCCGCACGCCTACGTTTCGCCGACGTGGTACGCCGCGCCGAAGGCCGCGGTGCCGACCTGGAACTTCACCGCCGTCCACGTGCACGGCCGCATCGCGGTCATCGACGACGCGCGCGAGCGCGCAGACGTCGTCGACCGCCTCGTCGCGCGCTTCGAGGGCGCGGGCGAGGACGCCTGGCGCTTCGCGCTCACGGGGCGCGAGCGCGAAGCGATGCTCGGCGCGATCGTCGCCTTCCGCATGCCGATCGGGCGCCTGGAAGCGAAGCTCAAGCTCTCGCAGAACCGCGGCGCGGACGATCGCGCGCGCGTCGCCGCCGCGCTCGCGCGAAGCGATGACGCGCAGGCGCAGGCGACCGCGGGGTGGATGCGCCGCACCGGCGCCTTCGACGATGACCGCTAGCGCCGCCACGGAGCGGCTGCGCATCGACAAGTGGCTGTGGGCGGCGCGCTTCTACAAGACGCGCAGCCTCGCCGCCGCCGCAGTCGAGTCGGGCCAGGTGCGCGTGGGCGGCGAGCGCGTGAAGCCCTCGCGCGCGCTGCGCGAAGGCGAGATCGTCGCCGTGCGCCGCGCGGGCCTCGTGTGGGAGGTCGTCGTGACCGCACTCGCGGAGCGCCGCGGCTCGGCCGCCGACGCCGCGAAGCTGTACCTTGAGATCGAGGCCAGCGCCGCGGTTCGCGCAGAGGAAGTCGCGAAGCGGCGCGCCGCCGCCGCCGCCGGGCCGCGGCTCGACGGCCGCCCGACCAAGCGCGACCGCCGCCGGTTGCAGGACTTCCTCGACGAACCCTAGAACGGCGACCTGCAACTAACGCAACGTGCCGGCATGGGCACAACAGATCAGATCGTCGTCCCCGCGAAGCCTGCCCCCGAGGACATCAGTCGGGGGGCGGGGACCCAGCGTCTCGTCAATTCGACAAGCTGGCTGGCACGAAAGACACTGGGTCCCCGCCTTCGCGGGGACGACGTATGAGCTGAATTCATGGATCGGCGAACCAACGTACTGAAGCTTCACAGCTAGCCGTCGGGCTCGCGCGGCGCCGGCGGCGCGAACCGCCGCGCAAGCCACGCGAGCAGCAGGAACGCGATGCCGGCGATGCCAAGCGCGGAGACGGCCGTCATCCGGTCCTCGAAGGCGGCCACGGGGGCGATGGCGAGCGCCACGCCGATCAGCACGGCGCCGATCAGGCCGAGGACGCGGAACGCCTTCATCATCGCGCGTGGCCGCGGGCGTGCCGCATCAGCACAATCGCCAGTTGGCGAGCTCCAGCATCAGCGCGGGATCCTGGTAGCCGCGCAGCGCGAGCCAGGTGACGAGCGCTGCCGCGATCAGGCCGACGACGTGCCAGGCGAGGCGCGAAAAAGCGCGACGGCGCGGGATCGCCGCGCCGTCGAGGGGGTCGGTTGCGGGGATCACCCCGCTACCTTAGCTCCGATTCTGGGGCTCCGGCAACATGCCGACGAGCGACATCGGCGACATCGGCAGCACGCCCAGCTCGCGCATCGTGCTCATGACCGAGCTGAAGTCCGCGGCGGTGCGCACGCTGGGGATCGCCTTGGCGAGCAGGTTGACCGCGCGGCCGCTGACGATGAGCGGGAGGTCCGCCGGCACTGCGCCGCGCAGGCCGCGGATCTCCTGGCCGGCGATCTTCCCGGAGATGCCCCGGTCGAACAGCAGCACGACTAGGTGCACCTTGTAGGCCTTGGCCGCGCCGGCGATCTCCTGCGCCGGCACGCCGGCGCCCAGCGTGAGGCAGTTGATCCCCTCGGTGAACAGCAGGAGCTCGAGGATGGCGAGCCCCAGCTGGTTGGGGTCGTTCGGCGGCGTGGCGAGCAGGATCTGGCGGGCGTCGCGCGTCGGCCGCACCAGGCGCGTCACGTCGCGCAGCAGGCGCTGGGCGAGCTCGGCGAAGCGCAGCTCCTGGAAGTTCTGCATCTCGCCGCGCACCACGCGCTCGTGCACGGCCTCGTTGAGCGGGATCAGCGTCTGCTCGAGGAACTTGCGCAGGCCCTGTCCCACCAGCAGCTTGGACAGGTGGTTGACCAGCTCGCCCACGCGGTGCTGTCCGAGCAGGCCGACGGCGGCCTCGATCTCGGGCGGCAGCGGCGAGGGTTCGCTCGCGGTCAGGCCGAGCATCGACTGCAGCGCGCCGTCGGCGAGCGGCACGACGGCGCCGGCGCGCCAGCCTTCCGACAGCAGCTGCTTGATCAGCTTGAGGCGCGCGACCTGGTCGGGCGGGTAGACGCGGTCGCCGAAGGGGTCGCGCAGCGGCGCCGGGAAGCCGTACCGGCGCTGCCACATGTACAGTTGCTCGCGCCGCAGGCCGGTGATCCGGACCACTTCGCGGATGTGCAGCGCGCCCGTCGTGTCGGCAGTGGAAGCGTCGTTGGCTTCCACGGGGGTGACGGCCGGGTCGCGGTGCCGGGTCGGCGCCTTGATGAGGATGCCCATCGTCGTCTTTCCTGTACGTTTTGCGGCAGGTAGCGGCGTGCAGGATGTCCTGCACAGTAGCACGGCCAACCGGCCCGGCCGGTTCGCGGGGGACGCCCGGCATACCGGTGCGGACTTGTCATGCACTTTGCGTGCCATGCTGGACGAGCGGCGCTTGTCCGCCGGCGACCGCTGCGCCATCATCGGCACGCTTCGGGCCGCGCCTGCGCCCCCGGGGACCCTGCGCAGGGCTCCCGGGCGCGGTTCTTGCGCCCGGCATTGCCACCCACCCCGAGACTCCTCGAACCATCGCAGCGATGTTCGGCTTCGGAAAGACCGCTGATCCCCTGTCGGATGCCAAGTCGGCCCAGCGCTGGCTGGAGGCGCTGCCCGAGCAGGACCCGCTCGCCGTCCACGCGGCGCTGCTGACGGAATTGGGACGTCTGGCCGACCGCGGCACGCGGCGCACGCCCTCGCAGCTGGAGGCCGTGTTCGCGCTGGACGCCAACACGGCCGAGCTCCGGCGCGCCCTGACCGCGCAGTACATCGAGCACTCGGCGCGCAGCTCGCGCATCGAGAACCAGCTCTGGTCGGCGCTGTTCGACCTGACGCAGGCGTTCCTGCTCGCCTACCAGGCGTTCGGCCGCGACCTCTCCACGCAGGCCGCGTCCGGCAAGTGGCAGCAGATGCTGCCCGAGCTCATCGCGCGGCAGGTGAAGCACCTGGGCTCGGACGCCAAGGTGCGCCTGTACCGCTACGAGCCGTGGATCCCGGCGAAGTGGTCGGAGCTGCACACGCTGTTCTCGCTGGCGCTCTCGCGCAAGATCGAGCGCGCGACCCTCGCGCTCGAGCCGGGAGGCGGCACCACGACCATCGAGCACGAGTACCTGCTCGTGCTGGTGCTGCAACTGGTGCACGGCGGCAACACGACGCCCAGGCACCTGGAGTACGTCGCCGACGAGCTCGACGGCTGGTGCCAGCCGCTGCGGCTCACGCTCGAGCCGACCGCGCTCTCGTCGTTCTACGTCGACCTCGCCGGGCGCGAGGGCCTGAAGCGCCGCTCGCCCGCCCCGCTCGAGGGCCGCGTGCTGTTCCTCGACACGCGCCCGCTGCATTCGGTGCTGCTGCAGAACATCGTCGTGCTCGAGCAGAAGATCCGCACGCAGCCGCTGTCCGAGCGCACGCCCAAGCGCAGCGAGCAGCTCGCCCTGCTGCAGAAGCTCGCCGCGCAGGCCGACCCCGAGTTTCGTCCCTTCGCGCGCCGCGGCGAGCGCCAGGCCGCCGCCGGCACGGTCGACGCCATCGTCGGGTTCGTCAACCTCGCCGGCTTCCTGCGCGAGGAGGAGCGCAACCCCGTCGTTCGCGCGGACCTCGGCCAGAGCTACGGCAGCACCATGGAGCTAGCGACGTTCGGCCGCGTGCGCAACGAGGCCGACCGCATTGCCGAGCAGGCGCGCCGCCGCCTCGCGGCGCACGCCACCCCCGGAGGCCCCTGGGAGGTGAAGGACGTCTCGCAGACCGGCTTCCGGCTGATCGCGCCGATGGTGGTGGCGAACGCCGTGACGCTGGGCACGGTCGTCGGCCTGCGGCCGCACGGCCAGAAGGACTGGGCGATCGGCATCGTGCGGCGCATGCGGCGCCTCACCACCGATCGCGCCGAGATCGGCATGCAGGTCATCGCGCACCAGGTGGTCGGCGTGGACCTGGTCGAGCAACGCAAGGCCGCCGAGGCCGACTACGCGGTCGACGGCGAGGCGACGACGGTCAACGGCCGCACGTTCCCCGGCCTCTACCTCGGCCTGCGCAAGCGCGGGTCGGACACGACGGTGCAGTCGCTGATCCTGCCCGCGGTCGAGTACCAGCCGTCGCGGCGCTTCAAGCTGCTCGCGGCGCGCACCTCCACGCGCCTGCGCCTCGGCCGCCTCCTCGAGCAGCAGCCCGAGTGGGTGTGGGCGGCGATCGAGCCGATCGAGGGCGAGACCGCGTTGCCGGCTGCGCAGGCGGGCTGACGCCCGCGCGCTGCGCCGCGGCGAGCGGTGCGGGTAAAGAGGTGGGCGTGCCCTCGCCGGCGGGGCCCCGGCTCGTGGAGTTGCCGTAGCGTGACGAGTCCGCGTTAGCATTCGCGGGGCAGACCCACTATCCCGCCCACCCCGCCCCGTGTCCGCACGCGACCGCTACGCCGAACTCCACGCCGCCTGGCGCTGGGAGGTTCCCGAGGAGTTCAACATCGCGCACGCCGCGTGCGGGCGCTGGGCCGCGGACCGCACGCGCTTCGCGCTCTACTGGGAGGACGAGTCGGGAGCCACGGCGGCGTACACGTTCTGGGACCTGGAGCAGCAGGCGAACCGGCTCGCCAACGCGCTCGCGGCGCTCGGCGTGGGCCGCGGCGACAGCGTCGCGCTCATCCTGCCGCAGCGGCCGGAGACCGTCGTCGCGCACCTCGCGACGTACAAGCTCGGCGCGGTCGCCGTCCCGCTGTCGTTCCTGTTCGGGCCCGACGCTCTCGAGTTCCGCCTCGCCGACAGCGCCGCGAAGGTCGCGTTCGTCGACCCGCAGTCGCTGCCCAATCTCGCGCCGCTCCGCGCGCGGTTGCCCGCGCTCGCGCACGTGATCGGCGTGGCGGGCGCGGGCGAGTCGTTCGTCACGCCGTACGAGCGCCTGCTGGAACGGGCCGCCCGCCGCTTCACGCCGGTCGCGACGAAGCCGACCGACCCCGCGCTGATCATCTACACCAGCGGCACGACGGGCCCGCCGAAGGGCGCGCTGATGCCGCACTCGTGCCTCATCGGCAACCTGCCCGGCTTCGTGTACTCGCACGACGGCTACCCGCAGCCGGGCGACGTGTTCTGGTCGCCGGCCGACTGGGCGTGGACCGGCGGCCTGATGGACGCGCTGCTGCCCACGCTGTACTTCGGCCAGCCGATCGTCGGCTTCCGCGGCCGCTTCGACCCCGAGCGCGCGCTCGACCTGATCGAGCGCTACCAGGTGCGCAACAGCTTCCTGTTCCCCACCGCGCTCAAGATGATCATGAAGGCGTTTCCCGAGCCGCGCGCGCGCTTCGACGCGAACCTGCGCAGCGTGATGAGCGCGGGCGAGTCGCTCGGCACCACCGTGTTCGAGTGGTCGCGCGCGGCGCTCGGCGTGACCGTGAACGAGATGTTCGGGCAGACCGAGATGAACTACATCGTCGGCAACTCGCAGGCGCACTGGCCGGCGCTGCCGGGGTCGATGGGCCGCCCCTATCCGGGCCACCGCATCGCGGTCATCGGCGACGACGGGCAGGAGGTCGCGCGCGGAGAGCCGGGCGACGTCGCGGTGAACCGCATCGCGCCCGACGGCACGCCCGACCCGGTGTTCTTCCTCGGCTACCACAACAATCCGGAAGGCACGCGGAAGAAGTTCAGCGGGCAGTGGTGCCGCACCGGCGACGTCGCGACGATGGACGCCGAAGGCTACCTCTGGTACCAGGGCCGCGCCGACGACGTCTTCAAGGTCGCCGGCTACCGCATCGGCCCCTCCGAGATCGAGAACTGCCTGGTGCGCCACCCGGCGGTCGCCAACGCGGCTGTCGTGCCTGCGCCGGACGAGACGCGCGGCAACGTCGTCAAGGCGTTCGTCGTGCTCGCGCCCGGGCACGCGGCGTCCGGGCAGCTCGTCGAGGCGCTGCAGGCGCATGTGCGCGGCACGCTCGCGCCCTACGAGGTGCCGAAGTTCGTCGAGTTCGTCGACGCGCTGCCGATGACGACGACCGGCAAGGTCCAGCGCCGGCTGCTGCGGGGGCGCTGACGCGCTATCGCGTGTCGCGCAGCCGCTCGAGGAACGGGCGGTGCGCGAGCACCCAGATCGCCGCCGGCACGACCGTCGGCAGGATCAGCGTCCCGAACTGGTAGGCGAAGGCGATCAGCTCGCGCTGCGCCGGCGTGAAGCCGGTCTGCGACGCGATCGCGGGGCCGGCGGTGATCGCGACGTTGCGCAGGAAGTCGGCGACGACACCCCACGCGACGAACGGCAGCATGGCCGCGAGCCCCAGCAACAGCACGCGCGGCCAGCCCGGCTCGCGCGCCGCCAGCACGAGCGCGGCGAACATCGGCATGCCGAACGAGTACAGCAGCAGGTTGACGTCCACGCTCACCTGCCCGCCCGCGGTCGCCTGCCCCGGCCTCAGCGTGGTCAGCACGACGGCGTTGGCGCCGTCGGCGTTGACCGCGCGCACGAGGTCGGCGAAGCCGAGGCGCAGCACGCCCTCGGCGAGGAGCTGCGCCGGGTAGAGCAGGATCGGCGCGGCGAAGTACCACGCGGCGAACGTGATGGGGAGCCACGCGAGCGCGAGCAGCACGAAGCGCGGCAGGCCGCGCGGCGCGGCCGCCATCACCGACCGCCCTCCGCGCTGCGCGCTGCGGGGCTTGTTCGCGCTCCGGGACGGCCCTGCGGGCGCATTCGACTTTCCCTCCGCGCTGCGCGCTGCGGGGCTTGTTCGCCCTTGCGACGGCCCTGCGGGCTCGTGCTCCCCTCGCCCCGCGGAAGCGGGGAGGGAGCGGCGCGAGCAGCCGGCGAGGGGCCCCGCGTAGCGGGGATCGACGGCCAGAGCGAGTCGCTGCAGCCCGCCGACACGCGACGCTGCGAGTCGGCGTCGCCGGTACGGAGGCGGGGTCGGGGGTGAGGGCTCGGACTCCCCTCGCCCCGCGAAGGCGGGGAGAGGGGTCGGGGGTGAGGGGCGATCACGCTACGGCCGGAGCGGGTGGCGGCGCCGCCGCGCCGCCGCCCGCGCCGCCCCGCGGAAGCGTGCGCACCCAGATCAGCCAGACGACGAGCACGTCGAGCATGATCAGCGCCTGCCACACGTACAGGTGCGCCCACTCGAACCAGTCGCGGTTCCACTGCCCCAGGTAGAACAGGCTGATCACGCGCACGACGTTGAGCCCCTGCACGGCGACGATGCCCGCGACGAGCCCGGCGAGCTTGTGCTTCCAGGGCGCGGGAAAGGCGAGGATCGCGGCCACCAGCACGATCGTCGCCTCGACGCCGTTGCAGCCGGCCTCGATCGACACCGCGAAGCCGTTCGTCGTGCTGCGCATGATCTTGCCGACCGCCATCACGCTCGGGTCGAACACCGTGACGAGCCACGTCGAGATCGCCGCCAGCGTGCCGGTCCACGGCTCGACGAAGTGCGCCTGCGCCCACGGCGTCAGCTCGAGGCCGAACAGCAGGGCCTGGATTGCTATGAAGGCGACGAAGAAGCGCAGCATGGCGCGGCAATGTTAACCCGCCGGCAGCCCGCCAAAAGTAGGGTCAGACTCGACTTTTCGTGCCCGCATGGAAAGTAGGGTCAGACTCGGCTTTTCGTGCCCGGGTCGGCGAACGCCGGGGACGCCGCTGGAAGAGTCGAGTCCGACCCTGCTTCCTGGAAAGTCGAGTCTGACCCTGCTTTCAGGCGCGGGCGGCTAGCGGCGGATTGCCGGCGAAGTAGCGGCGCACGCCCTCGCCGATCGACTCGGCGAAGCGCTGCTGGTGGCGGTCGCTGCGCAGCTTCGCCTCCTCCTCGGGGTTGCTGATGAATGCCGTCTCCACGAGGATCGACGGGACGTCCGGCGCCTTCAGCACCGCGAAGCCGGCCTGCTCGACGGCGCTCTTGTGCAGCGCGTTGTGGCCGGCCAGCCCGGCCAGGACGTGGCGGCCGGCCTTGAGGCTGTCGTTGATCTGCGCGGCCTGCGAGAGGTCGAGCAGCGTGCGCGCGACGCTGCGGTCGACGCGATCGAGGTTGACGCCGCCGATGCGGTCGGCGTCGTTCTCCTTCTGCGCGAGCCAGCGCGCCGCCGCCGACGTCGCCCCGTTCTCCGAGAGCGCGAACACCGAGGAGCCGCGCGCGTGCGGCTCGCGGAACGCGTCGGCGTGGATCGACAGGAAGAGGTCGGCCTGCACGCGGCGCGCCTTCGCCACGCGCTGCGCGAGCGGCACGAAGTAGTCCGCGTCGCGCGTGAGCACCGCGCGCATCCCCGGCTGCGCTTCGAGCACGCGCGCGAGCTTGCGCGAGATCGCCAGCGCGACGTGCTTCTCGTAGGTGCCGCGCGGGCCGATCGCGCCCGGATCCTCGCCGCCGTGGCCCGGGTCGATCGCCACGATCAGCGCGCGCTTGCGCGCCGGGTTCGCCGCGGCCGACTTCGGCGCCTGCGGCGCCTCGCCCGCTGCGGGCCGCGCCTCGTCGCGCTTGAGGAGCGCCATGAGCGGATCGACCGGATTGAGCGGGTAGATGTCCACCACCAGCCGGTGGCCGTAGGTGGCGACGGGCGGCAGCTGGAAGACCTGCGGCTCGACCTCGGCCTTGAGGTCGAGGACCACGCGCAGCGACGACGCGGTCACGCGGCCGAAGCGCACGCCGGCCACGTAGGGGTCGTCGCCGGCCACGGAAGTGGCGAGCCGCGCGAGTTCCGGCGTGAGGTCCACGCCGTCGAGGTCGAGCACCAGGCGGTGCGGCTCGCGCAGCGTGGAGAGTCGGTGCGGGATCGCCGAGCGCGCCTCGAGGATCACCCGCGTGTACTCCTGCGCCGGCCACAGGCGGGCGGACGCGACCTGCGCCACATTCGCGAACGCCTGCGGCAACGCGATCCCCGAGGCGGGGACGACGAGCCAGCGCAGCGCGCGGCGGCGCGCGTATCCCGTGCGCGTCAGCGCGCCACGCCCATCGCTGCGGCGATCGCGCTCAGGCATCGCTCGCCGGCTTCCGTCGTCGCGACGGCGTCAAGGGTTCGCCCCTCGTGCTCCGGTCCCGCGTACGCGAGCGAGATGGCGACGTCGGCGGCCGGCAGTCGCGACGCCACGCGCTCCGGCCACTCGACCAGGCAGACGCTGTCGTCGCGGAAGCAGTCGGCGAAGCCTGCATCGTCCCATTCCCCCGGCTCGTCGAATCGATAGAAATCAAAGTGATACAAGTATAAGTTCGACAGCGGGTAATGTTCAACCAGGGCGAAGCTGGGGCTTTTCACCGGCCCCGCCCAGCCGCAGCCGGAGAGCACGCCGCGCGCGAGCGTCGTCTTGCCGGCGCCGAGGTCGCCGGCGAGCGTCACCACCATGCCGGGTGTCAGCGCCGCGCCGAGGGCCGCACCGGCGCGCCGCGTCGCCCCGGCATCGGCAAGCGCGACTGCGAGGGTCCTCATCGTTTCGGCACCGTGGATCGCGTCGGGTAGGCTTGCGTCATGGAAGCGCCTTCTGGGAACGCGCCGCCCGCGCGCGACTGGGCGTCGCTCGCGCAGCGCATCGTCGCGTGGGGCCGCGAACTCGGTTTCGCGGCAGTGGGCATCGCCGGCACCGACCTCGCCGCGGAGGAAGCCCGGCTCGCCGCGTGGCTGGACGCCGGCCGTCACGGGCGCATGGATTATATGGCGCGCCACGGCACGCTGCGCTCGCGACCGGCCGACCTCGTGCCGGGCACCGTGCGCGCGATCACCGCGCGTCTCGACTACTGGCCGCGCGATGCGCGCCCCGCCGCCGAGGTGCTGGCCGACGCGGAGCGCGGCTACGTGTCGCGCTACGCGCTCGGCCGCGACTACCACAAGGTGCTGCGCGCGAAGCTCACGCAACTCGCCCGCCGCATCGAAGACGAGGTTGGCCCGTTCGGCTGGCGCGTGTTCGCCGACAGCGCACCGGTGATGGAAGTGGCGCTCGCCGCGAACGCCGGCAACGGCTGGCGCGGCAAGCACACGCTGCTGCTCACGCGCGAAGGATCGCTGTTCTTCCTGGGCGAGATCTACGTCGACCTGCCGCTGCCGGTCACGCCGCCCGTCGCGGCGCACTGCGGCACCTGCGGCGCGTGCATCGACGCGTGTCCCACCGGCGCGATCGTCGCTCCCTACGAGCTCGACGCGCGGCGCTGCATCTCGTACCTGACCATCGAGCTTGCCGGCCCGATTCCCGACGACCTCAAGAGCGCGATCGGCAACCGCATCTACGGCTGCGACGACTGCCAGCTCGCCTGCCCGTGGAACAAGTTCGCGCAGGCGGCCGCGTTGCCGGACTTCGCGGAAGTGCGCAACGGCCTCGACGGCGCAAAGCTCGTCGACCTCTTTGCGTGGACGCGCACGGAGTTCGAGACGCGGATGGCAGGAAGCGCGATCCGCCGCATCGGCTACGACAAGTGGCTGTCGAACGTCGCGGTCGCGCTCGGCAATGCGCCCTCGTCGCCGGAGATCGTCGCCGCGCTGCGCGCGCACAAGCACGATGCGTCGCCGCTGGTGCGCGACGCAGTCGCCTGGGCGCTGGCGCGGGCGGGCTAGTTGTGATCTGTCAAGACGTTGTTGCTGCAAGGCATGCGCTGCTCGCATCCATGAGTCGTCGTCCCCGCGAAGCCTGCCCCCGAGGACTGCAGTCGGGGGGCGGCGACCCAGCGTCTCGTCGAATCGACAGGCTGGCTGGCACGACAGACGAAAGACACTGGGTCCCCGCCTTCGCGGGGACGACGAATGAACTGAATTCATGGACCGGCGAAACAACGTATTGGAACTTCACGGCTAATTTGACTTGCGCAGCGCGGCGGCAACGTCGACCTTGAGACCCGTCGCGAGGTCGAACTGCACCGCCGAAAGGCCCAATGCCGACATGCTGCCGACCTGGATCTCGAGCAGCAGCTTGTTCACCGGCGCGCCGAAGTAGCCTACGCGCACCGGGCCGAGAAAGTCCGTCGCCTTCTGCGGATCGGCGCGATGCGCGTTCATGCGCTCGCGCACGAACGACGGCTGCACGGCCGACAGCGGGAAGCGCGCGACCGCGGCGCCGGCCTCGGGTGCCCACGGGCGCAACTGCCGGCCGTCGGTGCCGATCCACGCGCCCTGCCGGTAGATCACGTGCTCGGCGCCCGCGTCGCGCGAGGCGTGCACGAGCGCCTGCGCCTCCTGCTCGTCGAACACGAGCATCGACAGCAGCGGATCGGCGCCCGCCTTCGCCGTCAGCGCGGCGCGGAACTTTTCAAAGTAGGCGAGCGTGCGCTCGTCGGTCCTGCGCGCTTCCCGCGCCTGGATGGCACGGACGTCCTGCGCCTGCGCGAACGGCCATGCGATGGCGGCGAGCGCGCCCGCGAGCCCCAGCACCCGCAGCGGCGTCATGGCGCCGACAGCTCCTTGACCAGCGCCGCGTCGAACTCGACGTCGACCTTCGGCCCGCCCGCAGCGGTCTTGTCGAACACGAGGCGGCCGGCGATGCGCCTGGCGTCGTCGGCCGAGGCGGCAAACGAGCCGACCGGCTCGGTTCCCGAGTACTGGACCTTCTGCCCGTTCATCGCCAGCCAGTAGCTGAGGCGCGGCCCGCCCTCGAAGTTGATCGACAGGCCTTCCTCGAGGCTGCCGTCCGTGCACATCATCTTCGCGCACCTCGCGAGGTCCTTCGACAGGTCGACCGAGGACAGGATCACGCGGCGGACGGGCTGCCTGGTGACCGCGTCCGGCCCCTTGACCAGGTAGGCGCGCGTGAGCGCCACCGTCTTGCCCTTGTAGACGAACGTTCCCTTCGCATCGCCGGCGGCGGCGGGAAGCGCGGCGGGAAGCAATGCGGCAGCGCAGGCGACGGCGAGCAGCAGGCGCTTCATCGCGAGCCTCCTCTCAGCGGACCAGCTGGTTCATCGACACGATCGGCAGCATCACGGCGAGCACGAGCACCAGCACGATCGCGCCCATCAGCACGATCAGCGCCGGCTGCAGCAGTGCCGCGAGCCACGTCAGCCGCGTCTCGGCATCGCGCTCCAGCTCGCCGGCGGCCCGCTCGAGCATCGGCGCGAGCCGCCCCGTCTGCTCGCCGTTGGCGACGAGGTGGACGAGCACCGGCGGAAACTGCCCCTGCTCCCTGAGCGACTGCGCGAGCGGCGCGCCCTCGCGCACCATCGCCGCGGCCGCACCCGCGGCGTCGGCGATCGGTCGCAGCCGCACGACGGCCGCCGCGGCGTCCATCGCGCGCAGCAGCGGCGTGCCGCTGGCGACGAGGATCGCGAGCGTGCTCGCGAAGCGCGCGCAATCGAGGCTGCGCGCCAGCCGGCCCACGCCGGGGACGCGCAGCAGCAGCGCGTGCCACCGCGCGCGCATCGCCGGGCGGCGCAGCGCCAGCGCGGCGACGACGGCGAGCGCGACCGCGGCCAGCAGCCACAGCCAGCCGGTGGCGCGGAAGAACGCCGAAGTCGCGATCAGCGCGCGCGTGAGCCACGGCAGCGTCTGGCGGCTCTGCTCGTAGACCGCGACCACCTGCGGCACCACGTACACCAGCAGCACCGCGATGACGCCGAGCGCGACGAGCGTGACCAGCGCGGGGTAGATCAGCGCGGTGGCGAACTTCTGCCGCAGCGTCTGCCGCGCCTCGAGGTAGTCGGCCAGCCGCGACAGCACCTCGCCCAGCCGGCCGCTTTCCGCGCCAGCCCCGACGAGCCCGCGGTACAGCGCGGGGAAGCTGCGCGGGAAGCGGCCGAGCGCGGCCGGCAGCGACTCGCCCGACACGACGTGGCCGCGCAGCGCCTCGACCACCTTGCGCACGCGCAACGAGTCGGCCTGCTCGGCGACGGCGGCGAGCGCCTGGTCGGCGGGCATTCCCGCCTGCGTGAGCGTGGCCCACTGGCGGGTGAACATCGCGGTATCGGCCGCCGACCAGCCTCCGTGGCCAGACGCTGCGACCGTGCGCGCCTCGTCGACAGCGGTGGGCGTGAGGCCCTGCGCGCGCAGGCGATCGCGCGCGGCGCGCGCAGTGTCCGCCTCGACGACGCCGCGCGCGACCTTGCCCGCCGCGTCGACCGCCTCGTACCGGAAGCCTGACACTAGGACGGCGACTTGCCGATAACGAAACGTATTGGCATGTGCAAAACGTTTCGTCGTCCCCGCGAAGGCGGGGACCCAGTGACTTTGACCGACGCTGGATTCCCGCCCCCCGACTGCATCCTCCGGGGGCAAGCTTCGCGGGAATGACGCCGAGTTTGGATGCGCGATTCGAGTCTCATGAGTCGATCAACGAGTCCCTTCCCCCGCCCGCGAGCGCGGTTCACGCATCGCGGGTGACGCGCACGAGCTCGGCGAGCGAGGTCGTGCCGTCGGCGAGCCAGCGCGCGCCGTCCTCGCGCAGCGAAGCCGCGCCGGCCGCGCGCATCGCCGCGCGCAGCGCGTCCTCGCCCTGGCGCGCGTGGATCGCGCGCCGCGTCGTGTCGTCGACCGCCATCAGCTCGTAGATGCCGGTGCGGCCGCGATAGCCGCTGCCGTTGCAGGCGGGGCAGCCGCGCGGCCGGAAGATGCGCGCGGGCGTCGCGCCGCCGAGGCCCGCGAGCAGCGAGCGCTCCGCGTCGTCGGGAACGACCGCCTCGCGGCAGGCGGGGCACAGCGTGCGCACCAGCCGCTGCGCGAGCACGCCGAGCAGCGACGACGCGAGCAGGTACGGCTCGACGCCCATGTCGGCGAGCCGGGTCACGGCGCTCGCGGCGTCGTTCGTGTGCAGCGTGGCGAGCACGAGGTGGCCGGTGAGCGAGGCCTGCACGGCGATCTGCGCGGTCTCGAGGTCGCGGATCTCGCCGATCATGATGACGTCGGGGTCCTGGCGCAGGATCGCGCGGAGGCTCCGCGCGAAGTCGAGCTCGATGCGCGGGTTGACCTGCGTCTGCGCCACGCCGTCGAGCGCGTACTCGATCGGGTCCTCGACGGTCATCATGTTGACGCTGCCGCGCGGCAGGCGCGACAGCGCCGCGTAGAGCGTGGTCGTCTTGCCGGAGCCGGTCGGCCCGGTGACGAGCAGGATGCCGTGCGGCTCGCGGATCAGGCGGTCGATCGCGCCTCGCGTGGCCTCGCTCATGCCGAGCGCGGCGAGGTCCAGGTGCGCGGCGTCGCGGTCGAGCAGGCGCAGCACGACGCGCTCGCCGGAGCCGGTGGGAAGCGTCGAGACGCGCACGTCGACGCTGCGCCCGCCGAGCTTCACCGCCATGCGGCCGTCCTGCGGCAGGCGCTTCTCGGCGATGTCGAGGCTCGCCATGATCTTGAGGCGCGACACGATCGCCGCGTGCAGCGCGCGCGGCGGCTCGACGACGTCGCGCAGCACGCCGTCGACGCGGAAGCGCACCACCGCGCGGCCTTCGTAGGGCTCGAAATGGAGGTCGGAGGCGCGCTCCGAGAGCGCCTGCAGCAGCAGCGCGTTGACCATGCGGATCACCGGCTGCGTGGCCTCGTCGGCGAGCAGGTCCGCCGCCGCCGGGACGTCCTGCATCAGCCGCGCGAGGTCGTCGCGCTTGAGCTCCTCGTGCATCGTCGTCGCCGCGCCGCCGCCCTCGTTGTAGGCGCGCGCGAGCTCGGAGGCGAAGCGCTCGGCGTCGACCGGGCGCGTGATGAGCGGGCGCTGCAGCACGCGGCGCGCCTCGGCGATGCCGTCCACCGTCGCGTCGGGACGCACGAGCACCACGGTCGCCTCGCCCTCGTCGCGCAGCGGCAGCACGCCGTTCGCCTTCGCGAACGCGTAGGCGATGCGTGGCATCCCGGCCATGGCGAGTTCCGCTGGCTACCGCGGCAGCGGCAGCGTGGGATTGGGCACCGTCGGCGGCGCCGGCTGCGGCGCGGCTGGCGGCGCGGCCGGCGGCGGCTGGAACATCGGGGCCAGCGGGGCCAGCGGGTGCGGCGGCGAGGGCACGCCAGGGGCGACGGAGCCGACGTCGCCGGGCATCGTGCCCGGCGGCGGCAGCTGCGGCTGCGTGGGGTCGTGCCAGAACGGCAGCGGCCCGACCGCGTTGCGCATCTGCTCGATCGCCAGGTAGTCGTAGCGCTCGGAGGTGATCTCGCGGCCATCGCCGGCGTTGCGCACGATCGTCGGCCGCAGGAACACCATCAGGTTCGTCTTCTCGCGGCGCCGCGCGTCGTAGCGGAACAGCTGGCCCGCGACGGGAATGTCGCCGACCACCGGCACCTTGTCGGAGCCGTCGAGCATGCGGTCCTCGATCAGCCCGCCCAGCACGACGATCGAGCTGTCGTCGACGATCACGTGCGACTCCAGCGCCCGCTTGGAGAGGATGATGCCCGTGGTCGTGTTCACTTCCTGCACGCGCGACACCTCCTGGTAGATCGCGAGGCGCACCGTGCCGCCCTCGGTGATCTGCGGCTTCACGCGCAGCACCAGCCCCACGTCGCGGCGCTCGACGGTGTTGAACGGCGTCACCGTCGACGCGTTGCCGGTCGTCGCGTACGAGCCGGTCACGAACGGCACGTTCTGGCCGACGATGATGCGCGCCTCCTCGTTGTCCAGCGTCATCAGCGCCGGCGTGGAGAGGATGTTGGCGCCCACGCCGGTCTCCAGCGCGCGGGCGAGGAACGCGAGGTTGGTGATCGTGCCCAGCCCCGGGATGTTGACCGTGCCGCGCATCACGCCGAGGTTGAGGCCCGGCGCCACCGTGCCGGGGTTCACGGCGACGTCGATGACGTTGGAGCCCTGGCCGCGCGGCGTGAAGTTGGTGCCGCCGAACACGCGCGTGCCGGTCGTGTTGTAGCCGGACAGCGCCTGCCACTGGATGCCGAGCTCCGCCGCCTTGTCGGCCGACACCTCGACGATCAGCGCCTCGACGTAGACCTGCGCGCGGCGCACGTCGAGCTTCTCGATGATCGCGCGCAGGTTGTTGTAGACCGGCTCGGGCGCCATCACGATCAGCGCGTTGTTGCCGATGTCGGCCTGGACGGTGACGCCGTTCGCGCTGAACGCGCCGCCCTGCGCGGCGCCAGGCGGGGAGAACGGCAGCGGCGGGGCAGGCGCCGCCACCGCTCCCGGCGCGCCCTGCGCGCCGCCCATGGCGAACGCACCCGGCGGCGCGAGCGAGCTCGAAGCCTGCGCGGGCGCGGCGTCGCTGCCGCCGGTCAGCAGCGCGCGCAGCGTCTGCGCGACCTTCGCGGCTTCCGCGTTCTTGAGGTACACGATGAACAGGTTGCCGCCGGGACGGCCCGGCGTGTCGAGCTGCTCGATCAGGCTCTTCGCGCGCGCCGCGCGGCCGGCGTTGTCGCTGCGCACGAGGATCGAATTGCTGCGCGGGTCGGGCACGAGCGTCACGCGCAGCTGCGGGTCGGCCGGCACGCCTTGCGCGGCGGGCTCGGCCAGCAGGCGATTGACCAGCGCGGCGACGTCGATGGCCGACGCGTGCTTCACCGGCACGACCAGCGGCTCGGAGCGGTCCGGCTGGTCGAGCGACGCGATGATGCGCTCGAGGCGGCGCAGGTTGTCGGCGTAGTCGGTGATGACGAGCGCGTTGCTCGCGGGAAACGCGGCGATCGCGTTGTTCGGCGTGATCAGCGGCCGCAGCACGTTGACCAGCGACGCGGCGGACTCGTTGCGCAGCACGATCACCTGCGTCACCAGCCGGTCGCCGCTGCCGCGGCCCACCGCCCCGCCCTGCGTCTTGGCGTCGGCCTCGGGTACGATCTTCACCACGCCGTCGCCCTCCACGGCGGCGTAGCCGGAAAGGCGCAGCGCGGAGAGCAGCGTCGGGTAGACCAGGTTGCGCGGCACCGGGCGCGACGAGACGATGTTGACCGTGCCCTTGACGCGCGGGTCGACGATGAAGTTGCGGCCCGTGATTTCGGCGACGGCCTTCACCACCGCGTCGATCTCGGCGTTGACGAAGTTCAGCGTGACCGCGCCGGACGCCGCGGCCGCAGGCGTTGACGCGGATGCGGACGGGGCCGTGCCCTGCGCGGCGGCAGGCAGCGCGGTGTGGATTACAACGAGCGCCGCCAAGGCAACGGCGGCGAGCCGGCGATCGGGCCGGAATGCGCAGTTGCGGAGGCCCGGCAGGGCGGGCGGTCGGGCCATCGGAGGTTGGTCAATTGCGCGAAATTCGCGCTCGATGCCATTGAGTGGCAAGGATAATAGCACGCAAGATCCGAGCCACGCCCGCCCGTTCCGGCCCGCCTGGACGGCCCCGGGAACCGCCGGGCGGGCGAAACCTGCTACCCCGTCCCCGAATCCGGCAGCACACTTCGTCGCATCCAATCGGCGACTGAACCCATGATGAACCACCTGGCCACGCTCGCTCGGTTCGCTGCCCCCCCGGGGGCCGGTGGGCCGATCGGGGCGGGCCTTCCCGGCCGACAGGAGTCCCAATGACCGCACCGTCCACCCCGCGCCGCGCGCTCCCCCGCCGGCTGATCCTCGCGGCCGCCGTCGTGGCGGGCCTCGTCGCGGCCCTGGCGCTTGCGCCGGCGTCCCCGCCACGGGTCCCCGCGGGCCACTCGGCGGTCGTGCGCGTCGCGCTCGTCTCCGAGGCGCTCGCGCAGTCGTCGGCGCCAACACCTCCGGCAGCGCCGTCCCCGCCTGCCGGGACGGCGGCCCCGGCCAACGCCGACCCCGGCGCCGGACCGCAGGACCGCGCGGTGGACACCGAGATCTCGATCGACCACCGCGGCGTGCGCGTGCGCAAGGGCACGGGCAACAAGGGCGACGCGCACGTGGTCGTCGGCGACCAGGACTTCGAGTCCTTCGAGCAGTTCGTCGAGCAGGCGCCGTGGCTCGCCGCGCTCGTGTTCACGGTCACCGCGCTGGTGTTCATCGTCCCGCTGCTCGCGATCGTGCTGCTGGTCTGGTACAAGATGCGCCGCACGCGGATGATGAACGAGACGATGATCAAGCTCGCCGAGCGCGGCGCGGTCGCGCCGGCCGACGCGATGGCCGCGGTGGCGAACGGCCGCTCCGGCGCGGCGTTGCAGAACCTGCCGCCCACCGCCCCGCTCTACGAGCAGGCGAAGGCGCTGCGCAAGGGCGCCGCGTGGTCCGACCTGCGCAAGGGCGTGCTGATCGGCGGCGTCGGCCTCGGCCTCACGCTCTGGCCGATGCTGGAGGGAGACACGGCGAACGGCTTCGGCCTCGTGCTGCTGTTCGTGGGCATCGGCTACACGGTGCTGTGGTACCTCGAGGAGCGGCCGGGCCGCGGCGTGCAGGATCGCGCCGGCTCGCCGCCGGGAGCGGCGTAGCGACGGACCGACTGCAGGCTGCCGCACGGCGCCCCGATGGCGTCGCCGCCGGATTCGGACGCAGCGCTGATCGCCCGCGCCGTCGTCCAGGACGACCGCCACGCGTTCGCCGAGCTCGTGCGCCGTCACCAGTCCACCGTGCGCGCGTGCCTGCGCAAGCTCACCGCCGGCAACCACGCGCTCGCCGACGACCTCGCCCAGGAGACTTTCGTGCTCGCATGGCGCAACCTCAAGTCGTTCCGGCAGGAGGCCCGGTTCTCCACCTGGCTCTACCGCATCGCGACGAACTGCTGGCTCGCGGACGCGCGCAAGCGGAAGGAGGAGCTGCTGGGCGACGCGGGCGGCGACGGCGACGACGAGTCGATGGCCGCGGCGCTCGGCGAGGCCACGCCCGACCACGCGCGGGGGGCCGCGCTCAAGATGGACCTCGAGCGCGCGATGGCAGCGCTCTCGGAAGGCGAAAGGGCCGCGATCGTGCAGTGCTACCATAACGACCTGTCGCACGAGGAAGCCTCTTACGTGCTCGGCATGCCGGTGGGCACCGTGAAGACGCACATCCTGCGCGGCAAGCAGAAGCTCAAGATCGCGCTCGCCGCCTGGGCTCCGCAGACATGAACACGCACACGACTCCCGATCCGCGCGAAGCCGACGACTGGCTGGAGCAGGCGCTGCGCAGCGACGCGCGCGAGCACCGCGACGGCTACGTCGACGACGCGGGCTTCACCGCGCGCGTGATGGCCGCGCTGCCTGCGGCGATGGAGATCGTGCCGCGCTGGCGTCGTCCCGCAGTGGCCGCGATCTGGGCCGCGGCGGCGGCCGGCATGGCGGTCGCGCTGCCCGGTGTCGCGCTCGACATCGGCCGCGAGGCGTACCGCCTGCTGGCCGCGCAGCCGCTCTCGCTCGCGCAGGTCGGCGTGACGCTCGCCGTCCTCGGCATCGGGACGTGGGCCGCGGCGGCGTGGACGCTGCAGCGCGACTGAAAGTAGGGTCAGACTCGCAAGTGGGGTCAGACCCCACTTTCACATCGTCGTCCCCGCGAAGGCGGGCACCCAGCGACTTCGAACGACGCTGGATTCCCGCATTCGCGGGAATGACGCCGGAGGGAAGTAGGGTCTGACCCCGCCTTCACATCGTCGTCCCCGCGAAGGCGGGGACCCAGCGACTTCGAACGATGCTGGATTCCCGCATTCGCGGGAATGACGCCGGAGGGAAGTAGGGTCTGACCCCGCCTTCACATCGTCGTCCCCGCGAAGGCGGGCACCCAGCGACTCCGAACGACGCTGGATTCCCGCATTCGCGGGAATGACGCCGGAGGGGAGGCAAGCAGGGTCTGACCCCACCATCAGCGCAGCCAGTTCTCGAGCTCGAGACCCCTGACCCGCCGGAAGTGGCGGGTGTTGTCGGTGACCAGCACCGCGCCCAGCGCGAGCGCGTGCGCGGCGATCATCTCGTCGAAGTCGCCGATGCGTGTCCCGGCCGCCTCGAGTTGCGCCCGCAGGCGCCCGTGCGCGTCCGCGGCGGCGCCGTCCCAGGGAACGGCCTGCGCCACCATGAGAAACGCGTCGACGAGCCGGGCCAGCTGCAGCGCGTGCGTCCGCCGCTCGACCCCGAAGCGCAGCTCGGCGCGCGTGACGGCCGAGATGCACCACCCCCCGGCCGGCAGGGCGCACAGCCGCGCGTCGATGGCGCGGTGCCCCCGGATCGCCGCGCTGGCGATGTTCGTGTCGAGCAATCGCAGCGGCATGGCCGGCGCGATCAGGCGTCGGTTGCGGCGAACGGGTCGCGCACCTCGGTGCCCTGCCCGCGCTCGCGCATGAAGTCGCCGGGAACGCCATCGAGCCGGCCGCGCAGGGCCATGAAGTCCGCCCACGTGCGCACCGGCTCGACCGACAGGATGACGTCGCCGGTCACCTCGTCGCGACGGATGTAGACCTCCTGGGCGTCGAAGCGGAACTCGGCGGGCAGCCGCACGGCCTGGCTGCCGCCGTTCGCGAACAGGCGGGCCTTGCGTCGCATGGTGGGGATCGAAGAAGTCGTGGGACCGGGGCGGGAGCGATGTATATATTAAGTATATACATCTGGCGCACGGCGATCAACCGGGCGGCTCCCGGTCAACATGCCTGGCTGTAAAGCTCCCATGCGCTGTTTCGCCGATCCATGAATTCAGTTCATGTGTCGTCCCCGCGAAGGCGGGGACCCAGCGTCTCGTCGATTCGACAGGCTGGCTGCGCGAAAGACACTGGGTCCCCGCCTTCGCGGGGACGACGACTCATGGATGCGAGCGGCGCATGCGTTGCAGCAGCAACGTCTCGACAGATGACACCTAGCCAGGGACCCGTGCCGCCATCGGCCCGATGGCCGACCCCAAAGCAATCGGCCGCCCGAAGGCGGCCGACGCACGCTCGACCGACGGGAGCGTCAGTCCTTCAGCGTGAAGATGACCTCGATCTCCGCGACGTACTTCTCGCCCTCGGCCTTGAAGCGCCACTTCATCAGCGCGTCGCGCACGGCGTTGTCGAAGTGCCGCGGCGGATCGGCCGACACGATGTTCACCTCGGTGACGTTGCCCTTGTCGTCGATGTTGACGCGCGCGAGCACGCGGCCCTTCTCGATGCCGGCGCGGATCGCGGCGCGCGGGTAGACGGGGTTCTCGCGCTCGATCGGCACCACGCCGCGCCGCACCGCGGGCTTGGGCGGCGGGGGCGGCGCGGGGGGCGCGACGACGACCGGCGGCGGCGGCGGCGGCTCGATCTTGTACTCCTGCTTCGGCGGCTCCG
>JAOUIA010000069.1 GCA_029884335.1 Betaproteobacteria bacterium
GCCCACTTCGCGGTCTCGGCAGCGATGTGCTTCGCGAAGTCCTCGGGCGTGCCGCCGGCCGCGATGGCCCCGATCGACGACATCTTCTCCTTCGCCTCGGGCGTGGCGACCCAGCGCGCGAGCTCGCCGTTGACCTTTGCGATCACGTCGGCGGGCGTGCCCGCAGGGGCCAGCAACCCGAACCAGCTCGACGCCTCGAAGCCCGGCAGCCCGGACTCGGCAACCGTCGGCACGTCGGGCAGCGCGCTCGCTCGCGCGGCCGTCGTGACCGCGAGCGCACGCAGCTTGCCCGCCCTGATGTGCGGCAGCGACGGCGGCAGGTTGTCGAACATGAGCTGCACCTGCCCGCCGATCAGGTCGGCGAGCGCGGGTGCGCTGCCCTTGTACGGCACGTGCTGCATGGCGAGGCCCGTCATCACCTTGAACAGCTCGCCGGAGAGGTGGATCGACGTGCCGCTGCCCGACGACGCGAAGTTGAGCTTGCCCGGGTTCGCCTTGCCAAACGCGATCAGCTCCTGCACGGAGTTCGCGGGCACCGACGGGTGCACGACGAGCACGTTGGGCACGGCCGCGACGAGCACGACCGGCGCGAAGTCCTTCACGTGGTCGTAGGGCATCTTCGCGTACAGGCTCGCGTTGATCGCGTGCGTGCCGACGGTGCCCATCAGCAGCGTGTAGCCGTCGTTGGGCGCCTTCGCGACGAGCTCGGATCCGATGTTGCCGGCCGCGCCCGGGCGGTTGTCGACCACGACCGGCTGGCCCCAGGCCTCGGTCATCTTCTGCGCCGCCGCGCGCGCCATGATGTCGGTGGCGCCGCCGGCGGGGAACGGAACGACGACGCGAATCGGCTTCGCCGGCCAGGCCTGCGCCAGCGCGCAAGGCGAGGCAGCCAGGACCAGCGCCGCGATGCAGGCTGCAATGTAGTTGCGGTAGGTCATCGTCTCCTCCCTGTACTCGTCACTCCCGCGCATGCGGGAGTGCACCGTCGTTCCAATGACAAAAGTCACTGGATCCCCGCCTACGCGGGGATGACGGCTCGGTCAGTCGACCTTCGCGCCGCTCGCCTTCACGATGCGCGCGTACTTGTCGCGCTCCATGGCGATGAAAGCGGCAAACTCGGCGGGCGTGGTCGGCGCCGGCTCGGCCCCCTGCGCGAGCATCTTCTCGCGCACGTCGGGCGAATTGAGCGCGCGGACCAGCTCGGCGTTCCACTTCGCGACCACCTCGGGCGGCGTGCCCGCGGGCGCGAGCAGGCCGAACCACGTCGAGATGTCGAAGCCCGGCATGCCGGCCTCGGCCATCGTCGGCAGGTCGGGGGCGAGCTTGCTGCGCTGCGCGGTGGTCACCGCGATCGCCCGCACGCGCCCGCCCTTGACCTGCGCCATCGCGTTGGCGAGGTTGTCGAACATGAACTGCGTCTCGCCGGCCAGCAGCGCCTGCAGCGCCGGGGCGCCCCCCTTGTAGGGGATGTGCTGGACGTCGGTGCCGGTGTCGACCTTGAAGAGCTCGCCGGCCAGGTGCCCCGCGCTGCCGTTGCTGCCGGAGCCGAAGTTCGCCTTGCCGGGGTTCGCCTTCGCGAACGCGATCAGGTCGCGCACCGACTTCACCGGCGAGTCGGTGTGGACGATCAGGACGTTCGGCGTGATCGCGACGAGCGACAGCGGCGCGAAGTCCTTCACCGCGTCGTAGGGCATCTTCGCGTACAGGCTCGGGTTGACGGCGTGGGTCGACAGCGCGCCCATCACGACGGTGTAGCCGTCCGCCGGCGACTTCGCCACCGCGTCGGCTCCGACGTTGCCGCCGGCGCCCGGCCGGTTCTCGACGACGACCTGCTGGCCCCACGCTTCAGTGAGCTTCTGCGCCAGAAGTCGCCCGACGTTGTCGAGCGAGCCCCCCGGCGGGAACGGCACGACGAGCTTGACGGGCTTGGCGGGAAACCCCTGCGCGGCAGCGGGAAGCGGAAGGCCGGCCAGCGGCGTGGCGAGGGCGGCGAGAAGGAGCAGGCGGCGGACGGGGGTCATCGGAGGGGCACGCGGAACCGGGAAAGCGGATTGTAGCGGCCTGCCGCGTGCCGCCGGGCTGCGTGGACGACCTTGGGGGCGCCCGCGCATAATGGGCGTCTTTGCCCTGCGAGCCCCGCGCTCCCCCGCATGAACAGACCCACCGCAGGCGTCGTCGCCGCCCTGGCCGTTGCCGCCGCCGCCGCCCTCGGCTACTGGGCCGGTCAGCGCGAGCCTTCGCCCGTCACGAAGGCGCCCGCGCCGGGGCAGGCGGCAGCAGGCGCGCAGGCCCCGGGCGCCGGGGCGTCGAGGGGCGGACCGGGCGGAACCGGCGGCGGGCAGCCCCCCGCGCCCGTCGAGGTGGCGAAAGTCGCCGCCGAGCCCATGGCGCAGACGATCACCACGGTGGGAAGCCTGCGCTCCGACGAGTCGGTGACGATCCGGCCCGAGGTCGCCGGGCGCATCGCCGCCATCGGGTTCCGCGAAGGGCAGCGCGTGGCGAAGGGCGACGTGCTCCTGCGCCTCGACGCGTCGGTCAACCAGGCCGAGGTCCAGCAGGCACGCGCGAACCTGAAGCTCGCGCAGTCCAAGTACGAGCGCGCCGTCGACCTGGCGAAGAGCAACTTCATCTCCGGCCAGGCGCGCGACGAGGCGGAGAACAACCTGCGGGTGGCCGAGGCCGCGCTGGCGCTCGTCGAGGCCCGGTTCGCCAAGACCGAGATCCGCGCGCCGTTCTCCGGCGTGATCGGGCTGCGCTCGGTGTCCGTCGGCGACTACGTGAAGGAGGGCGCCGATCTCGTCAACCTCGAGTCGATCGACCTGCTGAAGGTCGACTTCCGGCTGCCCGAGGTGCACATGCGGCAGGTGCAGGCCGGGCAGGTGCTGCAAGTGTCGCTCGACGCGCTGCCCGGCAAGTCGTTCGAGGGGCGCGTGCTGGCGGTGAACCCGCTGGTCGACGCCGCGGGGCGCGCGATCGTCGTGCGCGCGCAGGTGAAGAACAGCGACGCGAGCCTGCGCCCGGGCATGTTCGCGCGCGTGCGCCTGGTGACGGCCGACCAGTCCGACGCGCTGGTGATTCCCGAGCAGGCGCTGGTCCCCCAGGGCACCGAGCAGTTCGTCTTCAAGGTCGTCGACGGCAAGGCGGTGCGCGCGAAGGTCGAGTTGGGACAACGGCGCACGGGCAAGGTCGAGGTGCGCGGCGGCGTGGCCGCGGGCGACACCGTCGTCACCGCCGGGCAGATCCGCCTGCGCGACGGCGTGCCGGTCGCCGTCGCCAAGGCAGCGCCGGATCAGGCGCCCAACGACGGCACGCCGCCGGCGAACGCCATGGCCGGTCCGGAGAAGTCCGCGCCGGCGGCCCCCGCGAAGGCCGCGGACAAGCAGAAGTCCTGAGCGAAGGCGCGGCGCCGTGCAACTTCCCGAGATCTGTGTCCGCCGCCCGGTCCTTGCGACCGTGCTTTCGCTGATCGTCCTGCTCGTCGGCATCATCTCGTACACGCGCCTGTCCGTTCGCGAGTACCCGCGCATCGACGAGCCCGTCGTGAGCGTGAGCACGGTCTACCGCGGGGCCTCCGCGGAAGTCGTCGAGTCGCAGGTGACGAAGCCGCTCGAGGACTCGCTGTCGGGCATCGAGGGCGTGGAGGTGATGACCTCGCAGAGCCGCTCCGAGCGCAGCCAGATCAACGTCCGCTTCACGCTCAAGCGCGACCCGGACTCGGCGGCCGCCGACGTGCGGGACAAGGTCTCGCGCGTGCGCGGGCGGCTGCCCGACACCGTCGACGAGCCGGTGATCGCCAAGGTCGAGTCCGACTCGCAGCCGATCATCTACATCGCGGTGCAGGCCGGGAGCCTGTCCCCGCTCGAGGCTTCCGACTACGTCGCGCGCTACGTGAAGCCGCGGCTGTCGGTGCAGCCGGGTGCTGCCGACGTGCGCATCTTCGGTGAGCGGCAGACGTCGATGCGCGTCAACCTCGACCGCACGCGGCTGGCCGGCTACCGGCTCACCGTGCAGGACGTCGAGGACGCGATCCGCCGCCAGAACGCCGAGATTCCCGCGGGGCGCATCGAGTCGACGTCGCGCGAGTTCACCGTCGTCGCCGAGACCGACCTCACGACGCCCGAGCAGTTCGCCGGCATCGTCGTGGCCAACGTCGGCGGCTACCCGGTACGCGTGCGCGACCTCGGCACGGTGGCCGTGGGCGCGATCGACGAGCGCACGATCAGCCGCTTCAACGGCCAGCCGTCGATCAACGTCGGCGTGATCAAGCAGGCCGTGGCGAACCCCCTCGATCTGTCGCGGGGCATCCGCGCCGAGGTCGAGAAGATCAACGAGACGCTGCCGCCGGGGATGAAGCTCATCGTCGCCTACGACACGTCGCTGTTCATCGACCGCTCGATCAAGTCGGTGTTCACCACGATCGGCGAGGCGATCGCCCTCGTCGTGCTGGTCATCTTCTTCTTCCTGCGCAGCCTGCGCGCCACGCTCATCCCGATCGTCACCATCCCGGTGTCGCTGGTCGGCGCGTTCGCGCTGATGTACGCGTTCGGCTTCACCATCAACACGCTGACGCTGCTCGCCATGGTGCTGGCGATCGGGCTCGTCGTCGACGACGCGATCGTGATGCTGGAGAACATCTTCCGGCACATCGAGTCGGGGACCAGGCCGAAGGAGGCTGCGATCCGCGGCTCGCGCGAAATCGGCTTCGCCATCGTGGCGATGACGCTCACGCTCACCGCGGTGTTCGCGCCGCTGGGCTTCGCCACCGGGCGCACCGGACGGCTGTTCATCGAGTTCGCGCTGGCGCTCGCCGGCGCGGTGCTGGTCTCCGGGTTCGTCGCGCTGACGCTCACGCCGATGATGTGCTCGCAGCTGCTGCGCCACCAGGCGAAGCACTCGTGGATCTACAACAGGATCGAGGCGTTCATCGCCTGGCAGACGCAGGCCTACCGGGCGCTGCTGCTGCGCTCGCTGCGCCACCGCTGGATCGTCGTCCTGGTGTGGCTCGCCATCCTCGGCGCCGGCGCGTGGCTGTTCACGACGCTGAAGAGCGAGCTCGCGCCGATCGAGGACCGCGGCGTGGTGTTCGGCATCGTCTCCGCGCCGCAAGGCTCGACGCCGCAGTACACGTCGGCGCAGCTGGTGCCGATCGAGAGGATGTATTCCGAGGTGACGGAGGCCGCGGCCTACACGGCGTTCGCGGGGTTCCCGACGGTGGTGGACGGCAACGCCATCCTGCGGCTCAAGGCCTGGGAGGAGCGCGAGAAGAAGGCGCAGAAGATCGCCGACGAGCTGCGGCCGAAGTTCATGGCGCTGCCAGGCGTCCTGGCGTTCCCCATCAACCCGCCGTCGCTGGGCCAGGGCTTCCGCTCGACGCCGGTCGACGTCGTGATCATGTCGCAGGTGCCCTACGCCGAGCTGTCGCGCATCGTCGACCGCTTCCTCGAGGAGGCGCGCAAGTATCCCGGCGTGCAGAACCTGCAGACGGACCTGCGCCTGAATACGCCCGAAGTGCGCGTGCAGATCAACCGCGACAAGCTCGCCGACGTCGGCGTGAACGTGGACACCGTCGGCCGCACGCTGGAGACGATGCTGGGGGGGCGGCAGGTCACGCGCTTCAAGCGCGACGGCGAGCAGTACGACGTGATCGTGCAGGTGGCGGCGTTCGACCGCAGCACGCCGGCCGACATCAGCGACATCTTCGTGCGCGGCCGCGGCGGCGAGATGGTGCAGCTCGCCAACATCGTCGACGTCAAGGAAGGCGTGGCGCCGCAGTCGCTCAACCACTTCAACCGCCTGCGCTCGGTCCGGGTGACGGGGACGCTGGCGCCGGGCTACGCCATCGACGAGGCGCTCAAGGCGATGGACGAGGCGGCGAAGCGCTCGCTGCCGGCGACCGCGCAGACCGACGTCGACGGCCAGTCGCGCGAGTTCCGCAAGTCGGGCTCGGAGATCTACTTCACGTTCGTGCTGGCGCTGCTGTTCATCTACCTCGTGCTCTCGGCGCAGTTCGAGAGCTTCGTGCACCCGTTCGTCATCATGCTGTCGGTGCCGCTGTCGATGACCGGCGCGCTGCTGGCGCTGTGGCTGGCGGGCGGGACGCTCAACATCTACAGCCAGGTGGGCCTGATCACGCTGGTCGGCCTCATCACCAAGCACGGCATCCTGATCGTCGAGTTCGCCAACCAGCTGCGCGACCGCGGCGAGGCGCTGCTGCCGGCGGTGCTCGAATCGGCGACGCTCCGGCTGCGGCCCATCATGATGACCACCGGCGCCATGGTGCTGGGCGCGTTGCCGCTCGCGGTGGCCACGGGCGCCGGGGCGGAGTCGCGCACGCAGATCGGCTGGGTCATCGTCGGCGGCATGGCGCTGGGGACGGTCCTCACGCTGTTCGTGGTGCCGACCGCCTACACGCTGCTGGCCGCGGGCGAGCGCAGCCGCGACTTGCACCCCGTTCCGGCGGCTGCCCCGCAGCCCGGGCACGCCGATTGAGGGCCGATTGTGACCCCCCGCGCAATTGGCCTAGAATCGCGGTCACCCACAGCGTGGCAGGGCGCTTCCGCCCGGCCGACATCGCAGATCCCCGAGGAGAGTCCATGAACCGTCACAGCATCCGCGTCGTGCGCCTCGCCGTTGCCGGCGCGCTGTTCGCCTTCGCCGCCGGCGCGCAGGCCCAGGTCGAGATCCAGTGGTGGCACTCGATGACCGGTGCGCTCAACGACCGTGTCAACGATTTCGCCAAGGGCTTCAACGAGAGCCAGAAGGACTACAAGGTCGTCCCGGTGTACAAGGGCGCCTATCCCGAGTCGATGGCCGCCGCGATCGCCGCGTTCCGCGCCGGCAACGCGCCGCACATCCTGCAGGTGTTCGAGGTCGGCACCGCGACGATGATGGGGGCGAAGGGCGCGATCGTGCCGGTCCAGCAGGTGATGACCGGCGCCGGCGAGAAGTTCGACCCGAAGGCGTACATCCCGTCGGTCGCCGGCTACTACACGACCAGCAAGGGGCAGATGCTGTCGTTCCCGTTCAACAGCTCGACGGCGGTCTTCTACTACAACAAGGACATGTTCGAGAAGGCGGGCATCGACCCGAACCGCGCGCCGGCGACCTGGCCCGAGGTCATGGCCGCGGCCGCCAGGATCAAGACCTCCGGCACGTCGCAGTGCGCGTACACGACGGGCTGGCCGTCGTGGGTCCACGTCGAGAACTTCAGCGCGTGGCACAACGTGCCGATCGCCACGAGGGAAAACGGCATGGCCGGCCTCGACACGGTGTTCCAGATCAACTCGCCGCTGCACGTGCGGCACTGGAACAACCTGAAGGAGTGGGCCGGCAAGGGCTACTTCACCTACGGCGGTCGCACCAACCAGGCCGAGGCGAAGTTCTACAGCGGCGAGTGCGCGATGCTGACGAGCTCGTCGGCGGCGCAGGCGAACATCAACCGCAACGCGAAGTTCAAGTACGGCGTGGCCTTCATGCCGTACTACGCGGACGTCGCGGGCGCGCCGCAGAACTCGATCATCGGCGGCGCGTCGCTGTGGGTGATGTCGGGCAAGAAGCCCAACGAGTACAAGGGGGTGGCGAAGTTCTTCACCTACCTCGCCAACCCCGCGCGGCAGGCGCAGTGGCACCAGACGACCGGCTACCTGCCGATCACGCCGGTCGCCTACGACCTGACCAAGAATGCCGGCTTCTACGAAAAGAACCCGGGGACCGACGTGTCGGTGCGCCAGATGCTGAACAAGCCGCCGACCGCCAACTCGAAGGGCCTTCGCTTCGGCAGCTTCGTCCAGATCCGCGACATGTTCCAGGAGGAGTTCGAGAACATGCTCGCGGGCAAGCAGGACGCGAAGACCGCGCTCGACAACTCGGTGAAGCGCGGCAACGAGATGCTGCGCCGATTCCAGAAGACCACGAAGGAGTGAGCTGACTCGGACACGGCGGAGGCCCGGCGGCGCGCCGGGCCTTCGCGCGCGAGTCCCCGTGGAAAAGCGCGTCGTCTTCCGGTCGCGGTGGCTGCCGTACCTGCTGGTCGCGCCGCAGCTCGCGATCACGATCGTGTTCTTCTTCCTGCCCGCCGGGCAGGCGATATGGCAGTCGCTGCTGCAGGAGGACCCGTTCGGCACCAGCACCGAGTTCATCGGCCTGGAGAACTTCGCGACGCTGTTCGCCGACGAGCACTACCTCGCCTCGTTCCGCGTCACCGCGATCTTCTCGGTGCTCGTCGCCGGCTTCGGGCTGGCGATCTCGCTGGTGCTCGCCGTGTTCGCCGACCGCGTCGTGCGCGGCGCGGGCGTCTACAAGACGCTGCTGATCTGGCCCTATGCGGTGGCGCACGCGGTGGCCGCCGTGCTGTGGCTGTTCCTCTTCAACCCGACGCTGGGCGTCGTCGCGCACTGGATCAAGGGCCTGGGCATCGGCTGGGACCCGCTGCTCGACGGCAACGACGCGATGGTCCTCGTGGTCGTCGCCGCGGTGTGGAACCAGATCTCCTACAACTTCCTGTTCTTCCTGGCCGGGCTGCAGTCGATCCCGAAGTCGCTGATCGAGGCGGCCGCGATCGACGGCGCGGGCCCCGGTCGGCGCTTCTGGACGATCGTCTTCCCGCTGCTGTCGCCGACGACGTTCTTCCTGCTGGTGGTGAACATCGTCTTTGCGTTCTTCAACACCTTCGCGATCATCGACGCCGCCACCGGCGGCGGGCCGGGGCAGGCGACCGAGATCCTCGTCTACAAGGTCTACAAGGACGGCTTCAAGGCGCTCGACCTCGGCAGCTCGGCGGCGCAGTCGGTGGTGCTGATGGCGATCGTCATCGGGCTCACCGTGCTGCAGTTCAAGTGGATCGAGCGGAAGGTGCAGTACTGATGAAAGGCGTGATCGGTGGCTGGTGGTTGGTGGTTCGCGTGCGCGCGCCCACGTCCTGCAGAATGACCCGCGTCCTGCACTCTGCACCCTGACCGTCGATCACGTAGTTCGCCTTGGTCGAAAGACGCCCCCTCCTCGACTTCATCACCCACGCCGTGCTGCTGCTCGGCGTGGCGGTGATCGCGTTCCCGGTCTACGTGACTTTCGTGGCCTCGACGATCACCGCCGAGGAGGTGCTGGCGGCGCCGATGACGCTCGTGCCGGGGCCCCACCTCCTCGAGAACTACAAGGAGGCGTGGCTGCACGGGGCGGGCAACTCCGCGGCGCCGGTGCGCACGATGATGTTCAACAGCCTGGTCTCGGCGCTGGTCATCGCGATCGGCAAGATAGCGATCTCGCTCGTCTCGGCGTTCGCGATCGTCTATTTCCGCTTCCCGCTGCGGATGTTCTTCTTCTGGATGATCTTCGTGACGCTGATGCTGCCCGTCGAGGTGCGCATCCTGCCTACCTACAAGATCGTCTCCGACCTGTCGATGCTGGACAGCTACGCCGGGCTCACGCTGCCGCTGATCGCGTCGGCGACCGCGACCTTCCTGTTCCGCCAGTTCTTCCTCACGATCCCCGACGAGCTCGCCGAGGCCGCGCGCATCGACGGCGCCGGGCCGATGCGCTTCTTCTGGGACGTCGTCGTCCCGATGTCGAAGACGAGCATGGCGGCGCTGTTCGTGATCCAGTTCATCTACGGCTGGAACCAGTACCTGTGGCCGCTGATCGTCACGACCCAGGAGGACTACTACACCGTCGTGATCGGCATCAAGCGCATGATCGCCGGCGGCGGCGAGGCCTCCGTCGAGTGGCACCTCGTGATGGCGACCGCGATGATGGCGATGCTGCCGCCGGCGGTGGTGGTGATCCTGATGCAGAAGTGGTTCGTCAAGGGACTGGTGGACACGGAGAAGTGACCTCACGATGGCCGAGCTGACCTTCCGCAACGTCCGCAAGAGCTTCGGCGCGCTCGCGGTGATCCACGGCGTCTCGGTCGACGTCCGCGACGGCGAGTTCGTCGTCATCGTCGGCCCGTCCGGCTGCGGCAAGTCGACTTTGCTGCGCATGGTGGCGGGGCTCGAGGTGATCACCGACGGCGAGATCACGATCGGCGGGCGCGTGGTCAACCAGCTCGAGCCGAAGGACCGCGACATTGCGATGGTGTTCCAGAACTACGCGCTCTACCCGCACATGAGCGTGTACGAGAACATGGCCTACGGGCTCAAGATCCGCGGCCTCGCGAAGACGGACGTCGACGAGCGCGTCAAGCGCGCCGCCGGCATCCTCGAGCTCGAGCCGCTGCTCGAGCGGCGGCCGCGCCAGCTCTCCGGCGGGCAGCGCCAGCGCGTGGCCATGGGCCGCGCGATCGTGCGCGAGCCGGCCGTGTTCCTGTTCGACGAGCCGCTGTCCAACCTCGACGCCAAGCTGCGCGTGCAGATGCGCTTCGAGATCCAGAAGCTGCACCGCCGGCTCGGCACGACGTCGCTGTACGTGACGCACGACCAGGTCGAGGCGATGACGCTCGCGCACCGCATGATCGTGATGAACGCGGGCCGCGCGGAGCAGGTCGGCACGCCGATGGAGGTCTACGAGGACCCCGCCACGCAGTTCGTCGCCGGCTTCATCGGCTCGCCGTCGATGAACTTCGTCCCGGGCCGCGTCGACGCGCCTTCGCACATCGCGCTCGAGCACGGCGGCAGCGTGGGCGCCTCGGCGCGCACGGCGGCCGAGGGCGGCCGCAGCGTGACGGTCGGCGTGCGGCCGGAGCACCTGCTGCCCTGCGAGCAGGCGCAGGCGATGCTTGCCGGACAGGTCGAGATGGTCGAGATGCTGGGCGCCGACATGCTGGTCCATCTCGCGCACGGGCCTCACACGGTGCTCGCGCGGCTGCCGCACGGCGTGCAGCCCGCCATCGGCTCGACGATGCACTTCCGCGTCGGGCCGGGCCACGTGTTCCTCTTCGACGCGCAGACGGGCGCGCGGCTGCCGTGACCGCTTCCCCTCACCCCCGGCCCCTCTCCCGCCTGGCGGCGGGCGAGGGGAGCGATAGCCCTCACCCCCGGCCCCTCTCCCGCGTGGCGGCGGGCGAGGGGAGTCCTTGCTCCCGACTCCCGCACCGCAGGAGAGGGGCCGGGGGTGAGGGGCGCAGCGCGCGATGACGCCCTGGCCCTACCCGCGCTACTGCGCGCACCGCGGCGGGGGCAAGCTCGCGCCGGAGAACACGCTCGCCGCCGTCCGGCTGGGCCACGCGCACGGCTACCGGATGGTCGAGGTCGACGCGAAGCTCTCGGCCGACGGCGTGCCATTCCTGCTGCACGACAGCACGCTCGACCGCACGACGTCCCTGCGCGGGCGTGCGGACGCGCAGGCGTGGCGCGAGCTCGCGCTCGCCGACGCGGGCGCGTGGCACTCGCTGCCGTACGCAGGCGAGCCGCCGGCGTCGCTGGCCGCGCTGGCGCGCTTCTGCCGCGCGAACGCGACGTGCGTGAACGTCGAGATCAAGCCTGTGCCCGGCCGCGAGCGCGAGACGGGGGCGGCGGTTGCGATCGACGCCGCGGCGCTGTGGCGAGGCGCGAATCCGCCGCCGCTGCTCTCGTCGTTCTCCGTGGTCGCGCTGGCTGCCTCGCGCGACGCTGCGCCGGAGCTGCCGCGGGCGCTGCTGTGCGAGGCGCCTCTTGGCGACTGGCTCGCGCAATGCCGCGAGCTCGACGCCCGCGCGCTCGACATCGACGACGCGCTGCTCGATCGCGCCATCCTCGATCGGGCGCACGCCGCGGGGCTCGCCGTCCTCGTCTGGACGGTGAACGACCCGGGGCGGGCGCGCGAGCTGGCCGGCTGGGGTGTGGACACGATCATCACCGACGCCGTCGACCTGATCGACCCTTCGGGCACGTGAAGGGGCACCCGTGGCCGTGAAGCCCGTCCGCTGGGGCATCCTCAGCACCGCGAAGATCGGGCTGGAGCGCGTGCTGCCGGGGATGAAGAAGAGCGCGTGGTGCGAGCTCCGCGCGATCGCCTCGCGCGACGCCGGGAAAGCGCGGGCCGCGGCCGATGCGCTCGGCATCCCCGTCGCGCACGGTTCCTACGAGGCGCTGCTCGCCGATCCCGAGATCGAGGCGGTCTACAACCCGCTGCCCAACCACCTGCACGTCCCGATGACGCTGGCGGCGGCCGCCGCCGGCAAGCACGTGCTGTGCGAGAAGCCGATCGCGCTCACCGCCGCCGAGGCCGAGGCGCTGCGCGCCACGCAGGGCAGGGTGCTGGTGATGGAGGCGTTCATGGTGCGCTTCCACCCGCAGTGGCAGCGCGCGCGCGAGCTCCTGCGCGAGGGCGCCGTCGGCCGCCTGCGCGCGATCCAGATGTTCTTCTCGTACAACAACCTCGACGCGGCCAACATCCGCAACCGCGCCGACGTGGGCGGCGGCGGGCTCTACGACATCGGCTGCTACCCGATCACCGCGGGCCGCTACTTCTTCGAGGCCGAGCCGTCGCGCGCCGTCGCGCTGATCGACCGCGACCCGGGGTTCGGCACCGACCGGCTCACCAGCGCGCTGGTGGACTTCGGCGATGGGCGCCACCTCGACTTCACGGTATCCACCCAGTGCGCGCGCTTCCAGCGCCTGCAGCTCGTCGGCGACAAGGGGCGCATCGAGGTCCGCATCCCGGTCAACGCGCCGCAGGGCGCGGCGACGACGATCGACGTCGACGACTGCAGCTCGCTCGACGGCGCGGGCGTGCGCCCGATCGCGATCGCGCCGTCCGACCAGTACGAGCTGCAGGGCGAGGCGTTCTCGCGCGCGGTGCGCGGCGAGATCGCGCTGCCCTATGGCGTGGACGACGCGATCCTCGGCATGCGCGTCATCGACGCGCTGTTCCGCTCCGAGAGGAGCGGCCGCTTCGAGGCGGTCTGATCAGGCCGGGCGCGCGAGCGGCCGCTTGATCTCGCGCTCGTCGATCGGCAGGTTGACGAGGCCCGCCGCCACGCCGAGCGCGATCGCGAGGGACCAGACCACGTCGTAGCTCCCCAGCGAGTCGAACAGCCTGCCGCCGAGCCACGCCCCGAGGAAGCTGCCGATCTGGTGGCTGAAGAACGTGAAGCCGGCGAGCATCGCGAGGTAGCGCACGCCGAACACCTGCGCGACGATCGCGTTGGTCGGCGGCACCGTGGACAGCCACAGCAGGCCCAGCGCGATCGCGAACGCGTAGACCGACCACGGCGACAGCGGCAGCCACAGGAACACCGCGAAGACCACCGAGCGGCCGAAATAGATCGCCGAGAGGATGTAGCGCTTGGGCACGACGCTCCCCAGCCGCCCCGTCGTGTAGGTGCCGACCACGTTGAACAGGCCGACGAGCGCGAGCGCGGTGACGGCGACGTGCGCCGGCATGCCCTTGTCGGCGAGGTAGGCGGGCAGGTGCACGCCGACGAAGACGACCTGGAAGCCGCACACGAAGAAGCCGAGCGTGAGCAGCACGTAGCCGCGGTGGCCGAGCGCCTCGCGCATCGCCTCGCGCGCCGACTGCTGGAACGCGTGCGACTGGGTTGCGCGCTTCTCGACCAGCGCGGAGGCGAGTGGCACCATCGCCAGCCCGATCGCGCTCATTGCGACGAGCGCGCCGAACCAGCCCAGCGACGACAGCAGGAACTGCGTCGCCGGCAGCATCGCGAACTGCCCGAACGAGCCCATCGCGGCCGACAGACCGAGCGCCATGCTGCGCTTCTCCGGAGGGAAGCTGCGCCCGAGCACGCCGGCCATCACGCTGAACGTGAGCCCAGAGAGCCCGGCGCCGATCAGCACGCCGGCGGTGAGGATCAGCATCGTCGGCGTGGCCGCGTGCGCCATCGTGAACAGGCCCAGCACGTAGAGCAGCGCGCCGGCGACGACGACCCGCGCCGTGCCGTACTTGTCGGCGAACATCCCGGCGAACGGCTGCGTCGCGCCCCACACGAGGTTCTGCACGGCCATCGCCAGCGCGAACGTCTCGCGGCCCCAGCCCATGTCGGCGCTCATCGGCTGCAGGAACAGCCCGAAGCCGTGGCGCAGGCCGAAGGCGATGGCCATCACCAGGCCGGCGCAGGCGAGGACGACCGCGGGCGTGCGCCAGCCGGTGGAGTGCGTGGCCATCGGCCGGATCATAACCTGCCGCGCTTTCGGCAATCGCATTGGCACCGGCCGGCCGCTGCGCTAGGATTTCGGCAGTCCTGTGGAGGAGGGGCGTCATGAGGAAGACCTGGATCAGCGCGGGGCTGGCTTGCCTTGCGGCGGCAACCATTGCGGGGCATGCGGCCGGGCAGGCGTGGCCTGCGAAGCCGGTGCGCGTCGTCGTCACGTTTCCGCCGGGCGGGTCGAGCGACGTGGTGGCGCGGCAGATCGCGCCGCTGCTCGCCGAGAAGCTCGGCCAATCGTTCGTCGTCGACAACAAGCCGGGCGCGGGCGCAACGATCGGGGGCGCCGAGGTCGCCCGCGCGGCGCCCGACGGCTACACGCTCATGCTGTCGAACACCGCGCCGATCAGCCTGTCGCCGTTCATGCTCGACCCGATGCCCTACGACCCCGTGAAGAGCTTCACGCACGTCGCGTACATCGGCTCCGTGCCCAACGTGTTCGTGGTCCACCCGTCGGTGCCGGCGAAGACGCTCTCCGAGTTCGTGGCGTGGGCGAAGCAGCAGAAGGGGCCGATCAACTACGGCAGCGGCGGCATCGGCTCGATCGGCCACATCGTCGGCGAGCTGTTCAAGGCGCAGGCGGGCATCGAGCTCGCGCACGTCGGCTACCGCGGCTCGGGGCCGATGCACAACGACCTCCTCGGCGGCACGATCCTGTTCGCCATCGACACGCTGCCGCAGAACGTGCAGTACCAGAAGTCAGGCAAGCTCAAGCTGCTGGCGGTGACGTCCGACAAGCGCAACGCGATGGCGCCCGAGGTTCCCACGGTGGGCGAGTCCGGCTACCCGAAGCTCGTCGCCGACAACTTCTTCGGCATCTCGGGGCCCGCGGGGATGCCGCGGCCGGTCGTCGATGCGCTGAACAAGGCGGCCCAGGCCGCGCTCGCCGACCCGCGTCTCACCAAGTCGCTCGAGGACTTCGGCATCGCGCCGGGACGCATGTCGCCGGAGGAGTTCACCGCCTTCGTGCAGCAGCAGGTCTCCGCGTGGGGGCCGGCGGTCAAGGCGTCGGGCGCGAAGCTCAACTGACCGTGCCCGGCATCTCGATCCACGTCGTCGACGTCACGCGCGGGGTGCCCGCCGCGGGCATGCGCGTCGACGTCTACGAGCGCATGCGCGACGCGCGGCGCCACGTCGGGCATGCGGTGATCGCCGAGGACGGCGTGCTGCGCCACCCGATGAACCACGGCACCGGCATCAACGCCGGCACCTACGACGTCGAGTTCGCGATCGGCGCGTGGTACCGCGCGCAGCACGTCGACGTCGGCAACCCGGCGTTCCTCGAGGTCGGCACGTTCCGCTTCGCCATCGTCGACCCCGAGGAGCACGTCCACCTGCCGATCAAGCTCTCGCCCTACGGCATGTCGATCTGGCGCGGACGGTGACGGCGAGCCGCTCGCCTCATCCCTGCGCCCACCCCTTCGCGCGCTCGACCGCGCGCTGCCACTCGCCTTGCAGCTGCGCGGCGCGCTCGCGGGGCATCGCGGGCTCGAAGACGCGGTCGACCTGCCATTTCGCCTTGACGTCGTCGGCGGACTTCCAGAAGCCGACGGCGAGCCCGGCCAGGTACGCCGCGCCGAGCGCCGTCGTCTCGTGCACCTTCGGCCGCACGACAGGCACGCCGAGCAGGTCGGCCTGGAACTGCATGAGCAGGTTGCTCGCCGTCGCGCCGCCGTCGACGCGCAACTCGGCGAGCGTGATGCCGGCGTCCTTCTCCATCGCGTGGAGCACGTCGGCGCTCTGGTAGGCGATCGACTCGAGCGCCGCGCGGGCGAGGTGCCCGCCGGTCGCGCCGCGCGTCAGCCCGAACAGCGACCCGCGCGCGTACGCGTCCCAGTGCGGCGCGCCCAGCCCGGCGAACGCCGGCACGAAGTAGACGCCGCCGTTGTCGGGGACGGTGAGCGCCAGCGGCTCGACGTCGGCGGCGTGGCGGATGATCCTCAGCCCGTCGCGCAGCCACTGCACCACCGCGCCGCCGATGAACACGCTCCCTTCCAGCGCGTACTGGGTCGCCCCGTCGCGCCGCCACGCCACCGTCGTGAGCAGGTTGTTGTGCGAGGCGACCGCCTTGCCGCCCGTGTTCATCAGCAGGAAGCAGCCGGTGCCGTAGGTGTTCTTCGCGAGGCCCGGCGCGTGGCAGGCCTGCCCGAACAGCGCCGCCTGCTGGTCGCCCGCGATGCCGGCGATCGGCACCTCTGCGCCCTCGACGCTCGCCGTCGCGCACACGCCCGACGAGGCGACGACGCGCGGCAGCACCGCCCGGGGCACGTCGAGCAGCTCGCACAGCGCGTCGTCCCAGTCGCCGCGGTGGATGTCGTAGAGCATCGTGCGGCTGGCGTTGGACGCGTCGGTGACGTGCGCGTCGCCGCCGGTCAGGTTCCAGACCAGCCACGAGTCGACCGTGCCGAACGCAAGCTCGCCGCGCTCGGCGCGCGCGCGCGCGCCCGGCACGTTGTCGAGCAGCCACTTGAGCTTCGTTCCCGAGAAGTACGCGTCGACGACCAGCCCCGTCTTCGCCGCGATCATCGGCGCCAGGCCCTGCTCGCGCAGCTCGTCGCAGATGCCGGCGGTGCGCCGGTCCTGCCAGACGATCGCGTTGTGCACCGGACGGCCGGTGCCCCGCTCCCACAGCACCGCCGTCTCGCGCTGGTTGGTGATGCCGATGGCGGCGAGGTCGCGCGCGCCGATGCCGGCCTTGGCGAGCGCTGCGTGCAGCACGCCGGCCTGCGAGGCCCAGATCTCGGCGGGGTCGTGCTCGACCCAGCCGGGCTGCGGGAAGATCTGGCGGAACTCGGCCTGGGCGTTCGCCACCGCGCGTCCGGCGTGGTCGAACACGATCGCGCGCGACGAGGTGGTGCCCTGGTCGAGGGCGACGACGAATGGCATGGCGCTCCTCCGGGTTAAGCGCGGGTTGCCCGGAACCGGCCCACGCGCCTAAAATGTTGGTTTTGCTGCGATTGTAGCCCTCGTCACGCGCGGGCCGCGCCCGCCCCTCCGGTTTCCCCCATGCCGCTTTCGCCCCCGTCGCCGCGCCAACGCCTGCACACGCGCACCGTGCGCTACGAGGGCCACCTGCGCGAGGACGGGCTGTTCGACATCGACGCCTCGCTGCACGACGTCAAGGACCGCGACTGCGTGCTGCTGTCCGGCGTGCGTCGCGCGGGCGAGCCGGTGCACGACATCCACGTGCGCGTGACGATCGACCTCAAGGGCGTGATCCGCGCCATCGAGACGCACAGCGACGCCACGCCGTACCCGCCCTACTGCGCCGACCACGACGACGCCTACGCGGCGCTTGTCGGCACGTCGCTGTTCGCGGGATTCCGCAAGGCGCTCTACGCGGGAATGGGCGGCGTGCAGGGGTGCACGCACATCACCGAGCTGCTCGCCAACCTGCCGACGGCCGCGGTGCAGACGTTCGCCGGGCTGCAGCGCGAGGACTCGGGCGACCACAAGCCCTACCAGCTCGACCGCTGCCACGCGCTCGACACGCACGGCGCCGCGGTGCGCCGCTACTACCCGAAGTGGCACCGCGGGCCGGGGGAAGACGCCGACGCGCCCGACGCGAAGGAGAGGGAGACGACGTGAAGATCCACGAGTACCAGGGCAAGGAGCTGTTCCGCAAGTACGGCGTGCCGGTGCCGCGCGGGATTCCCGCGTTCACCGTGGCAGAGGCGACCAAGGCGGCGAAGGAGCTCGGCGGCCCCGTGTGGGTCGTGAAGGCGCAGATCCACGCCGGCGGCCGCGGCAAGGGCGGCGGCGTCAAGCTCGCGCGCTCGCTCGACGAGGTCGAGAAGCTCGCGGGGCAGATCCTCGGGATGCAGCTCGTCACCCACCAGACCGGCCCCGGCGGGCAGAAGGTGCGGCGCCTGCTGATCGAGGAGGGCGCGAACATCGCCAAGGAGCTCTACGTTGGCATGGTCGTCGACCGCGCCGCGCAGCGCGTCACGCTGATGGCGAGCTCGGAAGGCGGCATGGACATCGAGGAGGTCGCGGCGAAGCACCCCGAGCAGATCCACAAGGTCGCCATCGACCCGACCACGGGCCTCACCGATGCGCAGG
>JAOUIA010000070.1 GCA_029884335.1 Betaproteobacteria bacterium
GTAGAGCTCGCGCGGCGTGCCGGCCTGCTGGATCGCGCCGCGGTCGAGCACCGCGATGCGGTCGGCGATCGTCATCGCCTCCTGCTGGTCGTGCGTGACGAACACCGTCGTGACGCCGAGCCGGCGTTGCAGGCGCTTGAGCTCGAGCCCGGTGGACGCGCGCAGCTTGGCGTCGAGGTTCGACAGCGGCTCGTCGAGCAGCAGCACGCGCGGCGCGATCGCCAGCGTGCGCGCGATGGCCACGCGCTGCTGCTGGCCGCCGGAGAGCTGCGACGGTCGGCGTGCGGCGAACGGCGCGAGGCCGACGAGGTCGAGCATCTCGCGCACGCGCGCGTCGATCCGCGCCCGCGGCCAGCGCCGCTCCTCCAGCCCGAACGCGACGTTCTGCGCCACCGTGAGGTGCGGCCACAGCGCATAGTTCTGGAACACCATGCCGACGTCGCGCTGCCACGGCGGCAGAGGCGCCACGTCGACGCCGCCGATCAGCACCCGCCCGGACTGCGCGCGATTGAACCCGGCGATGAGGCGCAACAGCGTGGACTTGCCCGAACCGGAAGGCCCGAGCAGCGCGAAGAACTCGCCCGGACGGATGTCGAGCGAGACCTCGCGCAGGACGGCTTCCGCGCCATAGGACAGGCAGACGCGCTCGATGGCGATGCCGGCGGCGGTGGCGTTCACGGGTTGGCGGCCTCCACGTTGCTGCGCCGCTCGAGCAGCCGGTGCGAGGCGAACGTGCCGAGCGCCACGATGACGACCGCGATCACGCCCAGCGCCGCGGCGGGCCCGCGCGTCGCGATGCTCTGGTTGTAGAGATAGATGCCGTAGGAGAGCGGCGCCTGCGACTCGCGCGTGACGAGCAGGATCGTCGCCGACAGCTCGACCGCCGCGGTGATGAAGCTCGTCACGAAGCCGGCGAGGATGCCGCCGGCCATCAGCGGCACGACGACGCGACGCACCGTGCGCCAGCGGCTCGCCCCGAGGCTCTGCGCAGCCTCCTCCAGCGATGCGTGCACCTGCTCGAGCGCGGCGACGCACGCGCGCACCGCGTACGGCAGGCGCCGCACCGAGTAGGCGAGCATGATGGCGACCCAGCTCGCGGTGAACGCGCCCCAGCCGAACGGCAGCTCCATGCCGCGGAACGCGCGCAGATACCCGATGGCGAGCACGATGCCGGGGATCGCCAGCGCGGCGGAGGCGCCCCAGTCGAGCCACCGCCGGCCCGGCAGCGAGGTGCGCAGCACGAGCCACGCGATCGCCACGCCCAGCGCGACGTCGATCAGCGCGGCGAGCGAGCAGTAAAGCAGCGTGTTGCCGATCATGCCGGCGGAGTCGGTGAGCACGACGCCGTAGTGGGCGAGCGTGAAGCCTTCCGGCAGCACCGAGAAGCTCCACACGCGCGACACCGAGAGCAGCAGGATGCCGAGGTGCGGCGAGAGCACGAGCGCGAGCACGAGCAGCACCCACGCGTAGGCCGCGACCGCGCGCCAGCCGGCGAGCCTGCGCCTGCGCGTCGCGCCGCCGCCACGGGTGAGCGTGGCGAAGTCGCGTCCGCGCGTGATGCGCGCGGCCAGCGCCAGGGCGGCGATCGAGGCGACGACCATGAGCGCGGCGATCACGTAGCCGATCGGGTCCTCGACGCCGACCGAAGTGATCCGCAGGTAGGCCTGCGGCGCCAGCATGTTGGTGACGTTGAGCACCAGCGGCGTGCCGAGGTCGTCGAACACCTTCACGAAGACGAGCGACGCCCCGGCGACGAAGCCGGGCAGCGCGAGCGGAAAGACGACGCGGCGGAACAGCCGGAAGCCGTGGCAGCCGAGGTTCTGTGCAGCCTCTTCCATCGCACTATCGACGTTGCGCATCGCCGCGACGAGGTTCAGCAGGATGAACGGGAAGTAGTGCAGTCCCTCGACGAAGATCACGCCGTAGAGGCCTTCCATGAACGGGATGCGGAAGCCGAAGGCGTCGTTGAGCAGCAGGTTGACCGAGCCGTTGCGGCCGAACAGGAGCTGCATCGCCACCGCGCCGACGAAGGGCGGCATGACCAGCGGCAGCACGCCGAGCGTCTGCACGATCGCGGCGCCGCGGAACTCGAAGCGCACCGTCAGGTAGGCGAGCGGCACGGCTATCAGCGCGGCCAGCACCACCGCGCCGAACGACACCGCGAGGCTGTTGCCGAACGCCTCGCGCATGATCGACAGCGAGAAGAAGGCTTCGACGTGCGCGAACGTGAGGCCGCCGTGGCCGTCGGCCAGCGCGGCGTAGAGCACCGTGGCCACCGGCCACAGCAGCAGCACGGCGATGAACAGCGCGACGGGGAGCGCGACGAGCCACGCGCCGGAGGGGGCGTGGACCGGCGCGGCGGGCGCGGCGGCCGTGTTCAAGTCGTCGTTCCCGCGAAGGCAGCAGCTGGCGTCGTTCCCGCGAGCGCCGCAGCTGGCGTCGTCTGCGCGAGCGCCGCAGCTGGCGTCGTTCCCGCGAAAGCGGGAACCCAGGGTCTTTCGGCGGTCAGAGAAGACGCTGGATCCCCGCCTGCGCGGGGATGACGGCAACCCGCGGCTGGATCCCCGCCTGCGCGGGGATGACGGCAACCGGCGGCTGGATCCCTACCTGCGCGGGGATGACGCCGTGAGCACCTCACGGCGTCACTTGGCGGCGTTCGCGAGCTCGATCGCCTTCGCGTAGTTCGCCTTCGCCCGGGTACCCCACTCCTCCTCGACCTGCGCGCGCCGTCGGCTCGCCTCGGCGTCCTTCTTGTCGGCCTTGAACGTCGTCTCGAGCGTCTTGTCCGAGGCCTGCTTCTCGTCGATCGGCGGCGTGAGCACGAGCCGGCGCGCCTCGTCGAGCTCACGGCTCGGCTTGCCGCCGAGGCGCCGCTGCGCGTCGTGGATCGCCTTCGTCGCCGCCGCGAGCTCCTTGTGCCGGAACGTGACCATCTGGTCGAACAGCGCGAGCACGACGAAGTAGCGCGACTCGGAGAGGTTGGAGTCGAAGTTCACCTTCGCCTGGATCTTGCCGGTGAACGGGTTCGGGTAGCCGGCCGGCGCCTTGGCGTAGGTCGCGGGCAGCACCGGCAGGCGGCTGATCTGCTTGTCGAGCAACAGCTGCTGGCCTTCGTCGGAGAGCGCGAACTGGATGAAGCGCTTGCCCGCCTCCGGCGCCTTCGATCCGGCGACGAGCGCGATGTTCGCCGGCACGATCGCGGTCACCGACGGATAGACGAACTCCACCGGCATGCCGGAGTTCCTCGCGGCCAGCCCGAAGAAGTCGATCACGAGCCCGATGCCGTACTGGCCGTTGGCGACACCGTCGGGCACGCCGAAGCTGCGCTCGGTGATCGCCGCGCAGTTGCCGGTGATGGCGAGGATCTGCGCCCAGCCCTTCTGCCAGCCCTCGCCCTGCAGGATCGTCTCGACGGTGAGGTGCGTCGTTCCCGAGCGCGACGGGCTGCTGATCGCGACGTGGCCGTGGTACTCGGGCTTCGCGAGGTCGGCCCACTCGCGCGGCTCGGGCAGCTTGTTCGCCGCGAGGTAGCGCGTGTTCCACATGATCCCGTAGCCGGCGAGCGCCTGCCCGTAGTACATGCCCTCCGGGTCGTTGATCGGGTAGCTGCCGATCTTCGCGGGCACCGCGGGATTGGCGGCGTCGGCCTTCTGCAGCAGCTTCGACGACGACAGCACCTCGAAGGCGTCGGGCGCGGAGGCCCAGAACACCTCGGGACGGCTGCCCACGGGCTGCTCGCGCACGAACGCGATCCCCGCGGCGGTGTTCTTGTTCAGGATCTCCAGCTTGTCGTTCGGGAACTTCGCCTCGAAGGCCTTCTTGTAGGCCGCGGTGAGCTCCTTGGGGAACGACGTGACGACGGTGACGGTCTCGGCCGCGGCCTGCGCGCAGAGCGCGAGGGCGGCCAGGCACAGCGATGCGCGCAGCGCGCGATGCTTCGGCATGGCGGACTCCTCCGGGGCGGCCGTCGCGTGCGGCCTGCGGCGCGATTGTAGCGCCGCGTCAGAGCGCCGGCGCGCGCTCGTGCCAGTCGGTCGCCTGCTGGAAGCGGTGCGCGACCGCGAGGAGCCGCGCCTCGGCGAACGCGGGCCCGTGAAGCTGCAGGCCGATCGGCCGCCCGTCGCCTGTGAACCCGCAGGGAATCGACACGGCGGGAATCCCGGCGAGGTTCGCGGGGATCGTGAAGATGTCGTTCAGGTACATCTGCACCGGGTCGTCGGCCTGCGCGCCTATGGGGAACGCGGCAGTGGGCGCGGTGGGGCCCGCGATCACGTCGCACTGCGCGAACGCGGCGCGGAAGTCGTCGGCGACGAGCCGGCGCACCTGCTGCGCCTTGAGGTAATAGGCGTCGTAATAGCCGTGCGAGAGCACGTAGGTGCCCACGAGGATGCGGCGCTTCACCTCGGGCCCGAAGCCCTCGGCGCGCGAGCGCCGGTACATGTCGGCGAGGTCGCGGTACTCCGCCGCACGGTGGCCGTAGCGCACCCCGTCGAAGCGCGACAGGTTCGACGAGGCCTCGGCGGGCGCGATCACGTAGTAGACCGGCACGCACAGACCGATGCGCGGCAGCGCGACCGGCACCGTCGTCGCGCCGAGGCGTCGCAGCTCGGCGATGGCGGCCTCCACGGCGCGCGCGACCTCCGCGTCGACGCCTTCGCCGAGGAACTCCGCCGGCAAGCCCACGCGCAGGCCCGCGAGCGGGCGCGCCGGATCGTCCGCGGGCTTGGCGAGCGCGCCGGCGTAGTCGTCGACCGGCCGGTCCATCGACGTCGAGTCGCGAGCGTCGCGCCCGGCCATCGCCGCGAGCAGCAGCGCGCAGTCCTCCGCGGTCCGCGCGAACACGCCGGGCGTGTCGAGCGAGGACGCGAACGCGACGAGCCCGTAGCGGGAGCAGCGGCCGTAGGTCGGCTTGAGGCCGGTGATCCCGGTGTAGGAGGCCGGCTGGCGGATCGAGCCGCCGGTGTCGGTGCCCGTCGCCGCGGGCACGAGGCGCGCGGCGACCGCGGCCGCCGACCCGCCCGAGCTGCCTCCCGGCACGAGCGCCGGGTTCCAGGGGTTGCGCACCGGGCCGAAGTGGCTGTTCTCGTTCGACGAGCCCATCGCGAACTCGTCCATGTTCGTCTTGCCGACGAGCACCGTGCCCGCGCGCTTCAGGCGCCCGACGACGTGCGCGTCGTAGGGCGCGACGAAGTTCGCCAGCATGCGCGAGCCGCAGGTCGTCGGCAGCCCGGCCGTCATCAGCACGTCCTTGTGCGCGATCGGGATGCCGGCGAGCGGTCCCGCTTCGCCCTTCGCGCGCGCGTCGTCCGCGGCCCCGGCGGCGGCCAGCGCGCCGTCGCCGTCGACGGTGACGAAGCTGTTGAGCGAGTGGTCGAGCGCGGCGATGCGGTCGAGCGCCGCGCGCGTGGCCTCGACCGACGAGATTGCTCGCGCGGCGAGCTGCGCGGCGAGGCCGGCGACGGTGGCTAGCGGGTCGGCCATCGCGCGAACCGGCCCTATTCCACGACGCGCGGCACGAGGTAGAGGCCGTCCTCGACGGCTGGCGCGGCCGACTGGAACAGCTCGCGCTCGTCGCGCTCGCTCACCGCGTCCTCGCGCAGCGGCGCGAAGCACTCGAGGGGGTGGGCGAGCGGCGCCACCCCGGTGGTGTCGACCGCGGCGAGCTGGTCGATCAGGCCGAAGATCGCCGCGAGCTTGCCGTGCACGTCGGCCGCTTCCTCGGCGGTGACGTCGAGGCGGGCGAGGTCGGCGATGCGCGCGACGTCGGCGAGCGAGAGCGTCATGGGCGGGTTCGGATCGGTCGGGCAGGCAGCCCGGCGGATCCGACCCCGGGTTGCTGCGCCTCGTCCACGCGGCGGGCGGGCCGGAGGCGCCGCCCGTCCGACCGCGATTTTGCGTGGCTTTTCAAGGCGAAAGCGGAAAATCCTAGAGTATCATAGCCGGCTATTCCGGGAGTGCCGCGCCCCCGATCCCCGGGGTGTCGAGCGGAAGCAAGCGCCCGCGTCCAACCTCATGTTCGAGTTCTTCAAGGGCTACTTCTCCAGCGACCTCGCGATCGACCTCGGCACCGCGAACACGCTGATCTACGTGCGCGGCAAAGGCATCGTGCTGAACGAGCCTTCGGTGGTCGCCATCCGCCAGGAAGGCGGGCCGAACGGCAAGAAGGTGATCCAGGAGGTCGGGCTGGCGGCGAAGCAGATGCTCGGCCGCACGCCGGGCAACATCACCGCGATCCGACCGATGAAGGACGGCGTCATCGCCGACTTCACCGTCACCGAGCAGATGCTGAAGCAGTTCATCAAGAAGGTGCTCGACTCGCGGCTGTTCAGCCCGAGCCCGCGCATCATCATCTGCGTGCCGTGCGGCTCGACGCAGGTCGAGCGCCGCGCGATCCGCGAGTCCGCGCTCGGCGCGGGCGCGTCGAAGGTGTACCTGATCGAGGAGCCGATGGCCGCGGCGATCGGCGCCGACCTGCCGATCTCGGACGCGACGGGCTCGATGGTCGTCGACATCGGCGGCGGCACCACCGAGGTCGGCGTGATCTCGCTCGGCGGCATGGTGTACTCGGGCAGCGTGCGCGTGGGCGGCGACAAGTTCGACGAGGCGATCGTCAACTACATCCGCCGCAACTACGGCATGCTGATCGGGGAGACGACCGCCGAGATGATCAAGAAGACGATCGGCAGCGCGTTCCCCGGCTCGGAAGTCAAGGAAATGGAAGTGAAGGGGCGCAACCTCGCCGAGGGCATCCCGCGCAGCTTCACCGTCTCTTCCAACGAGATCCTCGAGGCGCTGAACGACCCGCTCAACAGCATCGTCTCGGCGGTGAAGAGCGCGCTCGAGCGCACGCCCCCCGAGCTCGGCGCCGACATCGCCGAGCGCGGCATGGTGCTGACCGGCGGCGGCGCGCTGCTGCGCGACGTCGACCGGCTGCTGATGGAGGAGACCGGCCTGCCGGTGATCGTCGCCGACGACCCGCTGACCTGCGTGGTGCGCGGTTGCGGCAAGGCGCTGGAGAACATGGACAAGCTGTCCACGATCTTCACTTCGGACTAGTGGCCGCACGGCGCGCTTGCGGCGACGGGAGGGGGAAGAGGGGTGAGCGTTCCTGACGCCATGCGCCGCGCAGGACGCAGGTAGAGGCGAACCCGCCCCCCGCCCCGCACCGCTCCTCCCGCCTCCCCCGTGCCCACCCTTCCTGCCGACACGCCCGACTTCTTCCACCGCGGGCCCTCGCCGGCGGCGCGGCTCGTGTTCTTCGCCCTGCTGTCGATCGCGCTCATGTTCCTCGACACGCGCTTCCGCTACCTCGAGCAGGTGCGCCAGGTCGTCGGCGTGGCGCTCTACCCGGTGCAGCGCGCGATGACGCTGCCGGGACAGGCGGCCGCCTCGGTGGCCGCTTACTTCGCGTCCAAGCGCGAGCTCGCCGCGGAGAACGACGCGCTGAAAGCGCGGCTCGCCGAGGTCGGCGCGGCCGCGCAGGGCGTGGCGACGACGCGGTCCGAGAACGAGCGGCTGAAGGCGCTGCTCGACATCCGCACGCGCTTCGGCGGCGCCGCGCTCGCCGTGCAGGTGCTCTACACGGGCCGCGACGCGTTCACGCAGAAGCTCGTCGTCGACAAGGGGCGCGACGCGGGCGTGGCGCCGGGAGCGGCGGTCGTCGACGCGGACGGCATCGTCGGCCAGGTGACGCGCGTGTTCCCCTACATGGCGGAGGTCACGCTGGTCACGGACAAGGACCACGTGATCCCGGTGAAGATCGAGCGCGGCGGCGCGCGCGGGGTGATGGCCGGCAGCGGCGCGGGCCGTGCGCCGGAACTGCGCTTCATGCCGCCCTCCGCCGACGTGCGCGTGGGCGACCTGCTGGTGACCTCGGGCCTCGACGGCACCTACCCGCCGGGGCTGGCGGTGGCGAGGGTCGCCGCGGTCGAGCGCGACACCGGCCAGATCTTCGCGCGCATCGCGCTTGCGCCGGTGGCCGGCGTCGACCGCAGCGAGCAGTTGCTCGTCCTCGGCCCGTCCGCCGAGCTGCCGGCGCGGCCGGAGGAGCCGGCGAGCGCCGAGGGCGAGAAGAAGGCGGGCCGCTCGCGGCTGCGCCGCGGAGGCTGACGAGGGCGATGGCGATCCGCATCCCGCAGTTCTCGCCGGCCGACCCCAACGAGGTCCTGCGGCCGGTCAAGGGCTGGTTCGTCGCCGCGACGCTTCTCGCCGCGCTCGCGCTCAACCTGCTGCCGCTGTCGGGCTACGCGCTGACGCTGCGCCCCGACTTCCTCGCGCTGGCCATCCTCTACTGGTGCATCCAGGCGCCGCGCCACGTCGGGGTGGGGGTGGCGTGGCTGATGGGGCTCGCGATGGACGTCGGCGACGCGACGCTGTTCGGCCAGCACGCGCTGGCGTACGCTGTGCTCGCCTACGCCGCCGAGTACTTCCGCCGCCGGGTGCTGCGCTTCCCGCTGTGGCAGCAGGCGGCGCAGGTGGCGGTGCTGCTCGCGTTCTGCGCGGCGCTGGTGCTGCTGGTGCGCGTCGTCGGCGGCGCGCCGCTGCCGCGCTGGACGTACTTCGCGCCCGCGCTGGTCGGCGCGCTGCTGTGGCCGCCCCTGTCGGTGCTCCTGCAGCTGCCGCAGCGGCCGGTGCGAACGTCGGCCAGCCTGTGAGGAGCGGCGACGGGAGATGAGGAAGCTGTTCGGCAACCGGCGCAGGGGGCGCGACTCGCTCGGCGGGTTCGACGGCCACGTCGTGCGCAACGCCGAGCGGGACCTGTTCCTGTTCAAGCGGCGGCTCGCCATCGCCGGCCTCGCGGTGATCGTCGCGTTCGGCGGCCTGATCGCGCGCTTCGTCTACCTGCAGGTCTACCGGCACGGCCACTACGAGACGCTCGCCGAGTCGAACCGCATCGCCGTGGTGCCGATCGCGCCCAACCGCGGCGTCATCACCGACCGCAACGGGGTGGTGCTCGCGCAGAGCCACTCGGCGTACACGCTGGAGATCCAGCCGTCGCGCGTGCGCGACCTCGACGCGACGATCGACGCGCTCGCCGAGCTGGTCGACGTGACCCCGCGCGACCGCAAGCGCTTCCGCAAGCTGCTCGAGGAGTCGAAGAACTTCGAGAGCCTGCCGCTGCGCACGAAGCTCACCGACGAGGAGGTCGCCCGCTTCGCGGTCAACCGCTACCGCTTCCCCGGCGTCGAGATCAAGGCGCGGCTGTTCCGGCACTACCCGTTCGGCGAGGTCGGCTCGCACTTCCTCGGGCACATCGGGCGCATCAACGACAAGGACCTCGAGAAGATCGCCGAGTGGGAGGCCACGGCGAACTACAAGGGCACCGACTACATCGGCAAGCTCGGCGTCGAGTACTCGTACGAGCGCGAGCTGCACGGCACGACCGGCGTGGAGGAGGTGGAGGTCGACGCCGGCGGGCGCGCGGTGCGCACGCTGTCGCGCTCCTCCCCGGTGGCGGGCAACAACCTGCGGCTGTCGATCGACATCAAGCTGCAGCAGGCCGCCGAGGCCGCGTTCGGCGAGCGCCGCGGCGCGCTCGTCGCGCTCGATCCCGGCACCGGCGAGGTGCTCGCGTTCGTCAGCAAGCCCGGCTTCGATCCGAACCTGTTCGTCGACGGCATCGACCCCGCGAGCTGGAAGGAACTGAACGAGTCGCCGGACAAGCCGCTGCTCAATCGCCCGCTGCGCGGCGCCTATCCGCCGGGCTCGACGATCAAGCCGTTCCTCGCGCTCGGCGCGCTGACCTCTGGCAAGCGCACGCCGACGCAGTCGATCTCCGACCCCGGCTACTTCCAGATTCCCGGCCACTCGCACCGTTTCCGCGACGACAAGCCGGGCGGCCACGGCATGGTCGACATGCACAAGTCGATCGTCGTCTCCTGCGACACCTACTACTACGTGCTCGCCTCCGAGACCGACATCGACGACACGCACGCGTTCATGTCGACGCTGGGCTTCGGCGGCCTGACCGGCATCGACATCGACGGCGAGCAGCCCGGCGTGCTGCCGTCGCGCGACTGGAAGCGGAAGCGCTTCGCCGGCAGGAACTACCGCGACGACCACCGCAAGTGGTACCTCGGCGACTCGATCTCGGCGGGCATCGGGCAGGGCTACACCGCGTTCACGCCGGTGCAGCAGGCGCACGCCGTGGCGATCGTCGCGAACAACGGCGTCGCGTTCCGCCCGCACATCGTCAAGCAGGTGGAGGACGTGCGCACCGGCGAAGTGCGGCAGGTCGCCGCGGAGCCGGCCCGCACGCTGGCGGTGAAGCCCGAGCACCTCGCCCTGGTCCGCGAGGCGATGGTCGGCGTCAACAAGGAAGGCACGGGAACCCGCGCGTTCGCCGGGGCGAAGTACGTCGCGGGCGGCAAGACCGGGACCGCGCAGGTGTTCTCGCTCAAGGGCGAGAAGTACGAAGCGAGCAAGATCGACGAACGCCTGCGCGACCACGCCTGGTACGTCGCCTACGCCCCCGCCGACGCGCCGCGCATCGCGCTCGCGGTTCTCGTCGAGAACGGCGGCTTCGGCGCGCAGTCGGCGGCGCCGATCGCTCGGCGCGTGTTCGACTACTTCCTGCTCGGCGATCCCCTGGCCGGGCCGGCGCCCGTCGCGCCCGGCGGCGACCCGGAGGACGAGAGTGACTAGCGGCGCCATGCAGGAAGCGCTCTTGCCCCGGCGGTCGGCGGACTGAGCGATGGACCTGCTCGCGCGCGTCTGGGAGTTCGTCGCCCGGCCCATCGACCGGTTCCTGTTCGGGATCGCGATGGCGATCGTCGCCGTCGGCGTGGTCACGCTGTTCTCCGCCGCCGACCAGAGCGCGGCGCGCGTCACGAACCAGCTCGCCAGCCTCGCCGTGGCGCTCGCCGCGATGTGGGTCGTCGCGAACGTCCCGCCGCAGACGATCGCGCGCACCGCGGTGCCGCTCTACGCGCTTGGCGTGGTGCTGCTGGTCGGCGTGGCGCTGTTCGGCGTCGTCGTCAACGGGTCGCGGCGCTGGCTGTCGCTCGGGTTCACGCGGATCCAGCCCTCCGAGCTCATGAAGATCGCGCTGCCGCTGATGCTCGCCTGGTACTTCCAGAAGTTCGAGGGGCGCATCGGCTGGAAGGACTTCGCCGTCGCCGCCGCGCTGATCGCCATCCCCGCGTGGCTGGTCAAGCGCCAGCCGGACCTCGGCACCGCGCTGCTGCTGACCGCTTCGGGCTTCTACGTGCTCTACCTCGCCGGGCTGTCGTGGAAGATCATCGTCGGGCTGACCGCGGCCGCCGGCGCGGCTGCGCCGTTCCTGTGGAACCTGCTGCACGACTACCAGCGCCGCCGCATCCTCACGTTCATCGACCCGTCGCAGGACCCGCTGGGCGCGGGCTACCACAGCTCGCAGGCGTCGATCGCGATCGGCTCGGGCGGCGTCGTCGGCAAGGGCTGGCTCAACGGGACGCAGACGCACCTCGACTTCCTGCCCGAGCGCCACACGGACTTCATCTTCGCGGTCTACGGCGAGGAGTTCGGGCTGATCGGCAACGTCGTGCTGATCGTCCTCTACGTCATGCTGATCGGCCGCGGCATGATGATCGCCACCAACGCCTCGACGCTCTTCGGCCGTCTGATGGCCGGATCGATCACGCTGATGTTCTTCACCTACGCCTTCGTCAACATGGGCATGGTGAGCGGCGTGCTGCCCGTCGTCGGGGTGCCGCTGCCATTCGTGTCCTACGGCGGCACCGCGCTCCTGTCACTGTTCATCGGGATCGGCATCCTGATGAGCGTGCAGGCGCACCGCAAGCTCGTCCACTCCTAGAAAAGTAGGGTCAGACTCGACTTTCCCGGGACAACCGCGCCGCGCTAACGTCTGGCGACTCGGAAAGTCGAGTCTGACCCTACTTTTCTACGAGTTTCCAGGGGCGCCCGATCCTCGCCACTACCGGGCAGTGCGGGAAAGTCGAGTCTGACCCTACTTATTGCTAGGCCACCGCGGTCGACCCGGCCAGCACGGCTTGCGTCTCCGGGAAGATCGGCCCCGCGAGCCCCTTCGCCGAGCGGCTGCGGTTCTTCTTGAGCGCGCGGAGCTCGTTGACCAGCTGCAGCGCGGTCTTGTCGCAGGGCGGCAGCTCGACGTCGACGGTGTCGATCGGCGTGACGCGCTCGCCGAAGCGCACGAGGTGCGCGCAGAACGTGAGGCCCGCGCCGAACGCAGGCATCAGCAGCAGCGAGCGCGGCGCGACGCGCCCTTCCTCCAACGCCTCGACGAGCGCGACCGGCACCGTCGCCGAGGACATGTTGCCGTACTTCCGCACGGTGAGGAACACGCGCTCCATCGGGATGCCCGCGCGCTTGGCGACGAACTCGATGATGCGCAGGTTGGCCTGGTGCGGCACGCACAGGTGCACGTCGTCCGGCGTGACGCCCGCGCGCGCGAGCACGTCGGCCGCCGCCGAGCCCATGCCGTGCACCGCGCGCTTGAAGATCTCCTGGCCGTCGAAGTCCCACGCCGTGTCGCCGTAGGTCACCTCGCGGTTCGAGTAGGTGGTGCCGTGGCCGCGCACGCGCAGGATCTGCCGCGAGTCGGCGTAGCAGCCCAGCTTGTCCGCGACGAGCCCCGTGTCGTCGCCGTCGCCGGTCGCCTGCAGCACGACCGCCGCGCAGCCGTCGCCGAACAGCACGGCCACGCCGCGGTTGTCCCAGTCCATGAACGGCGAGATGTTCTCCACGCCGACGACCAGCGCATTGCGCACCGAGCCGGCGCGGATCAGCCCGTTCGCCGTCGACAGCCCGTAGAGGAAGCTGGTGCACGCGGTGTTCACGTCCATCGCGCCCGCATTCCACGCGCCCAGCCGGTACTGCACGGCCGACGCGGTGTTCGGCACGACCTCCTCGGAGCTGCAGCTGCCGTAGACGACGAGATCGAGGTCCTTCGCGGCGAGCCCCGCGCACGCCAGCGCGCGCTTCGCGGCGACGTAGGAGAGCTCCGAGCCGAGGACGTGGGAGATGCGCCGCTGCTGGATCCCTGTGCGCTGGGTGATCCAGGCATCGTCCGTGTCGAGGAACGTCGCGAGGTCCGCGTTGGTGAGGACGGCCGGGGGCATGCACTTGCCCCAACCGGTGATCGCTGCGCGAGTCATGCGTTCCCCCGATGAACCGGCGCAGGCGCGACCGGGAGCGGCCCGCCTCGCTTCGTTGCCCTCGATTCTATCGCCCGCCGTCCCGGGCGGCCGCGGAAGCGCATCAGCGGTAGCGGAACGCCTTGGCGATGCACTCCTTGCCTTCGAGCGAGCCCGGCTGGAAGCGCTTGTCGCAGGCGAGCGCGTCGGTGTAGCGCTCGTTCAGCTGCACCTGGTCGCGCGTGCCGGGAGCCGAGCGCGTCGAGGCGAGGCAGGTCTGCGTGTAGGCGACCGCGGCGCTCTCCGCGTGCAGGGCCTTGAAGCCGACCGCCATCTGCGTGACCCCGGATGCGAGTTGGCGCAGGCGGGCGGTTTCCGGCGAGCCGAGCCGGCCCTTGCCCTGCGCGACCAGCGCCTCGACGACGTCGCGCTCGGTCATGTTCTTGCGAACCAGCGCGTCGGCTTCGAGGTACAGCCCGCCGGTCTGCGCGCAGTAGCGCGACGCCTCGCTGCCGTTCTGCAGCGCGGCGAGCATCGAGGAGAGCGCCGGGTGGGCCTTGGGGTCGACGCTGGGCTGCGGCGAGGAGGGCTGCGGCGTAGTGGACTGCGCCGGGGGGGACTGCGCCGGTGCGACGGAGGCCGCCGCGACCAGCGCGAGTCCGCAGAGCAGCCTCCTCACTTCGCCTTGCCCTTGCCGCCCGGGTTGCGCTTAACGGTGTCCGGCGGCTCGGCGGGCTTCGCGTCGCCGATGATGGTCTTGACCGGGCAGACTTTCACTACCGGGCAGCGCGCGCAGCCGACGGCGATGGCGATGGGGCATACGGTCATGGCGGCACCTCTCGATGAATGCGTGTAAGCGATGCTACGCCGAATCGCCGCTGGCGTGTCGCCGCCCTCTGGCGCGGCGCCAGGCCCACGCGTAGAGCGCGACGTTGAGCGCCACCACGAAGACGCCGATCCAGCGCTGGTGAACCGGGGAGAGTCCCGGCGGGTAGATCAGCGGGATCAGGTAGTGCTCGACGAACCCGCCCTCGTAGCCCGCGGCGCCCGCGCGGCGGCGCAGCGCGTTCTCGAGCGGCGTCAGCGGGCAGATCGTGGCTGTCAGCTCGGCGTAGGCGCCCCACAGCGCGGCGGGAACGTGCAGCAGCGCCCACCTCCGGTCGCGCAGGACGAGCAGGGCCCCCGCGACGACGAACACGACGAATGCGAGGTGCACGAGCACCACCGCGTCGGCGGCGAGGCGGTCGATCATCGGTCCAGCGCCCGGATTCGCCTTGCCCAGAGCGCCTCGAGCGCCTCGGCGCGCGAGCCGGGAACGCGCGTGCCCGACTGCCGCACGCTCCAGCGGAAGCCCGCGAACGGCGGTTTCGCGAGATCGGCCAGAAGCACCGGCGGCACGGCGAAGAGCGAGTCGAGCCGCAGCATGAGGTGGCCCTGCGTGCGCCCGAGTGCCGCCTTGTCCGCCTGCCAGTGCAGCCGCTCGACGGGGGCGGTCATCACCGTTCCGCTGGCGAAGATGCCGCGCGGCTCGACGCCGAGGCGCACGAGGAACGCGCGGCTGCCCGGCTCGATGTTGCGCGCGCGCCCCGAGTTCCACCCGGTGTCGAGATAACCTCGGCGGGCGAGCTTGCGCCGGTCGCGCCCGAGCTCCGGCCAGTCCCACAGCTTCGGGTTCCACGCGAAGAGATAGGTCTCGACGAGCACAGGAGTCAGGGAACAGGGAACAGGGAACAGGGAACAGGGAAGGGCGATGCCGTACAGCATAGCTCTCGTCGTCCCCGCGAAGCCTGCCCCCGAGGATTGCAGTCGGGGGGGCAGGAACCCGGAGTCTCTCCAACGAACGGCACTGGGTCCCCGCCTGCGCGGGGACGACACAAGCGCATGTCGGGGACGACGCATGTGAATGCTAGAGTTCGGCGCGTGTCGAAATGCCACTTCGCAGCCGCGCTGGCTCTGGTCCTCGCCGCCTGCGCGGCGCCCCCGCCGAAGCCCGCCGCCCCCGCTGCACCGGCCCTCCCGCCGCCCTCGTCGAAGTACTACAGCGACGACGGCCCGCCGCTCGCCGTCCCCGGGAACCTCGACGCGATCCCCGATGCCGTGCCGCGCCTCGAGCCGCTGCACCGCTTCGCCAACCGCCCCTACACGGTGCTGGGGCGAGAGTACGTCCCGGCGACCTCGCTGCGGCCGTATCGCGAGCGCGGCACCGCGAGCTGGTACGGGCGCAAGTTCCACGGCCAGAAGACCTCGATCGGCGAGGTCTACGACATGTTCGCGATGACCGCCGCGCACCCGACGCTGCCGCTGCCCTCGTACGCGCGCGTGACCAGCGCGGCGAACGGGCGAAGCGTCATCGTGCGCGTCAACGACCGCGGCCCGTTCCTGCACGGCAGGGTGATCGACCTCTCCTACGCCGCCGCGCACCGGCTGGGCATCGCGCAGCGCGGCAGCGGTGAGGTGGAAGTCGAGGCGATCGTGCCGGGCGACGTCGCGCCCGGGCCGCCGCTGCCGGCGCTCGCAGCGGCGACCCCCGTGCCGGAAGCCCCGGTCGTTGCGGAGGCCGGCGGCGCGGGAGGGTTCGTCGTGCAGCTCGGGGCGTTCGCGAACTACGCCAACGCGCAGGCGTTTCTCGCGCACGTGCAGAACCAGACGGCCAGCGCCGCGGTCGAACCGCGCGTGCGGCAGTCGGGCGGGCTGTGGCGGGTCGTCGTGGGCCCGTACGCGGCGCGCGAGGAGGCGGCGCAGGTCGCTGCGCGCATCGCGGGAGCGTTCGGGCTCGCGGCGACGGTGCGGCCGCAGTGACATCTGCGGCGCGGGCAACCCCGTTCGCGTTATGACATCGTTATAATTGCCACGTCCCGATGCGAACCCTGCACCGCGCCCTTCTCGCCATCCTCGTCGCGCTCCTGCCGTTCGCGGCCGCGCGCGCCCAGCTCTCCATCGAGATCGTCGGCGGAGCGGGCACGACGATCCCCATCGCGATCGTGCCGTTCGAGGGCGAGGCGGGCTTCCCGCTCGGCATCACCGGGATCGTCGGCGCCGACCTCACGCGCTCCGGCCTCTTCCGTCTCGTCGACTACGCTGGCATGCCGCGCCCCTCGCGCGCGGAGGACGTGCGCGTGGCCGACTGGCGCGCGCGCGGCGCCGACGCGATCGTCGTCGGCACGATGCGGCCCTATCCGGACGGCCGCGTCGAGGTGCGCTTCCAGCTCGTCGACGCGGGCAAGTCGACGGTGCTCGCAAGCCAGGTCTACACGGTGGGCCAGGCGCAGTTCCGCGCGACGGCGCACCGCATCGCCGACGTCATCTACCAGGCGCTGACGGGCGACGCCGGCGTGTTCTCGACGCGCATCGCCTACGTCACCAAGCAGGGCAACCGCTATGCGCTGCTGGTTGCCGACGCCGACGGCCACGACCCGCAGCAGATCGTCGCCTCGAACGAGCCGCTCCTCTCGCCGCGCTGGTCGCCCGACGGCACGCGCATCGCCTACGTCTCGTTCGAGCTCAAGAAGCCGGTCGTCTACGTGCAGTCGCTCGCCACCGGAGCGCGGATCGCGGTGGCGAACTTCCGCGGCAGCAACAGCGCGCCGGCGTGGTCGCCCGACGGGCGCAAGCTCGCGGTGACGCTCACGCGCGACGGCGGCTCGCAGCTCTACCTGATGAACGCCGACGGCAGCGACGTGCGCCGCATCACCCAGAGCGGCGCGATCGACACCGAGGCGTACTTCACGCCCGACGGCGGCTCGCTGCTGTTCACGTCCGATCGCGGCGGCAGCCCGCAGATCTACCGGCTGAACGTCGCCAGCGGCGCGGTCGAGCGCGTCACGTTCGACGGCACGTACAACGTCACGCCGCGCCCGCTGCCGGACGGCAAGGGCATGGTGTACGTCCGCCGCGACGGCGGCCGCTTCCAGGTCGCCGCGCTCGACTTCGCGACGCGCCAGACGCAGGTCCTGACGCAGGGCCCGCTCGACGAGAGCCCGAGCGTCGCGCCCAACGGCAAGCAGGTGATCTACGCCAACGAGCAGGGCGGGCGCGGCGTGCTCGCCGCCGTCTCGATCGACGGCCGCGTGCGCCAGCGCCTCGCTTCACCGGCTGCCGACGTGCGCGAGCCCGCCTGGGGCCCGCTGCCGAGGCAATGAGAGCCGTACCCCTTTCCCCCGCAGGAGGTGTCATGCGCAAACTCGTCTTCGCCGCGTTCGTCGCGGTCTTCCTCGCCGGCTGCTCCACGCAGCAGACGCAGCCCGAAGCGCCCATCGACGACAAGAGCGCAGCCGGCGCGCCCGGCACCGGCGGCGCGGCCACGTCCGGCCTGGGCAGCGGAGGCGTGGCGGGAGCAGGCGCGGGCGCGGGCGCGCCCGGCGCGGGCGCGGCCAACCCGCTGCGCGACCCGAACAGCGTCCTCTCCAAGCGCAGCGTGTTCTTCGACTTCGACAGCTTCGTGGTCAAGGACGAGTTCCGCCCGCTGATCGAGGCGCACGCGCGCTACCTGCAGCAGAACCGCAACGCGCGCATGACGGTCCAGGGCAACACCGACGAGCGCGGCTCGCGCGAGTACAACATCGCGCTCGGCCAGCGCCGCGCCGACGCGATCAAGCGAATGATGACGCTGATAGGCGCACAGGACGCGCAGGTCGAGACGGTGAGCTTCGGCAAGGAGAAGCCGCGCGATCCGGGCCACGACGAGGCGGCGTGGGCGCAGAACCGCCGCGGCGACATCGTCTACTCCGGCGAATAGCGGCACGCGGACGGACCGGGCGATGACGCGACGCTGGAAGACCGGATTCGCCGCGCTGGCGCTGGCGGCGCTCGCGCAGCACGCGGGCGCCGCATTGTTCGACGACGAGGAGGCGCGCAGGCGCATCGCCGAAACCAA